>CAYSBO010000047.1:3643-8428 GCA_964429285.1 uncultured Dehalococcoidales bacterium | reverse complement strand
TCCCAATCTTCTGCGTTAAGTTTCCCTTTCTTGTTGAGCACTTTGTCGGGAACGCCGATTTTGCCGATATCGTGAAGCAGAGCAGCCGTACTCACTCTGGACACTTCGTCAGGCGGTAGCCCGATCGCTTCCGCCAGAACTACGGCATAAGTGTTCACTTTCTTGGAATGGCCGTAAGTATAGGGGTCCTTGGCCTCCACTGTGGAGACCAGCGCATAGATGGCACTCAAGCCGTTACGCCTTGCGTAAATCCCAGCGTCTTCCAGCGGTTCGGACAGGATTTTGGAAGAGACATAGACCCGGTTACCTCCCGTCCGCTTGGCAAAATAGAGAGCGGTGTCGGCCACGGTAACGATCTCCCCGGCCATAACTCCATCTGAAGGATAACAGGCCAAACCAATGCTGCATGTGACGGCACTTTCCTTTTCAGCCATCTCCGTGGCAATTCCCTCCCGAACGCGGTCGGCCACCACACGGGCATCGTCCACAGTTGTGTGCGGTAGGATAGCGACAAACTCGTCGCCGCCGTAGCGGAAAGCCTGGTCGGCAGTTCGGATGGAGTTCCTGATGATTTTCCCTACATGGTTAAGCAGGATATCCCCGGAAGGATGTCCGTATATATCGTTGTAGGTCTTGAAGTTGTCCAGATCGAGCAGGAATATGGAGAATACATCGCCATAGCGGGAGTGTCGCCCGATCTCTTCTTTGAGCCGTTCTTCGAAATGACGTCGGTTAAACAGGCCGGTAAGCTCATCAATGCGAGACCTTTGTTCAGCCCGGGCGTAAAGCTGGGAATTCTCGATCGGAGTGGCAATCTGCAGAGCCACTTGCTCCAGGAGCTTAATTTGCTTGCCACTGAAAGCGTGCGGGTGGCGGGCGCCTACAATCAAACTCCCAATACTCTGGTCCTTGATAGTCAAAGGCAAATAAACGATTGAGCGGATCCCTTGCTGCAGGTGATGCTCTCCGGTCCAGAATCGGTAGTATTGCGCCAGGTCCGGTTCATATAGGCTTTTCCTGTCCTGGCAGACCCTCTCCGTAGCCGTCCCTTCAAGCGGTATCCTCTCCTCCGCCTGCCAGGGAGAACCTACGGTACTGGATAGGGCCAGAAAACGAAGCTCATTTTCGTCAATCAAAGCAATCGTTACCCAGTCGAAATCCACCATCTTGTTCAGTTCCTGGACAAAACCTTCGAATATCGTCTCAATGCTCACACTGGAGGTCACAATTGTGGTCAGACGGTTGAGAAAGGTGATTTCCTTATCCTGCTCCCGCAACTGCTCATAGATATATTCCTTTTCCATGCTCGCTGCCACCTGGGCACCGATCGAATTCAGCAAGTCGAACTCCTCAACGGTGTAAGGTTTCCCATCCCGCCTTTCACCTACCGCCATAACACCCACAAGCTCCTCCATGTTTATTAGAGGCACGAATGCCTCTATTCCTGCTAGTCGTATTGCTTCTCGTTCCTCCTGCCACACGGATTTGAACTCAGGATAGATGCTGATATTCCTTTTCGGTAGAAGGGTTTTTTCTTGCTTCAGCCAGGTTGTAATAGGACTATCCGACCTTAGTTTCAACTGCTCTATGGGGTTTTCTTTGGTGGGAGGGTAGAAGAACCGGGGAACGAAAGCTTGTTCTTCAGCTTGATGCAGGAGCAGGCAGGCTCTCTTACAGTCGATAGATTGAGAAAGCAAGTATATGAAGTCGCCTCCCAGTTGTTCTATGCTGGAGACATTGTGTATCTGGGTGATGAACTGAGACAACCGACGGCGATAATTGTATCTTGCCCCAACGAAAGCTGTCTCCACCTTACGTCGCAAGGGATCATGCACCTTGTAAACCAGGAAGATGCTTACCGGAATTGCCAGACCGATGGCTAGTGCCAGGCTGGCGAAGTGGGGTCTGAAACCAGAAACTAGACGAGCCAGGAGAAAGACCAGCAAGATTATGGCAACCCCCACGCCATAAACGCCCACATATGTGAGGACGCGGCGAAATACAACGCTCATATCCAGCAGATGATGGGCCATAACTGCGTAGGTTAAGGTGCAGGCTACGAGTAGGTTGCCTAGATGAGCAACGGGAAAGCCGCCCGCTCGGGGCAGGAGACCAATCAAAAGAAAGATTGCCAGGAGGCCGATGGCGACAAGAAGATACGTAAGCTGGTTCCGCTCTACCGGGTCAAATGAAGTCTTCCCCCTCTGCCACAAAGAATATATGTCCCTGACTCCTACGGTGGCCAGAAACGTAAGGCCTATAGCAATGAGCCAGGGGCCGTATTCGACGCTGACGGAGCCAGCCTGGACATCAATATGGCTCGGGATATACCCCAACGCAGTCAGGACGATGGTGGCTATTGGGAAAATATAGGCCAGAGGAAACCTGATGCGTTCAGAGCGATAGAAGGAGGAAACAAAGTAGTGGAATTGCACCAGCATCCAGATAGTGATGCATAAGGTGCTCTTGATTGTGAGAGACAGTCCATTGGCAAAGAAATCGGTTCGACCCAGGAAGCTAGCGAGACTCCACAAGACTGCAGGAACCAGGAAAAAGAAGAAGAATCGCTGCTTTCTATTCCAGGGTCGGTTGGATAGCAGAATGCCGAACAAAGGAATATAGGCGATCGTGGCAATCAAGGGAACCAGAACGTCGACATTCATAACATCACCCTCTGTAACACGAAGCTATTATTGACATAAATGTGCAAGCTGTCAAGAGGGACTATGGTACCCCGTCGGAAGTACCGATATGAATTCCCTGCTGTAACCCTTAAGGGGCGTGCGGCATGAGGCTGAAGCCTGGTACTGGGTTTCTAGACCCCCGCATTCTGAGGTGTCGGCGGAGAATCTGACGGAGGAATATCAAGTGACAATGGGAAAGGCAAGGTTAAAACCCTTCCTTGTCCTTGCCCTGGCAAGATATCGTGGTTTTCTCAAAGCTTTTCTAGTGTCGTCGAGCAGCCACACGTTCGTCTTCAGTCAGTGGCGCAGCGTCCACCACAACGTCGGGAGCTCCCAGCAAGGAAAGCACCTTATTCGAAGGGTTAACATGGGGCGGCTTGATGGTGCCTAGATCAGCACCCTCAGCCTGACGTTGGGAGATGTACCTGGCAAAAGCACCTCGAGGGAGAAAAGTAATCTTTATAGGCTTCAGGCCAAGCACAGTCTCCGGGTCACCAAAGGCGCCGTACTGGTTATAGTGATATGTGCTGTCCAACTTCTGCAGCTCGGCATATACCGTTGCCCCTACAGCTTCTTCGCTGGCAATATAATTATGTTGAAGTTCTAGATAGAGATGCAGTATTGTCCTATCTCCAATTGCTTCTTTACGTGCCGTCCAATCTTTATAAGGAATGCCGCTGTTTTCAATCGCTTCCCAAATCACCTTTTCTGTCAGGCGCCCAAATCCGGAAATATCAATACGGTCATCAGCCCGGCTGTAAAACACCATCTGCGGGATATCAATGTTCAATTTCTCATTTCGCAGCGAAGTTATCCTTACTATATCGCCAATCCTGTATCTGGTAAAGGCCCCGCCATGGAAGTTGGTAAGCACTATTTCATAATTCTCACCCGCTTTTAACTCATCCAATAAAACAGTCTTCGGCTGGTAAGAATGATCTAATTGCGACCTGAAACATTCCTTTTCGGGAATAAATTCAAAGAAATTGAGGATGGGAACAAAGGTCATCCCCTCATAATCCCAGGTTTGCAGAGCACAATGGCCTGCTTCACAACTGGCATAATGCTCCAGGGGGCGTCTGCCCCATAATTCCTCCACTCTTTTCTTGAAAACTGCGGTATCACTGCCACCACATATTATCCCTTGCACTGTCCACAGGTCTTTGGGCAACAGCGCACGACGAGCCAACTTGCTCTTGACCAGTCCTGTGGCCACTCGAAATACTGCCCTGGGGTGGGCCAACAGAAAGGGGGTGCTTATATTTCCCGCTCGCCTTCTGATTTGCTCTCCCGCATAGACTAATGCCGAAGCTATGCCGCCGAAACCGTCAAGACCACGGTATAGAGCTTCCTCGAAGCCAAGCTTTATGCACTGCTGAAAAGGCAGCTCTCCTCCATGGGAAGGCAACAAGTCGCAGTTGATCGATTGTTTTGTTACGTAAGCTAAAAAGCCTGTCCCATACTCTGGAGCCCCCAAAGTCTGCAGCACCTTGAGATGTTCCTTAAGCTTCGACAGGTCACCTCTACTGTTACACCCGGAAAAAATAATCTCGGCTGTCAGCACCTTCTCTAACTCACGAATGACGCCCACCGAAAGTGGAACCCATTTGACATAGGATTTTCCGGATGTACCCGAAGTTCTTACCCACTTGGCAACCTTGGCGGGCAATACACCCTCCCTTCTTTCTATGAGTTCAGGGCAATAATCAGTATAGGTGGTTAATGGCACCTGCTCACGGAATTCTTGCACCGTGGTAGGCCTAGCACCACGCAATATCTTTCTACCCAGTTCGCAATTCTTCAGTAGGTCGATTTGCTCCAGGAGCAGTCTCCTCTGCATAGCCATGACTTCCTCCAGACTGAGGTCAATGAAGCCACAGCACATTTTCCATAGCTCCTCTTTCCTGTCCTCGCGCAGTAACTCAATGGGTCTTGTCATAACGCCCCTCCACATTTCCCTTTCTTGGATCTTGAGCCTGACATATCATCGAGCGGCTGCGCGTTCACTTTCAGGAACCGGTGCGGCTTCCACCACCACTGGAGGAACTCGTAGCGAAGACAGTACTTCATCCGGTGGATTAATATGTGGCAGGTTGAGATG
>CAYSBO010000047.1:0-3543 GCA_964429285.1 uncultured Dehalococcoidales bacterium | reverse complement strand
GGAATGTTGCTGCTCTCCATCGCCTGCCGGATCACTCGCTCTGTCAGCCGACCAACACCGGTGACGTCAACGAAATCGTCAGCCCTTCCCTGGAATACCATCTGCGGAATATCGATGCCCACCTTTTCGTTTTTGAGCGAAGTTATTCTCACTACGTCGCCGAGCCTGCACCTGGTCAGAATGCCACCATGGAAATTGGTGATGACTAGCTCATAGCTGTTGCCAGGCTTTACCTCGTCAAGCAAGACCGTCTTTGGCTGGTAAGAAGAATCCAACTGCCACTTAAACCATTCTCTCTCAGGAATGAACTCAAGGAAGTTGAGGTTGGGAATGAAAGTCATACCTTCATAGTCCCAGGCCTGGGTGGCGTAAATCCCGCCCTCGGTGCCGCCATATATCTCCAGGGGAGACCTTCCCCACAATTCTTCTACCTTTTGCCGGAAAATGGCACTATCATTGCCTCCACCCACAACTACCTTAAGCGACCACAGGTCCCTGGGCAATATAGGACGACGGGCTAGTTTGCTCTTGACTAGCGCCCTCATTAGGCGGGCAGACGCCCTGGGATGAGATAGCAGAAAGCGACCGTCCACATTTGTTGCTGCTCGCTTAAACTCCTCGCCGACAAAGGCCAGAACAGAGGGCAGACCGCCAAGCGCATTGAGACCCTGAGATAGGGCCTCCTGAAAGCCGGCTTCCATCTTCTCCTGAAATCCTACCGTCTCTGCATCAGCCGGGCAGAGGTCACAGCCGAGCGCTTGCTGGCAAAGATACGCCACAACACCTGATCCATAATCTCTGCTTCCCATGGTGGCCAGAAGTTTCAGATGCTCCTTGGCCAGGAAATCACCTTGAGGATCACAGGAAGCCAGAAGCCCCACACCTCCCGCCACCCGCTCGAACTCATACACGAAGGCTTCGGATAACGGCACCCATTTGAAGTTGTACTCGCCAATCCTCCCTACAGTATGCACCCACATGGCAGGCTTCACGGGTAGAACCTCTTCCCTTTTTTCCGCTAGCTCAGGTAGGTAGTCGGCATAAGTTGTCAAAGGCACCTGCTCCCGGAACTCTTCCACTGTGTCGGGCAGGGCACCGCGCATCACCTTCCTCCCCAGTTCGCATCTCTTAAGTAGCTCAATCTGCTCTTGAAGCAGTCTTTTCTGCATGGCCATAAACTGTTCGAGGCTGAGGTCGACAAACCCGCAGCATGCTTGCCATAGCTCCTCCCTTCGCCCCTCGCGCAGTAAATCAATTGGCCTTGTCATAAATGCACCTCCGTTCCTGCTGTCACCGGGGCGACAACACAGGACGTCATTACGTAGGAAACAGTATGACAAGGGCGGGATAGGTTGGGAAGAGATTATGTTCTAGAAGATAGTTCTATTTGAAGCTGTGAAGAATGTGGTCGCGGAGAGAATGCGGAGAGAAAGGGTCAGGAACCCTTTGTTTTTGCGGAGGCACCTAGACTCTGCAATTGCCGGGACAGTTGCTCGAATTCGTTATCGCCCGGCTGCTTGCCTAGCTCCAGACCGTAGCTGATAAAGAATTCCAGGAAACTGCGCAGTAGCTCTTTCGTTCCTTCCTGAAACTGGTGAAATTCTTCCCGGGTTACGCCATTGCTCGGCTTCTTGCTTTCTTCCTTCAACTGATTATCAATGAGAAAGTTGATGAAGTCGGGCCGGCTCATATCGCCCCGGTTCTCATCTATCCTTTTCACCAGCTCAGCATCGACTATTAGCATTCTTCTTTCAGCCATGTGACTCTCCTATCATAGCACTCCTTTGTTTATTGTATTAAATAAGGGGTGGCCCCAATCTGCTTCCAGGCACCCCTCTGCGGCTATACAGCATCCAGCCCTCAAGCTCCGTTGCCGTTTTGGAACTCGAGTACTTCCATTATGCCGTCAATATTCTTCAGCAGCGTTCCCCCTTTTTCAGTCACCCGATAGGTGACCGAGGGGTTTCCCACGTGCACTTTGTTAATGAACCCGTGAGTCAGAAGAAATCCAAGATACTTCTGTATCTGGGCATAGCTCATATTGGCGCTGTACATGATCTCCGTCTTGCCGGCACCATTCTCGCCGACCCTCAGCATGTCGGCTATTATCTCTATATTGGACCTTCGGTGGTTCATTACTTTCGTCCTGGTACCATTATACTACCCGGCAGATGCATTTTGTCAAGCCCCGGTGCTTGACACGATACGAAGGCTGATATAATATGAAACTGACGTTCATTCTTGAAACGGCAAGCCGGGACTCTGCAAATATGCAGAGTGCAAAAAGGAGTTGCATATTGGACAAAATCAAGGTGATGATAATCGACGAGCAGGCGTTTTTCCGGGCCGGGGTACGTGACGCACTGTCTACACAATCTGACATGCAGATAATGGAGTGCGACCCGACTGAGGAGACGTTCGAGACAATTGAAGCCAACCTTCCTGACGTTGTTCTGCTGGGCTCTGATTTGGCCAGTCTCAGTGGTATTGACCTCGGCAGGAAGATTGCGCAATACTACCCCAATACCAAAGTGATAGTGCTCAGCCCGTCGCCCGATGATACGGAACTGTTTGAGGTTATCAAGACCGCAGCCGTAGCCTGCCTGAATAAGAAGACCTCCTCCGATGAGCTGGCCGGTACCATAAGGCGGGCCTATGGAGGTGAATACCCCATAAACGAAAGCCTGATGACCAGACCCCAGGTCGCCAAGCACGTATTGAACCAGTTTCAAGGTCTGAGGAGGACGATGGGAGGGGTGGTCGCTCCCCTGACCAACAGGGAAACTCAGATCCTCAACTATATCGCCGAGGGCAACTCAAATAAGGAAATCGCCTATATTCTCGAAATCAGCGAGCAGACAATCAAGAACCATGTCAGCGCCATCCTGCGCAAACTAAATGCCAACGATAGGGCCCACGCCGTCGCTCTGGCACTACGCAGCGGCTGGATTTCACCGGAACAACGGTAGTCTTCTGCATTCAGAACTGGAGCAATGATAACCCGCCCATGAATGTCCCTGGACTCAACTAGTCGGTGCAACTCTTATTTGTTTCCTCTACCACCAGTACCGATGGCCTATTGACAGCAGGCAAGCCTGGCACTATACAATTAACACGTGTAGCCAACGATTTCATTTGGGTACATACTTGGCGAACTAGTCAACTACAGATATCTAGAGGTGAGAGGTCGAACAAGACAGGACGAAGAGATAGGAAAAGCCTGAAGCGAATATGCCCGGCGTAGACAACATCGAAGCACAGAACAGGAACGCTCAAGTCAGTCGGGAACCGGCCTGCGGTTCAAGCAGCGGCTCTCGTCTGTTGTTGGCGGATCTGTATCACCATTGTGGGTCCCGGTCCATCGTGTCCAGGCGATGTTGGGAGGGGCAGACGGGATATGCGGGGGTGCTCCTCTGCAGGACCGTGCTGAGAACATCTAGCAAGACAAGAGATGACTATAGGTGAATCGAGTGAACAAGGACACAGTTAGCAGCCTTGACTTCGACCAGGTAGAGAACTACACTTCACCTGAGTTTTCAGGAG
>CAYSBO010000046.1:0-8692 GCA_964429285.1 uncultured Dehalococcoidales bacterium | reverse complement strand
TTCCAAACTGATTACCCGACCGGTATATTGAGAGAAGGCCAGGGCGTCACTGCTAACATAGTAGTCATGGGTGTCAACGCCGACCACAAGGGGATTACTCCTCCTGGTGCCTACCACCTTGTCGGGGTCATTAAGGGACATCGCCACGAAGGCATAGGAGCCCTCGAGTTTCGGGGCTATGTTCAACACAGCCTGTTCTAGGGAAAACCCGTTCTTCAGCTCATCTTCGATGAGATGAGGGATGACTTCGGTATCGGTCTCCGAGCGGAACCGGTGTCCCTTCCCAGTGAGTTCCTGGCGGAGCTGCTGGTTGTTCTCAATAATACCGTTATGCACTACAGCCACCGTGCCGTCGCAATCGGACTGGGGGTGGGCATTGACTTCGGTGACAGCTCCGTGAGTTGCCCAGCGGGTGTGTCCGATGGCGACATTGCCCGCAAGGCTTGTCAGGTTGTGTTTCCGGATGACTTCGTCAATCTTGCCGGCGTCCTTCTTTATGACTAGTTTTCCATCGGATATGGAAGCTATGCCCGCTGAGTCGTAACCACGATACTCCAGACACTTCAGAGCCTCCAGGACAATTGGAACCGCTGGCTTCTGGCCACAATAGCCGATGATGCCGCACATCGTGCTCTCCCTGACTAGAGAAAGACCGGTTCTCTAGTGCCTCTGGCCCCCTTTCTCGGCTCGTGGCATACAGGTGGGGACATTCTTGCTTTCGCCGTGATCCACGATAACATAATCCTTCAATTCAGGGCTCCCCGTCGAAGCATGTGCTTCTGGTTGTCTAACGATTTATTATACCATGCCTGGGGTCACATCCGACTTCCGTCACAGACCAACTACCGTTTCCGACATGGCAATAGACTAGAGGATAGGCAGGTATTGCTTGAGTTCATAGTCGGTTACCTGGCTGCGGTACATGTCCCACTCCACCTTCCTGTTCTGGATGAAGATATTGAATAGATGCTCGCCTAAGGCTTTTCTCACCAGTTCGCTGTTCTCAGTAAGCTGTATGGCTTCATACAGGCTGCCGGGAAGCGTGCCTATCCCTGCTTCCCGCCGCTCCTCCTCGGTCATTTCGAAGACATTCCTCTCCACGGATGGTGGTGGTTCATACTCTTTTCTGATTCCTTCCAGCCCGGCGGCAAGTAGGACGCTGAAAGCCAGGTAAGGGTTGCAGGCGGGGTCGGGCGACCTGTATTCAATCCTGGTGGATTTCTCCTTCCCCGGCTGGTATTCGGGTATGCGGATCAAATCGGCCCGATTTCTTCTTGCCCAGCTCAGGTACACCGGTGCTTCGTAGCCCGGCAGAAGGCGCTTGTAGGAATTCACCCACTGGTTGGTAATGGAGGTGATTTCGGGCGCATGAGCCAGTAACCCGGCGGCAAAATGTTTGGCAACTCTGGACAAATGGAGAGGGTCCTTCGGGTCGAAGAAGGCGTTCCTATCACCCTGGAACAAGGACATGTGAACATGCATGCCGCTACCGTTCACGCCGAACACAGGTTTAGGCATGAAGGTGGCATAAACGCCATGATTTTGAGCCACCTGTTTGACTACCAGGCGGTAGGTCATTACGTTGTCCGCCATGGTGAAGGCATCGGTGTAGCGCAGGTCTATTTCGTGCTGACTGGGAGCGACCTCGTGATGGCTGTACTCCACCCCGATGCCTATCTCTTCCAGGACAAGAATTGTCTCCCGCCTCAAATCAGTGGCTACGTCCGGTGGGGTCAGGTCGAAATAACCTCCCTGGTCCAGGAATTGGGGCAGCTCCGGACTCTGAAAGTAGAAATACTCCAGTTCGGGACCGACGTAGAAGATATACCCCATATCGGCGGCTTCCTTCAGGTTTCTCTTCAGCACATATCTGGGATCGCCTTCGAAGGACTGTCCTCCGGGCCAGCAAATATCACAGAACATCCTGGCGGTCTTGCGGTCTTTCGGTCGCCAGGGAAGAATTTGGAAGGTAGTGGGGTCAGGCAGAGCTATCATGTCACTCTCATCAATCCGGGCAAAGCCCTGGATAGACGAGCCATCAAAGCCGCTGCCCAACTCCAGAGATGTTTCCAGTTCTCCAAAGGTGATGGCAAAGCTCTTGAGAAAACCCAGGATGTCGGTAAACCACAGCCTGATGAATGCAACGTCCTGTTCCTTGGCTACTTTGAGGACATAGTCTTTTGCCTTAGCTCGATCTCTGGGAGTCATCAACCCTCCTGGTTCTGTCCGTAGTAGGCCGTTATCAAACCACAACTTGGGATGCAAGTCAATTGCGCAGTTGTTCGGCCCGGCACACCGGCCACTTGGCTATCTTGTCCGTATGGAGTATACTGAAAGCGAAGTTGCTGACATCCGTGACCCGGTGTTGCCTGCATGACAAGCGATCACAAGCAAAAGTAATTGACAAAATGCTGTGGGGATGGCAGACTAGGTAAACGGTTACCGACGTCTATAGCGGAATCGTGTTCTGAGTATGAAAAGGATATATGTGAAGGAAGAGGTCTGCATTGGCTGTGGCCTGTGTGAGGTCTATTGCCGTGTGCAGCAGTCCCAATCTAAGGACGCAATTAAGGCGTTTAGAAGAGAGACTCCACGTCCTGTGCCCCGCGTGCGTGTCGAACGGAATGTGGAGGTCTCCTTTCCCATTCAGTGTCGCCAGTGTGCCGAGCCGTGGTGTGTTTACAGTTGCCTTACCGGCGCTATGCACAGAGACCCCCTGAGCGGCATGGTCAGTGTTGACCTGGAAAAGTGTATCGGGTGTTGGACATGTATAGTGACCTGCCCTTATGGAGCGCTTACACGGGACCTGAACAGCAAGACCATTCTCAAGTGCGACCTTTGTCCCGATCTGGAGATACCTGCCTGTGTACTTAACTGTCCCAACGAAGCGCTCGTAGTGGGCATAGATGAGAACAAGTAATGACATGGACAGAGTAATCGCTATAATCGACTACGGAGCCGGGAATTTGCGCAGTGTAGTAAACGCGGTTAAGAAGGTGGGTTATGATCCGATGGTAACAAGCAAGCCGGGAGAGTTACTTGACGCCGCTGTACTTATCCTGCCCGGTGTTGGGGCTGCTGCCGATGCTATGAATAGTCTTGAGCAGTTAGGCGTGACCGATGCTATTAGGCAACTGATTCAGGAGGGTCGACCGTTTCTTGCTGTTTGCGTGGGAATGCAAATAATGCTTTCAGGAAGTGAGGAAGGAGGCTGGCATGAGTGTCTGGGGGTGATTCCCGGGACCGTGAAAAGGCTACCCCGGGGGCTCAAAATTCCGCATACAGGTTGGAATCAGGTAAAACAAAGGTTTACACATTCCATCTTTCAGGGCATTCCGGATGAAACCAATTTCTACTTCGTGCACAGCTTCTATGCTGAGCCTGACGACATCTCGGTGGTGGCAGGCACGACCGACTACGGTGTGACCATGTGCAGTATGGTAATCAAGGATAACCTGGTCGCAACGCAGTTCCACCCTGAAAAAAGCGGTGAGGACGGACTGAGGATGTATGCTAACTTCTTGAAGATGGCGTTGGGCACCAACTAAGTACAAATGCGAACCAAATACTTGATCATAGGAAATTCGGCTGGCGGCATCGGAGCGGCGGAAGCCATACGCCAGGTAGATAAGGAAGGGACACTGACTATCGTTTCCGATGAGCCTTATCCTGCCTACTCGCGTCCTCTTATCTCAAAGTACCTGACGGGAGAACGGACCACGGAGGAGATGCTATTCCGTCCACCCGACTTTTGTGAGCAGGGCGATATTGCTTTTCTCGGTGGCAAGAAAGTGACTACCTTAGACTTGAAGGGGCGGACGGCTCAACTGGAAGAAGGCGATCGAATTGCCTGGGAAAAGCTTCTACTTGCCATGGGAGGGAAACCCATCTTTCCCAGCATGGAGGGGAGTGATAAGAGAGGTGTGTTCACTTTCATCAACCTTGATGATGCCAGGGCGATTGACAGGTTCCTGGATAGCGCCGGAAAGGCGGTGGTCATCGGCGGAGGGCTCATCGGGACCAGCGCAACTGAAGCTCTAACAAAGAGGGGGATTGAAGTAGTGGTAGTGGAAATGAAAGAATGGATATTGAATACCATACTCGACCGTCAGGCAGCCTTGATGGCTGAAGAAGTCCTTAAGCAGGCGGGCGTGGAAATTGTCACCGGTCAGACTGTGGTAAGGGTGAACGGTAGAGAAGCGGTTGAAGAAGTTGTATTGGATAATGGCGCCACCATACCTTGCCAGCTAGTCGTGGTGGCTATCGGAGTATTGCCGCGGCTCGAACTCGTGCTGGATACGAATTTGAAAACAAACCGGGGCATAGTAGTAGACCGTCATATGGCTACGAACCACCCGGACATCTATGCCTGCGGGGATGTGGCTGAAGCCTACGATTTTGTGTACGGAGAGAACAGAGTTACCCCCATCTGGCCCAACGCCTATATTGGGGGTAGGGTCGCTGGATTCAATATGGCTGGCGTTCCTGTTGAATACCCCGGCGGTACGGCAGTCAATTCGCTCAATTATTTTGGGATTGACATTACCTCCGCAGGAATGCCCACAGCACCCAACGATGACGAATATGAGACTATCAGCAAAAAGGAAGACAATATATATCAGAAGGTAATACTGAGAAATGACCTGATAATGGGAATGATAATGGTAGGGAATATCGAAAAATCGGGCATAGTCTTTGGCCTTATGAGGGATAGGGTGAACGTGAAGAGCTTCAAACATTTGCTTCTGGCTGACGATTTCGGCCTGGCATTGTTCCCTCGCGGGTTGTGGGAAGAGCGACTGGTGCCGTCATCAGATGTGGTTCTTCAACCCGCCCTGCCTGATGAAGCGCAGGAGGAAAGCTACGCTGGTGAATAGCTGCTTTGCTTTGGAGCAGACAAACAACCTGTATCACGACGATAAGGTAATCGATGCCTGTTCCATTTTTGGAATGATGGACACCTCAGGGGCCCGATTTTCGGGCAAGCCCGTAGTGGATGCCATTGCCAACATGCACGTTAGGGGCAACGGTCTGGGTGGAGGCTTCGCCGTGTATGGACTGTATCCTGAATACGCTGACTACTACGCTTTGCACATAATGTACCTGAGTCAGCAGGGCCAGGTCGGGGTAGAGGATTTCCTGAGGCACAGGTTTCATGTAGTTGACGCCGCACAGGTGCCTACCAAGCCCACGGCCGGCATAGTGAACCCTCCCGCGGTGTGGCGCTATTTCCTTGAAGTGAAAGCGGCAGAACGAAACGGCCAATCAGAGGACGACTATGTCGTGGATAGAGTCATGGAAATCAACACACAGATGCAGGAGGCCTTTGTCTTTTCCAGTGGGAAGAATATGGCGGTGTTCAAGGGAGTAGGCTACCCTGAGGAGATAGCGGAATACTTCTGTCTGGAGCAATATGAAGGTTATCTCTGGACCGCTCACGGCAGGTTTCCCACCAATAGCCCGGGTTGGTGGGGTGGGGCACATCCCTTCAATATCCTGGACTGGACGGTGGTTCACAATGGAGAGATTTCTTCCTACGGAATCAACCGTCGGTATCTGGAGCAATTTGGCTACAACTGTACTATGCAGACCGACACTGAAGTGGTGGCTTACGCAGTCGACCTTCTAATACGGAGGCATGGACTTCCCATTGAGATAGTGGCCAGGATATTGGCACCACCTTTCTGGAGTTGTATAGAACGTTGTCCCCCGGAAGAGCAGAAGCTCTTTCAGACCTTGCGCCAGGTCTATGGCAGCCTTCTGCTTAACGGACCTTTTACCGTAATAATTGCTCATCAAGGGGAGATGATTGGTCTTACTGACAGGATAAGACTACGTCCTCTCACCGTGGGGGTGAAAGGGTCAGTGCTTTACCTTTCTTCTGAAGAGTCGGCTATTCGCCTGGTCTCCCCCGATCTGGACCGTGCCTGGATTCCCATGGGTGGCGAACCTATCGTGGGTAGTCTGGAAAAACCGCTTGAACCCGAGGAATCTCCGGCTATCGAAATGAAGGATACAGGGAGATGCTAACCAGGAGACTCATTCCCTGCCTTGATGTCTATCAAGGGCGAGTAGTGAAGGGCACCAGCTTTACCCATCTTCAAGATGCTGGCGACCCCGTGGAGCTGGCCGCCTTCTACTACAGGGAGGGTGCTGACGAGCTCGTCTTTCTGGATATCGGCGCTACGCCTGAAGAGCGTGACATCATGGTTGACATTGTCGAGCGAGTATCCGAGCAGGTTTTCGTTCCCCTTACTGTTGGGGGAGGTTTGCGTGGCATCGAAGACACGCGTCGGATGTTGAAGGCAGGGGCAGACAAGGTATCCATTAATACTGCTGCGGTGCATAATCCCGGTCTCATCAGTGAAGGCGCGGAGAAATTCGGCAGTCAGTGCATTGTGGTGGCTATTGATGCCAAGCGGGTAGGGGGCTCTGCGGACGCTAAATGGGAGGTGTTAACTCATGGCGGACGAAGGCCTACCGGTACCGACGCCGTTGAGTGGGCTGAGCAAGCCGTAGATCGCGGTGCTGGAGAATTGCTGGTGACCAGCTGGGACGCCGATGGTCACCGGACCGGTTATGACCTGGAATTGACGCGGGCTATTAGCGAGGTAGTGATAGTGCCGGTTATCGCCAGCGGTGGTGCTGGAAACCCTGAGCATCTGTATGAGGCGTTGGTGATAGGCAAAGCTGATGCTGTTCTGGCCGCTGGCATATTTCATTATCAGGTCTATTCCATTGGTCAAGCTAAGGACTACTTAGCGGAAAAAGGCATACCCATAAGAAAAGGATGAAATGAAGACGTATCTACCGCCGAAATTCATAGTGGAGCGAGACGATTCTCGGTGTATCAGGTGCGAGGTTTGTGTCAATCAGTGCACGTTTGATGTTCATTCTTACGATGTTGAGGACGACGAGATGAGGAGCTGTGAAGAGAATTGTGTCGGCTGTCACCGCTGCGTCGTTTTCTGTCCCACCAAGGCTTTGACCGTCAGACGAAACCCACTGGATTATAGGGAAAACTACAACTGGCGCCCCGAGGTTATCGAAGACATCATCAAGCAGGCCGAGACCGGTGGCGTGCTTCTCACCGGAATGGGAAATGATAAGAGCTACCGGGTGTACTGGGACCACCTTGTTCTTAATGCCAGCCAGGTGACCAATCCATCCATTGATCCTCTACGTGAACCGATGGAGCTAGCTACCTACCTGGGACGTAAACCCGACCGGGTAGATATCGGCCCGCTTGGCCTTGAGACAGAACTGGCCGCCCAGGTCAAACTCGAGGTTCCCGTAATGTTCTCAGCTATGTCTTACGGCGCAGTCAGTCTTAATGTACAGGAGTCTCTAGCCAGAGCTGCCACTGAAATGGGAACTCTTTGGAATACAGGAGAAGGTGGCCTTCACCCAAATCTCTACAAGTACGGAAACAACACCATAGTCCAGGTGGCTTCGGGACGGTTTGGCGTTCACTCTGAGTACCTCGATGCGGCCAGGATAGTGGAGATCAAGATTGGGCAGGGAGCCAAGCCCGGGATCGGGGGACATCTCCCCGGGGAGAAGGTGAGTGCTGAGGTGTCGAGCACGCGAATGATTCCCAAAGGCACGGATGCCTTGTCCCCGGCTCCACAGCACGACATCTACTCTATTGAAGACCTGGCACAGCTTGTGTATGCCCTGAAGGAAGCCACAAACTATACCAAGCCGGTATCTGTGAAGATTGCTGCCGTTCACAATTCTGCAGCGATTGCCAGCGGCATGGTACGGGCAGGAGCAGATATTATAGTTCTCGATGGGTTGCGTGGCTCTACAGGTGCTGCGCCCAAGATAATCCGCGACAATGTTGGCATTCCTATCGAGCTGGCCCTGGCTTCCGTGGATGACCGCCTGAGGCAAGAGGGCATCAGGCATCAGGCTTCGGTGGTAATAGCAGGCGGAATCAGAAACAGTGGCGACGTAGCCAAAGCCGTTGCTCTGGGCGCCGATGCCGTGTATATCGGAACTGCTGCTCTAGTTGCGCTTGGATGTGCGCTCTGTCAGCAATGTCACACAGGAAAATGTGCCTGGGGCATTTGCACCACGGATCCCTGGTTGACCAAGAGGGTCAATCCTGATATCGGAGCCAGACGGCTATCCAATCTGCTCCGGGGCTGGAGTCTTGAGCTCAAAGACATATTGGGGGGCATGGGCATTAATGCCCTGGAAAGCCTGCGGGGGAACCGCCTTCACCTGAGGGGGGTGGGGCTAACTGACACCGAACTGGAGATCCTTGGAGTAAGGATGGCGGGAAGCTAGGATGGAAAGAGTCGTAACAATAGATGCCCGGGGCGTTCTCTCCCGTGAGCTTAACGCCAGGTTGAGGCAGGCCGTATCGAACGGAACCGAGAAGATTGAGTTGCGGAATGTCTACGGACAGAGGTACATCGGCACAGACCTGGATAAGCCAGTCGAAATCGAGATATTCGGTACCCCGGGAAATGATCTGGGGGCTTTTATGAACAGCCCCAGGATTATCGTTCACGGCAATGCCCAGGACGGATGTGGCAACACCATGAACAATGGGGAGATCGTCGTGCATGGTCATGCCGGGGATATTCTTGGATTGTCGGCCAGGGGAGGGAAGATTTTCGTTAGAGAGGATGCAGGTTATCGGGCAGGCATACACATGAAAGAATACGGAGACAAGAAACCA
>CAYSBO010000045.1:0-8797 GCA_964429285.1 uncultured Dehalococcoidales bacterium | reverse complement strand
ACTTCTTCAATTCAGAGGACATTTGACAACTCACTAACCGCATCGTGGCAACGGCCCAGAAGCTGGATACCAGGCCAAACCCCACAAGTACAGGAACATCAAACACAAAAAATGGGGCACAAACCCATTCAGCTATTGAATAAGACCCAAATCTCAGATAAAATAGTCTAGGGCTTGGGTATGAAGGAGTGCGTTTCGGTCCCTTTCGCCTGTCTAGCTGTGGTTGGTTTACTCATTGTGTCTGGCGCGGGCTGCGTCACGTTGGAACAGAATGCGCCCACCGGCCATGCCTGGCCAGCTACCGAGTCTGAATTTGAATCCAAGTCCTACATCACGCCCGAATGCTCTTCGGTTATGGAGTGTTTGCACAGTATCCTCGGTGACCCTCCTCACGAACCCACTGAAGAAGGCTTCGATGCTATTCGAGAGTGGGTTGCTCACAACCTAGAGTACGAAACTGATGAGGATCGAGCCGGTAAGGAAGACTACTGGGAAACTCCAGAGGAGATCCTGGATGACCCTCTACTCGGGGACTGCGAGGAATTTTCTATTCTTCTGTGCACGCTCCTTAGAGCCTACGGCATTGGTGCGGAGCAAGTATACGTAGTCATCGGCGTTGATAGGGACGCAGGGGCTCATGCCTTCCTGATGGAGGATTGGTATCTCAATGGCGAGTGGCGAGCAATCGACCCTCAGGACGCTGGTCAATCTCCCCTCGGAGCTTTCAGCTTGCCCCTTGGTAGTTCCAGATTGGACAGATATGAAATCGTCGCAGGCTTCAACGACCTCTACTACCATGACGGACCTTTTCCATGGGATGAGCATGAAACGAGCTCCTCAACCCTGACCAACATAGTCACCACCATTGGGGACATTGCGCGGTTCGTGTCCCAGTTCTTGAGCTACGTGCGCGGACTCTCAAGCAACGGAGAATAGGAACAAGGCGGCAGCTTACCAACAATGCCCCAGCCCCGACCATCTTTCTAGCTTCCTCCTTAATGTCACAAGGTTGACCACGTCTTCCCTGTTGTATTCCAGCAACAAACTCAAGGCTTTTCTGTCATTATTGACCTGGTATCTCCACCAAAGTACTATTGCCTCTGCTCCACCAATGTCCTGGAGCCGTCGTGGAATGCCCAGCCTCCGTTCTACTGCCTTGAAACCCCCGTACAGGTTATTGCTCCAGCAATCATGCATCAAGTCACGATGATGAAAATGCTGTCTCAGATCTACCCCCAGACGAGAATTGATGAAGGGAAGATCAAAGCGGCTACCGTTGTATGTATAGATTGTATCCACACAACGCAAGTTCCTGAGCAAGTTGGCCCTGGTTACGTCGCCCCCAACAAGCTGAACCAGCCTATTGCCACTATCATTGGCCAAATAAATGCCAACAACGGTTATTTCGTCATAGAAGGAGCATAAACCTGTGGTCTCAATATCAAGGTAAGCGTCAAATGGCACCTGCAAGCTGCTTTCTTCCTTTCCGATACCCCCGTTTTGGCATATAATAGCACATGTGTGGGAACACGGGCCCACTCCATCTGGCCAACCAACATCGAACCAGAGAATCAGCCAAGGAGGCGAATATGAGAGAGTGCACCGTGGAGCAAAACAAAGAAATGTGTAACTGTACCTACGAGCCATGCAGCAGAAAGGGTATTTGCTGTGAATGCCTAAGATACCATTGGGAGTTAGGCGAATTGCCGGCTTGCTTGTTCCCGAACGACGTGGAGAAGACCTATGACCGCTCTATCGAAAAATTCATCAAGACCTATCAAGAAAGGGGACGGTGGTGAATATCCACTTAGAAGGTAGATTCTTTGCTTTGCAGAGAAATGACAGACGGATTGCCGAACATTTTGCTATACTTCTGCTAGTATGTCACGAATAGACAATCGAGCTGACGATAAACTGCGCCCCGTGCACATAGTATTGGGGTACCAGAGTTTTGCTGAGGGTTCAGCGCTGATCGAACTGGGGCAAACCAGGGTGCTTTGTTCTGTGAGCATGGATGAAAGGGTGCCCGGTTTTCGTAAAGGTGGGGGGGCGGGCTGGGTTACTGCGGAGTATGCGATGCTACCTCGTTCCACGCTTACTCGCACACCGCGCGATAAAGGAGAGGCAAGGAGTCAAGAAATCCAACGCTTGATCGGTCGCAGTTTAAGGGCAGTCACCGACCTGTCTGTCCTGGGAGAAAGGACATTCGTGGTAGACTGTGACGTATTGCAGGCGGACGGTGGCACCAGAACGGCAGCTATCACCGGTGGATATGTCGCCCTCTACCACGCCTTTCATAACCTGAGAAAGCAGGGTATTTTGCCGCTCATGCCGCTGAACAAAATGATAGCAGCCACCAGCGTGGGCATCGTCAATGGCAGTATGCTGCTTGACCTCTGTTATGAAGAGGACTACCAGGCTGAAGTAGATTTCAATGTCGCAATGACCGATGGAAACGAGTTTGTGGAAATCCAGGGAACTGCCGAAGGCAAGCCTTTCTCCAAACAAACGGCCGATGCATTGCTTTCCCTGGCCCAACAGGGTATAGATAGGCTGTTCAGAGTGCAGAGGGAAGCCCTCAGAACCCTGTCATAGATTCGTACCCTTGTTCCTCACTTCCGCTTCGCCTACCAATGCTGGGCTTTCGTTTGCACCTAAACCCGCTCTGTGCTAGATTTGGTTTCTAAATCCGCGTCAAATGCTTTATACTGTACTGTTGTTAAAACTTACGTGAGGTAAATAGACAGATGACACAGCTTGAGCTAGCACGCAAGGGAACCGTTTCACCCCAGATGAAGCACATAGCCGAGAAAGAAGGGGTGGAAGCCGAATTCATCTTGCAAGGCTTGATCGGGGGCCGAATCGTACTCCCGGCCAACGCTAACCACACAAACTTGATCCCCTGCGGCATAGGCACAGGCCTGAAAACCAAGGTCAATGCCAACATAGGCACGTCGTCAGACTCCTGTAACTTGGACATGGAACTGAGGAAACTACACGCTGCCGTGGATTTCGGTGCTGATACCGTAATGGATCTGAGCACCGGAGGTGATATCTCGGCTATAAGAAGGGCCATTTTGAGTGCCAGTACTGTACCCGTAGGTACGGTGCCAATATATCAGGCGGGCATTGAAGCCATCGAGGGTCGCGGAGCCATCGTGAATATGACGGTTGATGACATCTTCGCTGCAATCCGAGAACACGCCCGAGATGGTGTTGACTTCATGACTGTCCATTGCGGAGTGACTCAGGCTTCTGTTGCCAGACTGAAGAGGCAGGGCAGGGTAACAGATATAGTATCTCGGGGAGGAGCTTTCCTTGTCGGTTGGATGCTCCACAATGACAAAGAGAATCCCTTATACCAATACTATGACCGCCTGTTGGACGTGGCTCTTGAATATGATTTCACGCTAAGCCTGGGCGATGGGTTGCGTCCCGGATGCTTGGCTGACGCCACGGACAGGGCTCAGGTGGAAGAATTGGTCACCCTCGGTGAATTAGCGGAACGCGCCAGGGAAGCTGGTGTCCAGGCCATGATAGAAGGGCCCGGACATTTGCCGCTGGACCAGATCACCACCAACGTTCAATTGGAGAAGAGCCTCTGCCGCGGGGCGCCCTTCTATGTTCTCGGTCCTCTGGTGACCGATGTAGGCGCTGGGTACGATCACATAACTGCTGCTATTGGCGGCGCAATCGCTGCTGCTGCTGGAGCGGACTTCTTGTGCTACGTTACTCCTACTGAGCATCTGTCGCTTCCCAATGTAGAAGATGTCAGACAGGGCGTAATCGCCTCCCGTATAGCTGCCCATGCTGCCGATATTGTGAAGGGGGTGAAAGGTGCCAGAGAGTGGGACGAGCAGATGTCCAGGGCTCGCAAGGCTCTGGACTGGAAAACCCAGGCGAACCTGTCGCTAGACCCCCAACTTGCGCTACAGATCCACAGCACGATAGCTGGTGACGGAGCGACCTGCAGCATGTGTGGCAAATACTGCGCTATGGCAATAGTAGAGAAATATCTTGGCATCTCAGCAGGCAAATTTTGAAAGAGATTGTCCTGCGGAATCTATTGCGCGGATTTTCGCCGGGCCGGGTCTGAGAAAAGCCAGGATTCTGAGCCCCAGCAACCCTGGACTCAGGACGACGACAAATAAGAAATTCAATACCACAAACCCCGAACGGCTCGCAATGGTCTTTCGCAATGAAGACAGAGATAATACCCGTTGGCACAGAGATCCTACTGGGCAACATAATTGATACTGATTCTTCCTTTCTCGCTAATCAATTGTCCCTGCTGGGAATTGACTTGTATTTTATCTCTACTGTAGGCGACAATCGGCAAAGGTTGGTCGATACCCTGAAGCGAGCCTGGCAGAGAGCAGACCTTATCATCGCTACGGGGGGGCTGGGACCTACTCAGGATGATATTACGCGTGAGGCGATTGCTGAGCTAGTAGGTGAGGAATTGAAAGTCGATGAGAATTTATGGCAACAGTTGCTCCGCTGGCAATCAGAGTTCGGTCGCCATACCGGCAAAATAGCACAAAGTAATATCAAGCAAGCAGCTATCATTCCCTCGGCCGAAGCCATTCCTAATCATATGGGTACAGCGCCCGGCTGGTGGATTGAGAAGGAGAACCACATAGTCATAGCCCTACCGGGGCCTCCGGCCGAGATGAAACTAATGTGGCAACAAGGTATTCTGCCTAAGCTCAAGCAAAAGATAACCGGAGAGGTCATCCTGTCCAGGACAATTAAGACGTTTCGAGTAGCCGAGGCGACGGTTGATGAAATGGTAGCCCCTCTTTCCAAACTATCCAACCCCACTCTGGCTACTTACATACATCCGGACGGTGTTCATCTCCGCATTACAGCCAAGGCAAAGGGAGAAGAGGAGGCTCGGTACCTTATTTCTCAAAGTGAAGAGCAAATTCGAAATATCCTCGGTCCTCATATTTGGGGTGTAGATGACGATACACTTGGTTCTATAGTTGGGGAGTTGCTCAGGGCTAGAAGCCTGAGTCTAGCCACCATGGAGTCTTGCACCGAAGGCCTCTTGTGCAGCACCATTGCCGGTGACCAGGACAGCCATACGTATTTCAAAGGGGGCTTGCTAGCTTGTTGTGCGGAGACTAAAATAGCTTGCGGTTTGGACCTCTCGATTCTGGACCAGTACGGAGAGGAAAGTACTCAGGCAACCCGAGCAATGGCTGACATCGCACGCAGAAATCTCAAGGCCGGTATCGGCATGGGCCTCGGGGGCAACATGAGTCCTGATACGAGTTCGGGCAAGGTGTTCATCAGCCTGACTGGTAATGGGTTGAAGGAGACTTTCACCCACACGCTGCGGGGAGATCGCCCAAGAATGAAGCAAAGGGCAGTCTATGCTGCCCTTTTCGATCTAAGAAAAACACTGCTTGAGGAGGGCTAATGCACTTAATCATAGATGGTTATTCCAATGATCAAAGAATTGTCCGTGACGAAGATTTCCTTCGCAACTGGTTGGAGAATTACCCCGCGCAGATCGGGATGACCAGGATTTCGCCTCCATACGTACTCAGATATGTAGGCCCGGTTCTAGAGGACTGGGGAATATCTGGATTCGTTTTTATCGCCGAGAGCCACATTGGCATCCACACCTTTGTTGAACGCAATTACGTTAACATAGATATTTTCTCCTGCAAGGACTTTGATATCGAGAAAGCAATAAGGGATTTTCGAGAGGCTTTCCAGTTAGTCAAACTGAGAACCTGTCTTATTGATAGAGAATGGCCCGCTACAGAACCTGCGACGACGAATCCCCAGAGTTTCGTTTATCATGAATGAACAAGAACGTCGTCCCGAGCCTTTCGTTGGTGGGCCTAACGGGGCATTCCTGCCAAGCCGCGTCTTTGCTGGCCTAGCACCACCTTATTCAGATTTGCAGCAGGCCAAGACCGTGATTTTGCCTGTACCCTACGACAGCACCTCCGAATGGCGAAGCGGATCCCGCCATGGCCCACAAGCTATTATTGACGCCTCCCAGTATTTGGAGCTCTATGATCTGGAGCTGGACCGCGAAACACACAAAACTGGTATTTGCACCCTGCCCGAACTGGAGCCTGTCTTGAGCAGCCCCCAAGACATGATTGACAGGGTCTATCGAGTGACCAAAGACCTGATACAAAAGGGGAAATTCGTCGTGCTTCTAGGAGGGGAACATTCACTTGCCTTAGGGACAGCACGGGCCTTCAAGGATGAATTCCCAAAACTTTCTGTGCTGCAACTTGATGCCCATGCTGACCTCCGGGATGAGTATTTGGGCACCGAATATAGCCAGGCCTGTGTCATGCGTCGGATTTCTGAGCTTTGCCCCATATGTCAGGTGGGAGTGCGGAGCCTCAGTCAGGCAGAAAAACGATTCTTGACAGAAAATGAGCTGACGCCCTTCTACATGTCAGATCTGGCATCGAGGGCAACTTCTACAAACCAGATAGTGGAGTCACTTACTCAAGATGTCTATATCACCATAGACGTGGATGTTTTCGACCCTTCAATTGTGTCGGCAGTGGGTACACCCGAACCCGACGGTATGTCCTGGCGGCAAGTCCTGGATGTGTTAGAGTCGGTTGCTCTTCACAGGCATGTGGTCGGCTTTGACTTGGTGGAATTCTGTCCCGCCGAGGGCCCGAGCTCTTGCGCATTTCTATTGGCCAAACTAGCCTATAAACTCATCGGTTGCGCTGTCCCGCAAGAAGGGTGATGAAAGCTAGCGAAGGCCGGGAGCGCCATTCGAGCAAGAACGCCAGGGTGACTTAACATGCAAAATGAGCCGCCAGGGACTCGAACCCTGAACCGGCTGATTAAGAGTCAGCTGCTCTACCGATTGAGCTAGCGGCCCGGGGTGGTAATGTTACCATTAAGCAATGGCCCAGGCAAATAGAGCTATGCCCGATGAAGTGAATTCAAGGTTTGTGCTAGAATGAACCACTGTTGATGAAAATCCTTCGCGAAGTCGGCATAACTATTCTCATTGCGATAGCGGTTTTTGTTCCCCTGCAGTTAACCGTACAGAGCTACACTGTGGTAATGTCCAGCATGAAGCCCAATTTCCAGGAAGGTGACTGCATTATGGTCAGTAAGGTGAGTTATCGCTCCTCTGGCCCAGAGCGCGGAGACGTGATTATCTTTGACCCACCGTTTGAGTCTCCACACCCTTTCATCAAACGAGTTATTGGCCTACCCGGCGAGACCGTAGAGATTGAGGACAAGAAGGTATTCATTGACGGCATTCCTCTAGAGGAGGAGTATGTTATGGCGGCGCCAGACTATGAAATGTCGGCCAAACCAATTCCCGAGAGTGAATACTTCGTCCTCGGTGACAATCGAAATAACAGTAACGATTCACACTCAGGCTGGACGGTACCCCTTGATAACGTCATTGGCAAAGCCTGGTTTACCTACTGGCCACCGAGCAAACTAGGGCTGGTCAAGCATTACAGCTATCCGGAGATGCTTGAAATGCAGGGTGAAGTGATAGTATCCTGGCAGTCGCCTTGAGGTAAGAAGAGTGAGTAATGAGGTGCTGGAGATGTTCAAAGCGGCTGGCGCAATCAAGGAAGGTCACTTCCTGCTAGCCTCTGGGTTGCATTCACCCGTCTATTGGGACAAGTTCCGCATCTTGCAGTACCCACATTATACCGAGAGACTGTGCCGCCTTATCGCGCAACACTTCATGAAACAAAGAATAGACATGGTCGCTGGGCCGACTACCGGTGGTATTATTCTGGCCTTCGAAACTGCCCGCCAGCTAGGAGTAAGAAGCATCTTTGCCGAGAAGGAGGGCCAGGCAAGGATCTTCCGGCGGGATTTTCAAATTGCGCCCGGTGAAAACGTCCTTGTTGTTGATGATGTCCTGACCACAGGAAGCTCGGTCAGGGAGACGATTCGCGCGGTAGATAGATTGGGGGGGGATGTCGTGGGTATTGGAGTGCTTGTCGACCGTACTGACAAAGACTTGGCCTTCGATCTGCCCCTGTTCAGTTGTCTTCGCGCCCCCAGCATAACGTATTCACCCGACCAATGCCCTCTTTGCGCTGCTCACGTCCCTTTGGTCAAGCCTGGTGGCCCGAGCTAGCATATTGTCTCCGCCTACAAGGAGCCCCTATTCTTACCATACTTTGGCTTCCTCCTGCGCCTTCGTAGCGCTAAGGCAACCTTCCCTGACATTTTGCTTGACACTGAGATGGGGAAAACCTACAATATCTTTGGCGCCGAGGTAGCTCAGGTGGTAGAGCAGCGGACTGAAAATCCGCGTGTCAGCGGTTCGACTCCGCTCCTCGGCACCAGGAAGGTGAAAATGGCTAAATTATCCGAAAAGGCAATGGAGTTGTTTAACGACCATCAGGCTATGAAAGTAATGGCTGCGGTGGATGCTGCTGACAAGCCACATCTAACTCCCAAAGGAACTATGATGGCCATTGATGATGAAACCATAGCTTATTCCGAAATGGCTGGTGGCAGGGCCAAAGCAAACCTGTAAGCGACTAAACAAGCTGCCGTGTTAGCTTACCGGGAGCTAAAGGGCTGGAAGGCAAGGGGTGGGCTTCAGGGAGTATACACTTCAGGGGATGTCTTTGAGCAATTTAAAAAGAGGGCGAAAGAAAAGCTTGGCCTGGATGTTAACAATGTGGTAATTATAAAAGTCGGAGAGGTTTTTACCAGTGCGGGCAAGAAAATAGCCTGAAGCCGAAGTGGCGGAATGGTAGACGCGGCAGTCTCAAAAACTGTTGGGGGGCAACCCCCGTGTCGGTTCGAGTCC
>CAYSBO010000044.1:7358-9537 GCA_964429285.1 uncultured Dehalococcoidales bacterium | reverse complement strand
CTAGGGTCAACGGCTGGATTCGCAGTAGCATCTGAGTGGGTTCAAAATACATAGCACCGAGGTGAATCGCAAATGATGATATCGTGGCGATGAACAGAAATTTATTGGATAGAGGGTTTTTGCGGAAGGCGGAACGCTGGACAGATCTGCTATTGAAGACGTGAAATAGCCCGAATGTTACCAGTGTGGTAAGGGCAGCCACTCTAGCATATTCAAGATTAGCTCCTTCACCCGTCTCCCAGATGAATACACCTAACGCGCCCGCAGCCATTACCAACGCTACAATAATAGAGCGCTCAATAAGCAACCGCGAGAGGATTCCGGCTGTGGGATCTCGTGGCGGTCTCCGGTATTGCTCCTCCTCCCCTGGCTCAAAGGCCAGAGCCACGTCCGTAACACCGTTGGTTGCCACATTCAGCCATAGTATCTGAGCAGGAAGGAGCGGCAAAGGAAGGCGCATTGCTAGACTGGCCAATATAACTACTATTGAACTGAAACCAGACGATATAAGAAAAAAAGTAGCCTTGCGTATATTGGAGAAAACGGTCCGGCCCTCTTCCACCGCAGCATATATGGTGGCGAAATTATCGTCAGTTATAACCATTTCGCTTGCTTCCTTGGCTACATCGGTACCGGACTTTCCCATGGCTGTTCCGATGTGTGCGGCCTTGAGAGCCGGTGCGTCGTTGACACCGTCACCGGTAACAGCAATTATTTGCCCCTGTTTGCGCAGATTATCCACCAGTCTCAGCTTCTGGGAAGGACTGACTCTGGCGAATACCCTAACCCTGTTCAAGGCTTTCTGGAGTTCAGGTTCAGACATCTTTTCCAGGTCGGACCCGGTGACCACTTCAGGCTTCTCTTGGCTTATCCCCACCTTTTGGGCAATACCGGCACCAGTAGCCGGATTGTCTCCGGTAACCATCATGACCCGGATACCGGCCCTGTGACAGGAGGCTACCGCTTTCACTGCGTCCTCGCGGGGCGGGTCCATCATTCCCTGGAGGCCCAGAAAAGTGAAGCCACTCGGCTTTCCTTGTTGAACTGCATCTGCCGCTTGGTCACCCTCTGCTTTTGCCATGGCGAGCACCCTAAGGCTTTCCTGTGCCATGCGCTCCGCCTCATTGAGCACTAGTTCCCTATCCATTTTTGCTGATCCGTCTGAGACGGCCATTGAACGGCACATCTCGACTACTCTTTCCGGAGCTCCTTTTAGGAAAACAACTTTCTTGCCCTTACGCGAATGGATACTTGCGGAGTAGCGCTGCTTTGAATCAAACGGTATTTGTTCCACCAGAGGATATTCTTCCAGCAGTTCATCCTTAACCAGTCTGGCTTTGCTCGCGATTGCCAGAAGAGCCACCTCTGTAGGGTCACCTTTAGTAACGACATTATTGCCCTCGTGCTTGAAAGACGCTTCATTGGCCAATACCCCGGCTACCAGGGTCTGGTGGACTGGACTGTCTTCTTCTACTTCTGTGAAATCGGTCGATTCGTGGTTGCCATTTTCTCGAGAGAAACGGCCGTCTTCTATCCAGTAGCGAGCATTTCCGGCCCATATTTTCTGCACCACCATCTCGTTCTTTGTAAGGGTACCCGTCTTATCCGATAGAATGGCGGTGCAACTACCCAGAGTCTCTACTGCCGGTAGGCGGCGGAGGATTGCGTTACGCTTGGCCATTCTCTGTACACTTACAGCGAGGGCGATCGTCATTACTGCTGGTAGCCCTTCTGGAATGGCAGCGACGGCGAGGCTGACCGCGGTGAGGAACATATCCACAAGTGTTTCCCCAAGGGCCAGGCCGACTCCGAAGGCGGTGCCGGCAATCCCCAGAATTATGATACTGATCCATTTGGCGAAACTTTTCATGCGGCGTTGCAGGGGCGATTCAGCCCGACTGGTACTCAAAATATCTGCGGCAATGGACCCCATTTGGGTTTGCTGGCCAGTTGCTACCACTACACCGGTAGCGCTGCCTGAGGTTACCGCTGTGCCCATGAAGGCCATATTGTCCTGCTCAGCCAGAGGCACATCTTCTTCCAACGGGTCGGTGGACTTCTGAGAAGGAATGGATTCTCCTGTGAGCAACGATTCGTCTATCTGAAGCCGCATCGATTGGAGAAGACGTAGGTCGGCGGGGACTATGTCGCCCGTATCCAGCAGCACGATATCTCCCGG
>CAYSBO010000044.1:0-7258 GCA_964429285.1 uncultured Dehalococcoidales bacterium | reverse complement strand
CTTGTTGATCCAGATCATGTCGCCCGTATAGAGAAGCTTCTGGTTTCCATTGTCAACTACATAGGCGGCTGATTTGAGCTTCTTGCTGTGGTGGGTGGGAATAGGGATTACTTTGTAAGAATCTATTTGTACCGTGCTTTCTACCGTTCTAACATCGGTCGCCATTTGACTTGCCTCCGGAGCGTAGATAGGTATATCGATTGCAGCCGGTTCTGTAATGAAGAAGGCATGGTCGGGATGGAGGTGAGTAATGAAGATACTTTTGGGCTTGAAATTTAGGAACTCTCTTTCTCCCAGATCTAGCAGCAGTGTATCATCAACTAGTAGGCCAGAGTGTTTTGAATGATAAGGTGCCGAGGGCTCAACCTCTCCTCGAGTTCCCAGAACCTTGATTCGCATTTTTCTAGCCTACCTTGCCTAGGTTCCTGTCCGCTTTCTGCCAGCACGGTTCCTCATCTTATCCACCATATTCCTCGCTTATACCCATGTCTTTCAGCCTCTGGTTTTCACCTCCTCGATGCTTCGCCCACTCAAAACAGACTTTGGCTCTGTCTTGACAGGGTTTCGCCCAGGATCTGCCTCATCATCTCGTATCTTTACCAGCAACCATTTCTTTTCCTGGCCCAGCCGGGTTATCGCGTAGCCTCCCTTCAACTTCCCGCCTTCAAGCCACACAGCAATGTGGCCGTCCTTAAGTCTCTGTTCCATTGTTCTGCGTTTACCTTCTTTCTCTTCCAGCTTGCGATATGTACCGGTATCCCAGACTATAACAGTACCGGCGCCATATTCGCCCTCTGGTATCACCCCCTCAAAGTCAGCATATTCCATTGGATGGGCTTCAGTACGCATCGCCAGTCGCTTTTCCTTAGGGTCAGTTGACGGTCCCTTGGGCACTGCCCAGGAAACCAGAACCCCTCCGATTTCCAGACGGAAATCATAATGAAGGCTTGTAGCATCGTGTTTCTGGATAACGAATATCGGCGAGCCGCTGGACTTCTTAACCTTTGTGCCGCTTGGCTCCGGCGTTTGCCCGAACTTTCTCTTTCTTCTGTATTCCTCCAGAAGGTTGTCCATAACCGCGTCACCAATTCAATTCCAGTTCTGTCCTTTTCCATTACGGAATCGTGCAGCCTTGCCACTACAGATCGAACTGCAGCGTATCTCCCGGTTTCACTTCAAAGGTCTCCTCTCGAAAGCCTATCGTGATCGGCGCCGCTGCACACGGTTGAGCGCTCAGTCTGAGTCGCCTGGACGTGATAACGACATTGATCCAGTGCTGCCGATACGCAATATCGAACCGTATTTCTTTCAGGTCGTTGGGCAAGTACGGATTAAGCTGGAGCTTGTGCTGGCGGGTTTCAATGCCGGTATAGCATCGCTGGATAAGGTCCACCGTGCCGGCCATAGCCCCTAGATGAATACCCTCCCGAGTAGTGCCACTCTGGATATCAGAAACGTCGCTCTCAAGGGCCTCCTTAAAGAGGTGCCAAGATAGTTCACGCTTGGAGCGGGCCAGAACCCAGGCATGTACCACCCGACTCAGGGTGGAGCCATGAGAGGTGCGTTTGAGATAGTACTCAATGTTTTTGGGAATGGTTTCATACTCGAACGGGTAACCCAGACGGCGAAACAGCTCCCCCAACTCGTCAGCGGAAAGCAGGTAGAATAGCATCAGCACGTCAGCCTGTTTCGATAACCTGTAGCGATTAGGAGTATCCCCTTCGGCTTCGAGAATACGGTCCAGGCGGTGAATGTCTCCGTATTTTTCCCGATAGCCTTCCCAGTCAAACTCCTCAAGTTGGTCGTAACCCTCAAACTGACTGATAATGCCGTCGTCATGAAAAACAACACGCATTTTGCGGCTGATGTCCTCCCAGTGTTCTAGTTCTTCTGGTTTCAACGCCAGCTTCTCCATGAGAAGTTGACGTCGCGTATCCGGCAAAAGCTCCATCGTCTCTAGAGCCCGACACAACACCCAGACCGCCATAATATTCGTGTAGGCATTATTATTAAGACCCGGCTCACCGACGCCGGGATAGCCGTCGTGGAACTCGTCCGGTCCCATAACATTGTGAATCTCGTATCGGTCCAGAGAGCGGTTATACCGGCTAGTACTTGCCCAGAAACGAGCAATTTCAACGAGCATCTCCGCTCCATAGAAGGAGAGAAAGTTGATATCTTCGCTAACTTGGTAGTAGTGCCACACGTTATAGGCGACGGCGATGTTGATATGGCGCTGTAAGTGAGAGTTATCGGGTATCCAGCGTCCAGAGCGGGGGTTGAGGTGGAGCTCCTGGCTCTCCTCCCGTCCATCACTGCCGCTCTGCCAGGGATATAAAGCTCCCTCAAATCCTGCCTGCTCGGCTGCCCAGCGGGCTTCCCAAAGCCGGCGGTAGCGATACATCAGCAAAGCACGAGTAATGTCGGGGATACGAATGTTCAGGAAGGGAAAGATGAAGAGCTCATCCCAGAGGATGTGTCCCCGATATGCCTCTCCGTGCAGTCCCCGGGGCGGCACCCCGGCATCACGATCAATTGTGTGTGGCGACACCGTTTGCAGAAGGTGAAAGATGTGTAGATGGAGGACCAATGCTACTCTTTCACTATCCTTGATGGCTATGCGGCAGCGTCTCCAGATATGGTCCCACCTGAGTATGTGGCGTGTCAGCAATTCGTCAAAGCCGGAGGCACGCTTAACCTGCTTTTGTGCCTGTATGCCGCTTTCGGAGATAGCGGGATCCTTGGATACGTACAAGGCTACGACCTTTTCGATTGTTATTGCCTGACCCTCTTCCAGGTCAACGGAGAACTCATGACCGATGTAGATCGCTTCTTCCGTGACATGAGGCCGTACCGGGATCTGCTTGTCGTCGCGAAATAGTCTTGTTCTAGCCGCTTCGGCGACACGAATATGCGACTGGTTTGTTTCGGCCTGGAGGTAAATCATTTCATCGTCGACGGATCGGGTTTCAACCGGCGTGAGATGCTGGCTGTTCAGCTGCTTATAACGCTCCACGCCGCTGTTAGTCACCCGTCCGTCAAGTGCTGAGCAAACGGATATCTGCCCTGACCAGTTCTCAGCCACAACGGTTGTCTCAACTCCGGCTAGGTGGCAGTTATCCATGCTAACGAAACGACGTTGAAATATGCGTGTTCGGCGGCCGGTTTCGTCCACAAAACGAACCAAGCGGCTCAACACACCTTGGCGCACGTCTAGCTCCTGACGGTATTCCAGAAGATTTACTTTCTCCACATCAAACCAATCTCGGTCCTGAAATTTGAGTTTGATGGGCAGCCAGTTGGGCAAGTTCACCAGGCTTTCATTCTCGATGACCTGTCCGGCGATGTCAGTCTTGAGACGGTTGTAGCAGCCCGTCACATAAGTTCCCGGGTAATGAATGTCATCTGCAGTTGATTCGGGAGCGGCGCCTCTGGTCGCAAAATAGCCATTGCCCAGCGTACAAAGTGCTTCACGCAGCTTCTCTTGTTTTGCATCAAATTTATCGTAGGATATTACCCAAATTCCCTTTGAGACCTCTTTTTGGGCAAGGGTTGCCAACTGCTGCAGAAATTTCGTCACCTCTTCGGGATCTTTGAGCTTGTAGTGGGCGGCCGTCGGGCGTTTTTCTCTTCCGACAGCTATGGCGATGCCGCGGTCACTGATGGCTCGAAACGCGTCTTCGTCGGTAATATCATCTCCAATATATATAGGGACTATCCTGCCGCTGTCAGTATAGAGCGCCTCAAGTAGATGCTGAAGAGCTCTGCCTTTGTTCCAGTCAAAGTTGGGTCTCAGTTCAATGACTTTCTTTCCTGTGCCCTTCCGTAGTTCTGGATAATGGGATAATGTATCGTCGAATCTCTGCTGCAGCGTATCTACGTCAGCGTTCTCCACCTGGCGGTAATGCAGCGCGATGGCAAACCGCTTGTGTTCCACCTTGGCTCGCGGTATGTCTCGTACGGCCTTACGCAGTTCCCTGTCAGCATTCTTCAGCGCAGGCAAAAACCGTTTGCCCATCTCCTGGTTGCGGTATTTGCCACCCGGGCCAACAATATCAAAGCCGTGACTGCCGGCATAGGCGATGTTCCCAACGCCGACCATTTTCTGCACATCATCCAGGTCGCGACCGCTGATGATGGCCACCGAATAATGCTCGGTCAATCGTCTGATTATCTTCCGGGTCCTGTCAGGAAGCGTCGCCTTCTCTGGGTCTGCGACAATAGGTGTCAGCGTACCGTCATAATCCAGGAAGATAGCGGGTGTTCTTTCACGCAGTCGCTCAACGATCTCCTCCTTTTTATCAAGAGCCGATGGCAATCTATCGAGAGTTTCTTGGGCCTCTGCCGATGTTCGAGATTGGCCTTGGGGAATTTCTACCTCAGAAAGGTCCCGCACTACAATATCTGCCCCTCGTTCTCTCAGGTCATTGCCCTGGTTGGCCCGGTCGACCCCAATGACGAGCTTGAACCCTCCCCGTCGCCCGGCCTCGACACCAGCGAGGGAGTCCTCAATGACGGCTGCCTTGTCGGGCCTTGCTTCAAGCCTTCTTGTGGCTTCCAGAAAGATTGCGGGGTCGGGCTTGCCCTTGAGTTGGAGTTCAGCGGAGTCAACCCCATCGACCTTGACGCTGAACAGATCCTGGATACCGGCAGCCTCCAGCACAGCTTCAGCGTTGCGGCTTGCTGATATGACTGCTGTGCGGACACCGTTTGACTGCACTCGCTTCACAAACTCAACCGAGGATTCGTAGACGTCTGCGCCCTGCTTTTTCAGACGCTGGAGAAAATACTGGTTCTTTCGATTCCCGAGTCCGCATATGGTCTCTTGATCCGGCTTGTCCTCTGGATCTCCGTATGGAAGCGAAATACCGCGAGATTGCAGAAAACTCTTGACCCCGTCATATCGGGGCTTGCCATCAACATATCGACGATAATCCGTATCGGCGTCGAACGGCTGAAATTGCTCTCCATATTGTTTGGAACGTTTCTTGAGGTATTCGTCAAACATGTGCTTCCAGGCCGCGGCATGAACGGCCGCGGTATCGGTTATCACACCGTCCATATCGAAGATCAGGGCATCGATCTCACTCAGGTTGAGTTGTCTCTTCTTCATTTGCTCTTACTCCTTTCTCGGATGCCAGCGTTTCAACATTATATACAAGAAAATGGGAACTACCACTGCTGTAGTAAGGGACATCAATACCATACTGGAGAAAACCGCCTTGGGTACTGCCCACTCGCCTAGAGCAAGCCCCCGGTGCATTATTACCATGGTGATTTCTGCCCGGGGTATCATACTGACGCCAAGCAACAATGCAGTTGTCCACTTGCTTGTAAGCAAAGCTGGACCACCGGTTCCGATTACCTTACCAACAATAGCTATGCCCAGCAGGATTGGCATCATTGGTGCCACTGCATTGAATGTGCCGGGATCAAGGAGCAAACCAATGTTAATGAAGAAAAATGGAGCAATGAAGTCACACAGAACAGTAAACGGGGTCTCTAGTTTGACTGCCCGCGGATCACGGCTGAAAACCAGTCCGGCAAAGAAAGCGCCGACTGCCAAAGAAAAGCCGATCAATCCAGCCAAAGCAGCAATGATAAAACTGAAACCCACCAGAGCTACAGTCTGGCCCGGAACTGGTAGTAGTTTTTTAAGAAAACTCGTAAGGTGGGGTTCAACAAATTGAGAGAAACCTATACAGGCTGCACCGTAACCGATGAATTTGGCCAGAGAGAGGCCTATGGATGCGGAAATGGTCGGCAGCAGGGAGCCATGCGCACCTCCCTTCAGAACTGGAGCCACAGAAAACAATATAGTCATGAGGAATATACCAGAAACGTCGTCCATCTCAGCCACATCAACAAGCAGTTGGCCCGTAGGGGACTTTATAGCCCTAGCTTCATGCCATACGCCTACCGAGATGGCGACACTGGTAGCAGTCAATGCAATAGCTATGAATAAGCTCTGTATCAGAGTTAGCTCAAACACGAAACGGGCTACTACGTAGCCAAGGATTCCGCTGAAAACAACATTACCTAACCAGATTACACTGGCTCGCTTAAGCTGTCGCCGAAGGCCGGATAGATTGCTCTCTAGTCCAACTCGAAAGAGAAGAAAAATGATGCCGACTTCGGACAGAAAAACGAAGATACGCCGAAATTCCTCTGTAAGGAATCCAGTATTTGAGTCAACCATACGAATGACTATCCCTAGGATGATGAACCCTGCCAGAGAAGGTACGGATGTACGTTTGAGCCCGCCCCGTATGAGGATAGTCATCATTATGATGATTCCTAGGATTAGCATTAGTAAGGAAGCATCGCTCTGCATTTCAAACGTCCAGCCAGTCGCCTGATTGACCCTAACAAATTTGGATGGTCATGGCCGATACTAAGCAACTACATTCTGACATTCTCCTTTAGCAAAAGAGACAATATTCTGTACACTGGTGTCCAGAAGTCTTTCCATAGCCTCTCGGGTATTGAAAGCATTGTGAGGTGTGACAAGAACATTAGGTTGATGAGTCAGCATATGCTCAGCGAATAGGGTCTGAACATCGTGTTGCTCCGCGAAGATCGAACGCAGCAGTTCTGCCTCCTCTCGAATTGCGGGTTCCTCTGGCAGTACGTCCAGGCCGGCAGCAGCGATTTTGTTGTTGGCCAACGCCTTCAACAATGCTCGGATGTCCACTACGTCGCCCCGGGCTGTATTTATCAAAACGCTGCCATCTTTCATCTTGGAGAATTCTGATTCGGATATCAGATGTCGGGTCTTAGCGCCGCCGGGGACATGCAAGGTCAATATGTCTGCCGAAGATAGCAGTTCATTCATGTCCACATAGCTAAAACCAAGCGAGGATGCCGCTTGGTTATCTGGCTTCACGTCAAATGCGAGCACGTTCATGTAGAATCCCCTGGCGATTTTGATAACGCTTTTCCCGATATTCCCTGTACCGATGACCCCCATAGTCTTACCGTGAAGATCAAAGCCCTGCAGGCCTTTCCGAGAGAAACTACCTGTTCTGGTTTTCTCGACAGCTTTCACAATATTATGGCTTATTGCCAGCAGCAGAGCGAAGACATGCTCAGCTACTGTCTCATCAGCATAAGTGGGTACATTGCAGACAGTAATGTCATGCTTCTTGCAGTACTCAATGTCGATGTGATCGAAACCAGTGGAACGGGTAGCCACCAGCTTCAAGTTCCGAAACTGCTGAAGCGACCTGGCGCTCAGATCAGAATAGACAAATGTCGA
>CAYSBO010000043.1:0-9584 GCA_964429285.1 uncultured Dehalococcoidales bacterium | reverse complement strand
GAATATTGACACGCTCTCAGGGAAATGCTACCATACGGCCTGGCCGTGGTTCCTGTCAGGAAAAGCCTCGAAGAAATATCGCCTCTCTGACCTGCTCTAGTCTGTTATCTTACAAAATATCGAGAAGGGGGAAACAAAATGGAGGTAAAAAAGGTCTGTGTCGTAGGTGCCGGCGTCATGGGTAATCAGATCGCCCAAGTTGTGGCTACTGGTGGCTATCAAGTGTCAATGACGGATATCGAAGACAGGTTTGTCCGTGGTGGCCTCGATGCCATTACAGGGAATCTGAAGAAGTATTTTGTGGACAAGGGCAAAATGAGCCAGGAGGAAGCGAACAAAGTACTTGATCGGATTGAAGGTACTACCGACCTGAAACGAGCGGTGGAAGGGGTCCAGGTGGTGATTGAGTGCATTCCTGAGCAGATGGAGCTAAAGCAACAGATGTTCAAGCAACTGGATGAGCTGTGTGCTCCAGAAACAATACTTGCCTCTAATAGCTCAGCGCTCAGTATTACGAACATAGGTTCACTGACACAGCGACAGGATAAGGTAATCGGGATGCATTTCTTCAATCCGGTGACGGTGATGAAATTGGTGGAGATAATCCGTGGAGCCAAGACTTCGGATGAGACCTGCCAGGTAATCAAGGAGTTGACACCCAGGATTGGCAAGGAGCCCATCATCGTAAACAAGGATGCCGCAGGCTTCGTTGTGACCAGGTTGTTTGTCGTGTTATCGAATGAGGCAGTCAAGTTGCTTGAAGAAGGGGTAGCCACTGCTGAGGACATTGACAAGGGGTGCCAGTTAGGGTTAGGGCATGCCATGGGTCCACTGAAATCACAGGACATAGCAAATGGGGTATCAGTGGCGTTGCGGTGTCTGGACTATATGCGTAGTGAACTGGGAGAGAATTACAGGGCTTCTCCACTATGGAGAAGAAAGGTTGAGGCCGGTGAACTGGGCGTGAAGGCCGGCAGAGGTTTCTACGACTATAGCCAGCAGAAGTGACAATCCTGAAACTCCTTGGGGCGATCAAGATTGAATAGCCTTCCACCTGGAGGTAAAGAATGGCTGTAAACAATGCCTGCATAGTCGCGGGCGGCATGTGCAAATGGGGTATTAGGGAAGCAAGCTACATCGACATGGTTCAGGAAGCTGCCAAGGAATGCCTGGATGATGTGCCCGGCCTTAAACCAACAGCTATTGACGGTTTGCTTTTTGCCTCCACTTTCGTGGGACGGCGTTCTGCCCAGGCCAATACTGCCCCCGTCGTGGCTGAAAGACTGGGGCTGAAACCGACTTCCATCTGTGCTCGGGTGGATGTCCTGTGTGCAGGTGGAAGCACAGGGATCTTGCTGGCGAAAGGGCTGGTGGAGAGCGGAATGTCTGACGTGGTGATGGTGGCGGGGTGTGAAAAACTCTATACTCCAGAGAGATGGCAGGTGCAGTACGATGAGATCGCTGCTATAGACCATGACTGGGACGGGCCCCAGGGGATTGGGCCTCCACCACTCTGGTTTGCTATGATTGCCAAGGAACATACGAAACATTACGGGACAAGAAGGGAACAATTAGGTATGGTTTCCGTAGTGAACTATGATTACGGTTATGCTAATCCGAAAGGCCACTTTCAGAGGAAGCTGACAATGGAAGATGTGCTCAATGCGACCGAGATAGCGGCTCCACTTGGATTATATGATTGTTGTCCATTGACGGATGGCTCTGCGGCAGTGATTATTGCTTCTGAGGAGAAGGCGAAGGAGCTCACCGATAGGCCGCTCGTTTATATCCTGGGAGGAGCTCAAGCTTCGGTTCACAGCGTAAGTGCAAACTGGCCCGGAGAGCATTTAGGAGATTGGCCACATTTGAGACTGGCAGCCAAGAAGGCCTATGCTAGCGCGAAGATCAACGGGGGCGATGTCGATGTTGCTCAGGTACATGATTGTTTCAGTATTTCTGAAATCGTAGAGGTGGAAGAGCTGGGGTTCTGCAAAAAGGGAGAGGGTGGACCTTTTGTAGAGTCAGGAGAGACAAAGGTCGGTGGTGCCACGCCCACCAATACCGATGGAGGTCTTCTTTCCTGCGGGCATCCCTTCGGGGCAACGGGGATTCGTCAGGGTATGGAGATACTGAGGCAACTTCAGGGCAGAGCCGCAAACCAGGTCAGTGAGGCCGCAATCGGCCTTACACACAACCTGAGCGGATCGAATGTGGAACACACGATCGTTGTGTACGGCAGGGAGCCCAGAAAATAAAGGAGGCAAAGGATGGCGACAGCAGGGATTCCTTTCTTGGAAGGAAGATATTCTCCCACGCTGGATATGTGGCCAATCGAGGCTAAGGAGTTTAACCGAATCCACAGATTCTATGAGAACCTTCGGGAAGGCAAGTTTACGACCACCAAATGTAGCAAGTGCGGCCGGGTGGCATATCCGCCTCGGGTAATATGCCCCGAGTGTTACGGTGAAGAACTTGAGTGGATCGAATTGCCCAAGAAAGGCAGGGTGGGGGTTGTCGTAGAGAAATGGGGAGGAGTCCCCATATGTTTTGAGCCGCCTTTGATCGATGCCTGGATTGAACTGGGCGAACGTAGTCCGGTCAGGCACGTACTCAGTCGGGTGGTGAACTGCCCGCCGGATACCCTCAAGGAAGGTGATGAAGTTCAGCTGACAGTGTTCGAGGTGCCGGCCCACCCGATCGAACTGAGAAAAGAGACCATAAAGGCAGAGAGAGTATTCTTTGCCTTTGAGCCTGTTGGAAAATAGATTGATCGTCAGGCTACAAAGCAGCCAGGGTGCTTGGAGAAGCTGACAGGTTGTGGGTGTGTTAGTTGGGAGTACGGGTGTGTAATTGTGGTGATGTGGCAGTCAAGACAAGATCTGTCTCATCCTCCAGAAATTATGATCAATATGTGAAGCTGGTCTCCATCCTTGACCGGCTTGGCCAGTTCCTCTGGATAGGAGCTTTCCGCATTAACATAGATTTCAACCAGTCTGTTTAGCTTGCCGTCCTTTTCGAACAGCCATTGCCTGAGGTCAGGAAACCGGGCAACCAGCTGCTCAAGGCATTGACCTACGGTCGTGCCGTCTACTTCAACCACGTCCTGGTCGTCAGTATGCTGAGACAAGAAGGGGTGGATGTTTACTTTGACGCTCATTGCTTTGCTCACTCCTGAAGTCATCACAGCTACCGTGGCTTGGGATTCGCTTATAACAAACATACGGGGTAATCAGTCTGGTTCGGCTTGAACCAATGCATCTCCTGAAAAACCGCAAGACTGGCTTGAATGGCCTTGCCTGGTGTTGGAAAAGCAAGTGCCGGCCTTCACGCGACGCTTCTACGCTAGTAGTCTCTCTTTTGCGCGTGCTCTCCGTGCTATACAGAGGCTATGGCCGCCGTAACCTTGCGCAGCAACCCTGAGAATTTGTCTGCGGTTGCTACCTGCTTCTCGATGCTCTGCTCACTTGCATCAACGTATTGTATAGCGTGCTCATCGCAGAACTTCACACAGAGCGGGTCGCCGTCGCAGAAGTCGCACTTTATTACCTTCTGAGCCAGGGGATCAAACGACATACCGCCGAAGGGGCAGATGGCGACGCACATCCGGCAGCCGATACACAGGTCGTAATCGACCATTACTCTATTAAGGCTCTCGTCCCGTGAAATAGCCTTTACCGGGCATATCAACTGGCAGGGAGCTGACTCACACTGTTGGCACACCATGGGGACATATCGTCCTTCCCCCTCCCACTTGATTATCCTTATCCGACTTCGGGCAGGATTGACTACGCCTGCGTGTTTCACAGCGCAAACCTGCTCACATATCCGGCACCCGGTACACTTCTCATAATCTATCACTAGAACCTTTGACATTAACCAGTTCCTCCTTAGAACATGTTGCAGCTACAGCATATGCGATGGCTCTTTGTCTATGCCCAACTTCTTCAAGTGCTCCGGTCGGGGAACACCATTCTCGTCCCAGCCATGATGCTCGTAGTACTCGTCTATCATCTTGCTGAACTTCTTTCTGTCGATGCTCTTGCCGCAGGCCGCAGGCACACCTCGCGTCGTGGGCTCGTCGTAGTATCGGTCAGCCAGGCGGTCGTCGTTTCTGGTCAGTCCTTCCCTGATATTGAACATCCTTTCGATGGTATAACACCTGTCACCGACGTTCCAGATGTCAAGTGGGGACAACTCCAGTCCAGTATTAAGGTAGAGTAGCTGGGACCACTCTTCGAAATTGGGGAAATTTGGCCCAAGGAATATGGTGTGGTACTTACATATTCCAAGGCAATCCACTGCCTCATAGCACGTCTCCTGCCATCTTACCATCCAGGGTTTGCCTTCGTAGTCTTTCCAGTGGGAGGTTAAGGGCCCATCGTATGGCACCGGCTGACTATATACCCTTCTGAGCACGGGTTCAGGCAAACCGTAGAGGTCAATCGCCGGTCGGCCTCGGAGATGGTCAGAGCCCCTGGAAGCGACAGCCACATTAAGAGCCAGGGCCGGTGTTGCTCTTTCATCCGAGTGGAGGTTGCTCATACCTTTCACATGAATCAGATACTTCTTGGAACCCTTGCCTATCTTCTCGGCTGCTCGCAGCGGCCCTTCAGCCAGAATGTCACCCAGTCCTTCACGTCGGGCGATACGATGGATCATCTCATTGAGTGCCTCGGCATTACCGAATCTCAGTTCCAGGCCGCCGGTATCTTTGTCGGTAAGGATTCCGGCTTCATAGAGTTCCATCGCCCAGGCAATCATGCTTCCTGCCTCCAGGCAGTCTATACCGTACGCATTGAGCAGGTGGCTGCCTGCCAGCAAAGCAACCAGGTCAGAACACCCTGTCTCTGCCGTTAAGGCACCCTGCACCGTATATTCAGGGCCTTCATCATAGACGCCGGCGTATTCGCCCGACGGGACAATGTATTTGGCTCGGCAGTGCACCTGACAGCCGAAACAACTAGCGTACCCGGTCACATGTTCATCGATGGCTTCGGCCTCGACAGCATCGCAGTACTCGAATTGATTAGCCTGGAAGTTCCTCGTCCTGATTCCACCCCAGGAATTGGTTGCTCCCCAGATAAACGGGGTACCTAATCTGCCCTGCGTCTTGGAAACCTTGGCAGAGGTAATCATCTCTATTACGTGCTTATTATATTCCAGGGCTTCCTCGGGATGGGCTATTTTGATATCCATAGAACCCCTTGCTGCTATCGCTTTGAGATTCTTGGAACCCAGGAGCGCACCCATCCCTGTCCTGCCGCCGGCGTTCTTAAGCCCGGTAATGACGTTGGCAAACCTTACCAGGTTCTCACCCGCCGGCCCGATGGTTAAGACCTTGACCTCCCTATCGCCCAGTTCCTCCCTAATAACCTCCCGGGTCTGACTGGTATCCTTTCCCCAGACATTTGCGGCATCCCTTATCTCAATTTCACCATTGTGAATCCACAAGTACACTGGCTTCTTCGCCTTGCCCTTTATGACCAAGTGGTCGAAGCCGGCAAGCCTCATCTCCAGGGCAAAGAATCCACCCATATTGGAGCTGCCAACATAACCGGTAAGCGGCGACTTGCCACCAATGTGAGTTCTGGCAGAAGCAGAGGCGAGAGTGCCGACCAAGACACCCGCACTGACAAAGGCCACGTTGTCCGGTCCCAAGGGGTCCACTCCGGGTTTTATATGGTTATACATCAAGTACATATCCAGCCCTCTACCGCCGAGGAACATCTTACGTATCTTGATGGGAATGGGCTTTTTCTGAATTTCACCCGTGGTGAGGTTGATATAAGCTATCTTTCTATCTAGAGCCATACTTACTTCTTTCCCTTCCTTGTTTTGGTCTTAGCCATTGCTTCTTGAGTCAGGCGCCTGTTTACGTCCCAAACCGGTCCTCTTATCCTGGGGAAGTCCGGCCACAGCCAGGTTATACGCCACTCAAAGCCACAATGTGGGCACTTGTATTCTTTCGATCCCTTCGGTGGCGTGATCCTATTCATGCAGTTCATGCACCTGACCTGTCCTGCTGATCGACCTCTGGCCGTGATTTCGGCTGTTGTCTGTTTGTCCAACATTACCTCCTCTTGAACTGGCTTTTCGTAGATGGGAATCTAGCACAAATCGGGATAAAAGGCAAGGTGATGTCCCTGTATGTCACGTGCGGCGCTGGACCTGGAGAGGGACAGTCAAACGATGAGGAGTGGGCCTTGCACAGCAGGGGAAATCTACGCCCTTGGTGAAGCCTTTCTCGGCCTGTCCAAATAAGAATGGTCGGTCAGCTTTGTCTACCCGGGATATATGCTCCACTCGAGCCTTCACAACAAGGCGCCTGTGCCTGGAGTGTTCATGGAGTAGATACTGCCCTTCTTTGATCAGTGTTGGGCTTGAGCAGGTGGCACCGCATAGACCGGTCACACGACTGCCTTGGGAGCCACCTGCGACGCGTATTGCTATCTCAGTACCTGGGTCGCCTACCACCTCCACCGAAACCACCGCCCCTGCCGGAATACCCGCCACCCCTGCCACCCTCGGGGCGCGGACGTGCCTCATTGACGTTGAGGGTCCGGTCGCCCAGTGTTGTTCCGTTGAGCCCGTTAATTGCAGCCTGGGCCTCTGATTTCGTTGCCATCTCAACAAATCCGAAACCTCTGGACTCACCGCTGTATCTGTCCTTAATGATGTTTACCGACGTCACCTGCCCAAAAGCTTCAAACGCCTGGCGCAATTCATCCTCGTTAGTCTCGCGAGACAAATTACCTACATATATGTTCATGCTATTAACCACCTTTCCATTCTATGGCTTTAGTCTTGGTGCAGCCAAATCTACCGAAATTCGCAGAATCGTTCTGGTTATGAACTGTCAGGGAGCTGGCTTCAGTTCCAGCCCCCTGCAAGCCAGATGTCTGAAACTACAGCCGGCTGCCTGTTCTCATCTTGCTGTAGCAGTCACTACAGTATACTGGCCTGCCCTCTCGAGGTTCAAAAGGCACTTCGCATTCCTTGCCACACTGAGCGCATACTGCTGGATACATCTGGCGATTTGACCTGTACCCACCGAAGCTGTTGCGCTGGGCTCTCCGGGCTTCGCGGCATGCGGGGCATCGCTTAGGTTCGTTTGCATATCCTTTGTTAGCATAGAACTCTTGCTCATCAGCGGTAAACGTGAACGTGTCACCACAGTCAGAACACTGCAGCGTCTTGTCTGTAAATCCCATTGGATGACCTCCTTTCTTGTAGTACTTGGCTAGAGCTTTGGTCATCCAACGTTTGTAGAGAAACCCGAAAGAGCTTTCATAGAGATGAGATAACCTAAATCTATAACCACCGATTCAAGTATAATAAAGGGCAGGGAAAATTGCAACTACTGCAAATAGTTGCCCGCTAATTTTTGTAAGGAACAAGGCCAACTACGGGCCGGCCACAAAGAGTAGGAGGGAATGGCGAAGGACTTGCGTAAGAAAGAGCTAAGGTCGAAATTCCTGGGATGCTTGCTGGGAACCGCGGTCGGCGATGCTCTGGGTGCCCCGCGAGAAGGACGGGACGTGTCCACTGAAGACGACATTGTCTTTCTCGCTGACCAGCTGCAGCAGCTGGTCTATACCGACGATACTCATATGATGATCGGCATTGCTGAGTCTCTGGCAGAAAGCAAGGGCTTCGACGGAGAGCATATGGCACAGACGTTTGTGAAGAATCATGAACGTGAGCCATGGCGTGGCTATGGGCCGGGGCCGCCTCTGATTTTCAGGATGATAAAGAACGGCGAGGCATGGTACAGCGCCGCAACCAAACTCTACAGGGGTGGCTCTTTTGGCAATGGCTCAGCCATGAGAGTGGCGCCGGTGGGACTGTTGTATTCCCGTAACCTGGAAAGGCTAAGGGAGATTGCTTACCAGTCAAGTTCCATCACTCATTCCCATGAATTGGGTAAGGAAGGGGCGGCACTGCAGGCTTGTGCAGTAGCCCTGGCTCTTAATACACCTTCGGATGAAGGGATTGACAGGGGAGGTTTTCTTTCGAGGCTCGGGAATTTTATCCAGGACCGGATGTACAAAGAGAAGGTAGACCAGATAGGGGAGTTGCTGGGCGAGCAGGATAAGGCCAGGGTAGTCAGTGTGCTGGGACATGGTATAGAAGCACCAAGGTCAGTTCCTACGGCAATCTATTGCTTTGTCAAGCATCCTAAGTCCTACAAAGAAACCGTGACTTACGCCATTAGCCTTGGCGGTGACACCGACACTATAGCGGCCATGGCTGGCGCTATTTCGGGGACGTACCTGGGAGTAGAAGCCATTCCGTCGATTTGGCGGGCTAAGCTGGAAAACAGGGACTATATAGAGGCCCTGGCAGAAGAGCTGGCTGCTCTGGCAATGGGGCTGAACGTCGAGTGATCCGTTGGCCTATTCGCCGCCGGAGTCCGGTAGATTTACCGTATTTTCGGGTTGTTCCTTGACGCTCTTCATTTCCTTACCGCAGCAAACAAGTGTGCCTCCGCCGACCTCTATTACTTCTACCTTGTTGCCACAGACTTTGCACTGGTATACCTCTCCATAATTCTTCACAGCCATGCTATACCCCCATTCTTGGCCAGATTTACTACCCTTAGTAGCTTGATTATCAGATGCGCGATGCTGAACCGCTTGGCACCATGCTAGTTCCCGCTCGTAATCACCGGCGCGTTGCCGAAATATACCTTGGTGTGAGGCCAGGGTATTTCTATACCTTCACTATCAAATGTGTTTTTCAGGCGGAGCCGCAGTTCACCCATAATAGCCCACTGCTTGGACGGCTTGGTATCTCCCAGTATTTTGATGTCTATGCCTGAATCGCCCAGCTTATCTACCCTTAGAACAGAGGGGGTTGTAATGAAATCGTCCTTCCACTGCGGTTCCTGCGCCATCTCCTGGCAGACTCTGTTTATGGTGTCGATGACGCGTTTCAGGTTCTCACCATAGCCTACCGAAACATTAAGGTTGACTCTGGAGAATTTCTTGGTCATATTGGTTGACGCTTCCACTTTGCCGTTAGGGATTGAATGGACGTTAGCATCTAAGTCTCTGAGTACAGTACGCCGCAAAGTGATATCCTCGACAACACCAGCGATTCCCGCTATGGATACCACATCACCGATTCCATACTGGTCTTCCAGAAGAATGAAGAAGCCTGCGATGAAATCCCTTACCAGGCTCTGGGCCGCGAAGGCGATAGCCAGACCTCCGATACCAATAGCGGCAATGAGGGTGGCAATATTCACCCCGAATTCAGGCAATATGGTGATTACTGCGACGACCAGAATGACTATTCCGATGATCTTGACGAGTATGGAAGATAACGTGTTGGTCCGCTGCTGGATTTCCGCCTCATCTTCGCCCGCCATCCGTTGAGACACGATTCTTCTTATGACGGAACGGACTACGGGACGGCAAACAAGATAGACTGCGAGGGCAATAGCGATGATAACAATAACCCGGATACCTGTACTCATAAACCATTCCATGATAACCTCCTCATTGAATTATAAAGTACAAACGAATTATGTAACCAGCGCTGCAATTCGGTTAGTGGATGGATATCCAGGCAACGGCTCA
>CAYSBO010000042.1:0-9591 GCA_964429285.1 uncultured Dehalococcoidales bacterium | reverse complement strand
TAATTATGACGCAACAAGGAGCACTTCGGTAACACTTTATTTTGACGCAACACGTCTGCTTGACGGACAATCTGCCTTTGCTATACCATTACGGAAGTCTAGCGTTCGTGCACCTCGCCTGATAGCGGAGGGTTATATGCTGGGGTGGAATGCATGCAATATCCGGGCGAATTTAGTCCACAGAAGAGGGCCTGAGCAGGGGTATTGTCCCTGACAGTCCTCTGGTGGGCAGGGAGCACCCAAATCGACCGGAGTCGATACCTGGTGCTCCTGGGGAGAATTGGGAAAGTAAAATGGTAAGCGAAGTCAAAATCTACACCACACCAACGTGCCCCTATTGCAAGATGGCCAAGAAATTCCTGGACGACAACGGCATCAAGTATCAGGAGTTGAATGTAGCCGAAGACAAGGCGGCGCGCGAAGAACTGCAGAACAGGTGCAAGGCGCTGGGGGTCCCCACCATTTGCTTCGATGAGGAAGTCCTGGTCGGCTTCAATGAGACGGAGCTCAGGCAGAAGCTGGGTCTTTAGTTGGCCAGGGTGAGTTATGTGCGAAATACCTGCAGAGGCTCGGCTGATAGACAATATCAAGTACTAAACAGGAGGTGTGAAATGGCTGTTTTCTTCTCGGGGAGTGAGCTCTTAGAAATAGCTACGAGCATAGAAAGGAATGGTATGGCCTTCTATCAGGCTCTGGCTGATAAGACCACAAACGAGGATGCCAGGGATATCTATGATTATCTAGCCGGAGAGGAAAAGAAACATCTGGATACCTTTCAGGGCATGTCGGGTTCCCTTGGTCAGGCCAAGCCCCAGGAAACCTACACTGAAGAATACACGCTTTACCTCAACGCATTAGTCGACAGCGTGGTATTTCCCGATATCAGCGAAGTCCAGCGGAAGGCTGACAAGGCGTTCGATGAAATCGAAGCCCTTGATATCGGTATCCGGGCTGAGAAAGACTCAATCCTCTTCTACATGGAATTGCAGAACTCGGTTAGAGAGCGGGATCGCGATGTGGTCGGCAACGTAGTGGATGAAGAAAGAAAGCATCTGCGCCAGCTTTCGGAACTCAAGAAGAAATTGTAGACAGGGTAAATTCCGGCCTGTTGCCGGATACGAAAATTCAAGGAGGTGAATATGGCTGTCAAAGAAGTCGGAGAGAAATATCGCTGCAACGTCTGTGGTAATGAAGTGACGGTGACCAAGGTCGGTGGTGGTACTCTTGTCTGTTGTGGTGAGGACATGGAGCTGGTCAGCTCCTGAGGTTTCGAGAAGGAGCAAGAGAGATGGAGAAGGAACAGGCCAGAGCGTTGGAGGTGCTTGAGTCCGCTGTTCGGATGGAGATAGAGGGCAAGGAGTTCTACCAGAAAGCAAGCCAGAAGAGCAGCAACAGGTTGGCTAAGGGTCTATTTGAGCAGTTAGCCAGCGAGGAAGACATTCACCGCAAGAAGGTTGAGGAAATATATGGAGTTCTGAAGAAAGGGCAAAACTGGCCTGAAGTAGACCCGCCGTCGGAGCAGGGGAAGCAACTCAAGTCATTGTTCGCGGAAGCCAGCAAAGCGCTGGGGGATAAGACTGGAGTGGGAGAATCCGAACTGGAGGCCATCAAGACCGCCATGGACATGGAGATACAGTCTTACGATTTATATCGCTCCCGAAGCGAAGAAAGCAACTTCCCTGTGGAAAAACGGTTCTATGAAGCTCTGGCAGGCGAGGAGCGAGGCCACCATCTTGCGCTTGTGGACTCTTACGACTATCTCGTAGACCCTGCCGGCTGGGCCACCAAAACAGAGCACTGGTTCATGGACGGCGCTTGAGCAAACACCGGGACTATATTCGTTCTTGCGCATTTTGACAAGAATCGGCGTACGGGCTATAGTGTAGGGCTCAGGCATTATTGACAGGCAAAATCCAAGAATATTATGATTTTCGGTCCGCGAAAAGGCGGGCAATAGTCAGGATGACCGCAGGTCGGTGTGCGGATTCCCGGTATGTTGTTCTCGGTTGTTTCGGTAACCTTTCCTGGCAAGGCGTGGCTCTCCAGTTAGCAGAGAGCAAGAACCTGCGATTGTATCCTATGAACGGTATCAGCGACTCGGCGCCAAACTAGTAGGCAGTGCGCGATTTTTTGAATCTCAGTCTATACGAGGAGGCCAAGTATGTGGAAAACTGAACCCACGGGAGCTGCGCGTGTAGAAACGGCGGTGAGGCAGTGTCTGCCCCCCTGTCAGGTCAAGTGTCCGATAAATGAGGACATCCAGCGGACAAACGTTCTCATTTCTCTTCTCCCCGAGGACCCCAAATTGGCCAGGGAAGGCATAGTACAGATCGGCGATTATCTCTACGATAAGAGCCCTTTCTTCAATATTTGCGGTTACATCTGTGGCATTTGTGAACAGGAGTGTAACTACCTGCAAAAGGGAGGGGCGATCAAGAGGAGGCTGCTCAAGAGGTTCCTGTCCGATGTCTATACCGAACACCTCAAAGAAGTGGGAGAACTACCGGTCGTCAAGAACAAGGAGAAGGTAGCCGTAATAGGTGGTGGGCCGGGTGGCTTGATGTGTGCCTACCACCTGGCCAAGAGAGGGTATAACGTAACCATATTCGAGGCTTCCGAGCGTCTGGGAGGAGCACTCTGGCTGGTCCCGGAGTATCGTCTGCCCAAGGACGTTCTTCAGACCACAGTTGAGAACCTGGTAAGAATTGCGGGCATAGATGTCAGGTATAACAGCAAGCTGGGGGAAGGCGAACTAACCCTGGATACATTGAAGCAGGAGGGCTATGAAGCAGTTTTCCTGGCGACCGGGCTGCCGTTCCCCAGAGTGCTGACTTTTGAGGGTCAATTCGTGGAGGGGCAGGATGTGGCCGGCATCATGTATGGCCAGAACTATCTTGACGAAATCAGTCGCAAAAATATCGCGGCGGACTATTTCAAGGGCAAGAGGGTGATAGTCATAGGCGGGGGAAATGTCGCCTTTGACGTGGCCAGGTCTGCCAGGAGGCATGGGGGTGACGTGACCGTGGTGGCTCTTGAACGCGAGGACAAAGAGCATAAGGACGGTATACCTGCCGATGAAGAAGAAATTCGCGCGGCCCGGGAGGAGGGCCTGAAAATAGTGTACAGGCGCGGCGTGAGAAAGATTTACGAAGAGAACGGCAGATTCAAGGGAATCGAGTGCCCACAGTGCGTCAGCGTGTTTGACGAGGAAGGGTTCAATCCCAAATTTGATTGTGAAGACTGTATAGGCCTGGAAGGGGACGTACTCATAATCACGGTGGGGCAGGGGCCGGACAAGTCTCTTCTGCAGAAGGAAGGCCTCCTGAATGAACGCGGCAGATTTGAGCTTGACCCGCTGACACTGCAGAGCATGACCAAACCGTGGGTGTTCGTAGGTGGTGATGTGAGGAGAGTAGGCTTCATGATAGATGCAATGGGGGAGGGGCTTGAGGTCGCCGAGTCCGTTGACAGGTATCTGAGGGGGGTGGACATGAAGGAGGGACGAAGTAAGGACCTTGAAGCGTATCAGATTCCCATAAGGAGAGACTACAAGGGTGAGCCCGAGGTATCGTGGATGCCGCCAGACGATAGAATGAACTTCAAGATGTTTGAGCAAGGATTCACTCTGAAAGAGGCGATAGAAGAAGCGAAAAGGTGTGTCACCTGCGGTCCATGCCTGTCCTGCAAAGCGTGTCTCTCGGTTGGTTTTCAGGAGTCTCTGAGCCCGGTGGAGGTGGACGAAACGAGGTGTAGCGGCTGCGGCCATTGTGTTTATGTGTGCAACTACTATGCCGCGTATCTAACTGACTCCGACGGCAGGATTGTGTCCGGGACCGACCTGTTCAGGTGTAAGTCCTGCGGCATGTGCGTTGCAGCCTGCCCGTCTGAAGCAAGAACGATGGTGGAAGATGACACAACAAAGAGAATACAAACCATATACTCGTCTTTGGCATAACATAGGGCAAAATTCTGTTTAGGAGGCCAAAATTGAGTGGATATGAACCGAAGCTAGTATGTTTCTCCTGTAAGTTCGGCTGGGGCTACCTGGCAGAGGAAGAAGCACTGTCAGGCAAGATAGAAAACTGGGTGCCCCTTATTTGCACAGGCAAAATCGACGCCACGCACATGCTTGATGCGTTCCAGGCAGGGGCCGACGGTATTCTGATACTTGGTTGCCCGGAGGGTGACTGTCACTACCAGGATGGCAACTACGAGGCAAGAAAGAGAGTATATCTGGTACGCAGCCTCCTGGAGTCCCTCGGCATAGAGAAGGAAAGGATCAGAATAGAACTGTCCAGTGACCCGGAGGGGACCAGAATCCCCAAGCTGGTGAAAGAGATGAGAAAAGAGCTGGGAAAACTGGGTCCGTTTAAGAGAAGCGTGGTGACGGAAAAGAAGGCAGAAGAGAAAATCAAAGCCACAGGAGGGAAATGAGATGGCCAAACCGAAGATTGCAATTTGCTGGCTGGGGTCATGCGGCGGTTGTGACGAGGCTGTTGTGGACATCAATGAGGCCCTCCTCGGCGTGGCGGATGCGGTGGACATAATTCTGTGGCCGGTGGCAATGGACTTCAAATACGACAGTGTCAGGGCTCTGGAGGACGGTGAAATTGTGTTGAGTATTATCAACGGACATGTGAGGAACTCAGAGCAGGAAGAGATAGCGAAACTGCTGAGGGAGAAATCACAACTGGTCCTTGCCTTTGGTGCCTGCGCCTGCCTTGGAGGAACACCCGGACTGGCCAATTTCGTCACCAGGGAGGACATTCTCAACTGGGTGTATCGCGATGCCCCGAGCGTAGTCAACCCCAACAAAAACTATCCCCAGACGAGCTCTAATGTCGGAGGAAAGGAGCTTACGCTTCCTGAATTCTACGACAGGGTGTATGCACTGAACGACATCATCGATGTGGACTACTACCTGCCCGGATGTCCTCCGCCCCCGGACCTGGTAATGAATGCCATAAGTGCGGTTCTGGAAAACAAGCTCCCTCCCAAAGGCTCGACCCTGGCACCTCACAGGGCCCTGTGCGATAGTTGTAAGCGCAATCAGTCCAAGCCGGACCGGATGTCGATAAAGGGAATCAAGAGGATTCATGAAGTGGAGGCCGACCCAGAAACCTGCTTCCTGGCCCAGGGGATTCTTTGTCTGGGCCCTGCCACCCGGGACGGTTGCGGGGAGGCCTGTATGAATATCAATATCCCCTGTCGGGGGTGCTTCGGCCCCGTGGAAGGAGTCCAAGATTCGGGAGCCAAATTCATCTCCGCCATGGCGTCGATTCTGGATGCAGAGAGCGATGAAGAGGTAGCGACAGTAGTGAACCAGTTTATCGACCCTGCCGGATACCTTTATCGATTCTCGGCTCCTGCTTCCACACTGCAGAAGAAGCGAGCCAACAAGAAGACTAGCGAGTAAAGAGGTGTAACGTGAGCAAACAGATTACGGTAAACCCGATAACCAGGCTGGAGGGACACGGAAAGATCGAGATCTTTCTGGATGACAAGGGGGATGTAGAAGATGCCTACTGGCAGGTGGTAGAGCTCAGAGGATTTGAGATCTTCTGTCTGGGCAGACCTGTGGAGGAATTGCCACGGATTATGCCCAACATTTGCGGCGTTTGTCCGACTCCTCACAACATGGCGTCGGTGAAGGCGCTGGACGACCTGTACGGGGTAGACCCGACGCCGGCTGCCAAGCTGGTCAGGCAGCTCCATTACAACGCCTTCATGGTTGAAGACCATCTGCTGCACTTCTACATACTTTCTGCGCCTGACTTCGTGCTGGGGCCGAGTGCCGATCCGGTGGAACGGAATATCATCGGCGTAGTGCAGAAGGTCGGCCTGGAAATCGGCGGGAAGGTCATAGAGGCAAGGAAGAAGTGCCGTGAGATAATCCGGCATATCGGCAGCAAGAGTTGTCATCCCGAGGGCGGGCTGCCCGGCGGAGTCCCCAGGGGAATCACCGAGGAGGACCGAAAATGGATACGGGAATATGCGGATTTCTGTGTCGACTTTTGCCAGTTTTCCCTGGGTTTGTTCAAGCAGGTTGTGCTGGACAACAAGGAATATCTGGATATTGTTCTGAATGATGCTTACAAACTCAATACCTACTATATGGGAATGGTGGATGAGAACAAGCGGGCAAACTTCTACGAAGGCAAGTTGAGGGTAGTTGGCCCCAAAGGCGAGGAGTATGCCTTGTTTGATTATCACAACTATCTCGATTACATAGGGGAATGGGTTGAACCGTGGACGTACGTAAGACTGACTCATTTGAGGAAGATAGGCTGGAACGGCTTGAACGAGGGTGAGGGGACCTCACTGTACCGGGTGGGGCCTCTGGCAAGGTTAAATGTGGCTGACGCTATGGCCACCCCGCTGGCCCAGAAAGAGTATGAGGCGATGTTCGATACGCTGGGCGGCAAGCCGAGTCACCATACACTCGCCTACCACTGGGCCAGGTTAATAGAAGCTCTGCAGGCTGCGGAGGATATGCAGCGGATCGCCAATGACCCTTTGCTGACGAGCAAGGACATACGCAATATGGACCTCAAGTTGGGCAGGTTCGGTATTGGTTGTGTGGAGGCAGCGCGCGGAACCCTTATCCATCATTACGAAGCTGATGTTCACGGGAAGGCTACAAAGGTTAACCTTATCGTGGCCACCCAGCACAATGCGGCCCCGATTTGCCTGTCTGTGAAAAAGGCAGCCCAGGGATTTGTGAAGGGTCCAGAGGTAAAAGAGGGCTTCCTCAATATGGTGGAGATGGCTTTCAGGGCCTACGACCCGTGTCTGGCCTGCGCTACTCATGCCCTGCCGGGTCAGATGCCTCTGATTGTAAACATAAGGGATTGCAAGGGCGGCTTGATACGAACCGTGCAGAGGCCGTGACTTACAGCCGATGACTTGTTGTGGCGCCAGCCGCGGTATCACAGGCGCCAATATGTATGAGGGCGGTTTGGTGGTATAATACTGGCTGAAAGGAGTAACTTCGACTTCACGTTGACAGTTGCGTACGTGACCGGGTGGTAGAATGGTGAGCCTAGAATCGAGATACTAGTCCTTCTCAATACCCGCAGGGACCCCGGTTGGCCCTGCGGGGTTTTACTTTGAAAGTGGGAATTGGTTACTGTGTGGGGTGGGGATAGGCGAAAATGAACGAACAGGAGGTACAGTGTGGATGACGTTGCTTTAAGCCTTGAACAGCTGACAGTAGAGGTGGAAGGGCGGGAGATTCTGCACAACGTAAACCTGGGAATACGAGTTGGGGAGACTCACGTCCTCTTCGGTCCCAACGGCAGTGGGAAAACCACTTTGCTCATGGCAATAATGGGGTTCCCCAAGTACCGGGTGACCAAAGGCAGAATTGTTTTCAAGGGCCAGGACATAACCAGGCTGGGACTGGACGAGAGAGCCCGGCTGGGAATAGGGATGTCCTTCCAGCGGCCACCGGTGGTTCGGGGGGTAAAAACGCGGGATATGGTGGCCGCCTGTCTTAAAGATCCCGAGCAAATAGAGCGCATCAACGAACTGGCGGAAAAGACCGACCTGGTCGATTTTCTGGATAGGGAGATCAACTACGGGTTTTCGGGAGGAGAGCTGAAACGTTCCGAGCTAATGCAACTACTGGCCCAGAGACCTACATTGACATTAATAGATGAGCCTGAATCGGGCGTTGACCTGGTAAATATCGCCCTTATCGGCGAACTACTGAATGACTTGCTGGAAAAGGATTGTCCCATAGTGGAACGAAAATGCATGGGTCTGGTCATTACCCATACGGGCCATATTCTGGACTATGTTAACGCCCGCACCGGGTATGTCATGTGTGACGGCGTGATCGGATGTGAGGGAGACCCGCATGAGATTTTGGCCACCATCAGAGAGAAGGGCTACGAAGAATGCATCCAGTGTTTTGTGAGGAGGGGCTCCAGTGGCTAGAACGACACCGTCCGGGGCATACAAAGACAAAGCCAGAGTGGCCAGGGCCAAACCAGCGGCGTTTGGTGAGGACATAGATTTAGATAATTACGATAGCTCGGCTGAAGAGCAGCCCTTTCAAGCTGACCCGTCGAAGCTACCCGCAAGGACCAAACAAAGGATGCTGGGGGCGGGAGTCATTTTGGATGACATAAGCCAAAGGGCAGGAACCTTTATCCAGATGGATAATGCTCCAGTTCATAGTTCAGTCAGACAAGAAGGCGTGGAAGTAATGCCGGTGAGCCAGGCTCTGGAAAAGTACGATTGGCTGTCAGACTACTGGTGGAAGGCAGTAGCTGTGGATACCGATAAGTACACGGCCAATGTGGAGCTGAATCAGCACAATGGATATTTCATCAGGGCACTGCCCGGCCAGAAGACGATCTATCCGGTACAGACCTGTCTGTATCTGGCAAAAGCACGGCTGGCCCAGAATGCGCACAATATTATTATCGCGGAAGAAGAATCAGAGCTGCATATCATAACCGGTTGTACCACCGCTTCTAACGAAGACCCCGGCCTGCACCTGGGTGTCTCCGAGTTCTACATAAAGAGAGGAGCTAAGGTCACCTTCACTATGATACATAGCTGGAATCCGGAGGTAGCCGTTCGCCCCCGCACCGGAGTGGTTATCGAGGAGGACGGCTTGTTTCTCAGCAACTATGTGCTTACTAAGCCGGTCCGTTCACTACAAACGTATCCCACAGCCAGATGCGTGGGGGAGAATGCGGTTGTCAGATTCAACAGTATTCTGGTGGCAGCTTCGGGTTCATCGCTGGATGTTGGCGCCCGGGTCATCTTGGGTGCCAAGGGGGCGAAGACGGAAATCGTGTCGCGCGCGATAACCAATGGAGGTAGCATTGTAGCCCGGGGCTATGTAGAAGGCAATGCGCCCGACGTCAAAGGTCATCTGGAATGTCGTGGGCTGATTCTAGGGGAACAGGGCGAAATCCATGCCATACCCGAACTCAAAGGCACGCTGGCCGGTATTGACCTGTCCCACGAGGCAGCGGTAGGCAAGATAGCAGAGGAAGAAGTAGAGTATTTGATGGCGCGAGGGCTAAGCCGAAGTGAAGCTACGGCCACTATAGTCAGGGGTTTTCTGAGGGTTGATATCGAAGGTCTGCCGCCTCTGCTCAGCGCCGAGTTACAGCAGGCAATCGAGGCCAGCGAGAAGGACCTTATGTGAATAACCTGGAGAAAGGGTGAAGGGATGAATCTCAAAGTTCTACACAACTGCACCTACGGTCTATACGTGATAGGTAGCAGAAAAGGAGACAGAGTCAACGGGCAGATCGCCAATACTGTGTTTCAGGTGACATCTGACCCGCCAACCGTGGCCGTGAGTATTAACAGGCAGAACTTGACTCATGAATTTATCAGTGAAAGCAAAGTGTTTACCGCTTCTATACTATCACAGGACACGCCCCTCTCCTTCATCGGTCATTTCGGCTTCAAATCAGGCAGGGATGTAGACAAGCTCAAAGATGTGAACTACAAACTGGGTGAAACCGGGGCTCCCGTAGTAATTGACCATAGCTTAGCTTATGTCGAAGCCAGGGTAATTAATCAAGTAGATGTGGGGAGTCACACTATCTTCATCGGGGAACT
>CAYSBO010000041.1:0-9668 GCA_964429285.1 uncultured Dehalococcoidales bacterium | reverse complement strand
TGTGCATCCGGTTGCCTTTTTGATGGCTTCCCCCGGACCTTGCACCAGGCCGAAGTTCTGGACAAAGCCTTCCAGGAGCAAGACAAAAGCATAGACAAGGCAATATATATCGAAGTGCCCACCGAGGAGTTAGTGAAACGCCTCAGTGGAAGGTGGCTTTGCCGGAATTGTCAGACACCTTACCACGCCATAAGTTCACCGCCCAAAGTACCGGGCAAGTGCGACAAATGCGGTGGTGAATTATATCAACGTGCTGATGACAAGGAGGAAACGGTAAAGGAGCGCCTGAAAGTCTTCTTTGCTCAAACTGTTCCCATCCTTGATTATTATGAGAAACAGAATAAACTGGTCAGGGTCAACGGTAACCTGGGCATACAGGGGGTGGCAAGGGAAATAATCTCCGTGCTCGGAGCAGAAACAAAATAAACAGTGGTAATCATAAAGTCTGACGAGGAAATAGCCATTATGCGCAAGTGTGGGGGAATACTGGCCGCTATTCTGGACAAACTGAGAACGGAAACAAGGCCCGGGATCAGGACTGCACAGCTAGACACGATCGTGGCCGAAGAAGCACAGAAGCGGGGAGTGATACCTTCTTTCAAGAACTATCGCGGTTTCCCCGCCAATCTATGCGTTTCCATAAACGATGAGATAGTCCACGGGATTCCTGGCGAGCGAGTACTGGAGGAAGGAGACATAGTCTCCCTGGATGTAGGAGCAAAGCTTGACGGCTTTCACACAGACGCCGCCATAACCATTGGGCTGGGACGGATAGGTAAACAGGCAGAGGAACTTATCTCGGTTACAGCAGGCAGTCTGGAGTCAAGCATCGCCCAGGCCAAAAGTGGGGCATCGATAGGGGATATCTCGGCTGCAGTTCAGCATTATGTTGAGTCAAAAGGATTCTCTGTGGTTAGGGAATATACCGGGCACGGAGTAGGTAGGGAGCTTCACGAAGAGCCTCAAATACCCAACTTCGCGTTCGGGAAAGGTCCCTTGCTTCGTAAGGGCATGACTCTGGCTATAGAGCCCATGGTTAATGCCGGAGACTGGCACACCAAAGTGGCACCCGACCAGTGGACGGTACTCACAGCCGATGGTAGCCTCTCAGCACATTTTGAACACACCATTGCCATAACGGATGGTGAAGCTGAGATACTGGTTTAGGTATTGTATATAGAGATATGGCCAAGAAGGAGAGGATCGAAGTTGAAGGCAAAGTGAACACGGTCTTGCCCAATACGCTGTTCCGCGTCGAACTAGCCAACGGACATCAGGTATTGGCTCACATTTCGGGCAAGATGAGAAAGCACTACATCAAGATTCTGCCCGGGGATAGAGTTCTGGTAGAGCTCTCTCCTTACGACCTGAGCCGGGGCAGGATTACGTATCGCCTCAAATAGTTTGACAGGTTAGCGAAGAAGGTTTATCATAACAAGGTTTGTGTGGTAATAGAAAATGAAAGTAAGAGCTTCAGTCAAGCCGATATGCAGGAAGTGCAAGGTTATCAGGCGACGTGGTGTGGTCAGGGTAATTTGTGAGAATCCCAAGCACAAACAAAGGCAGGGGTGATAGGTAATGGCACGTATTGCTGGGGTAGATCTTCCTAAGGATAAGCCCATTGGGGTGGCCCTTTTGCGCATCTATGGCATCGGTGATACATCAAGCCAGCGCATTTTGGCCGCCGCCAGTACCAATCCCACCATCAGAGTCAAGGACCTGAACGAAGAACAGGTTAGCCAGATTCGGGATGTGGTTGAGAAGGAATACAGAGTAGAAGGCGACCTGAGGAGAGAGGTCCAATCTAATATAAAGCGTCTTGTTGAGATTGGTAGCTACCGGGGCCTAAGACACCGCATGAAGCTGCCAGTCCACGGACAGAGAACACGTACAAACGCCCGAACCAAGAGAGGGGCCAAGAAGACAGTGGCAGGTCGTGGGCAAAAACGTGGCGTAGCTAAGAAGTAAGGAGCGCGTTTTAGACAAATGCCAAAGAAGAAGGCTCGCAGAGCTCGCAAGAAGATTAGCGAAGGCAAGGCTTATATTCACTCCACCTTCAATAACACAACCATCGCCATTACTGATATGCAAGGGAATGTTATCGCCTGGGGAAGTTCCGGTACCGCTGGATTCAAAGGTTCCAGGAAAGGCACCGCTTACGCTGCCCAACTGGCTGCCAGAGACACAGCACGCCGGGCAATGAGTGATGGCATGCGCCGAGTGGAGGTGTACATCAAGGGACCAGGCAGCGGACGCGAAGCAGCTATTCGCGCCTTGCAGGCCTCCGGAATTACCGTTGCCGCCATCAGAGACGTCACCCCCATCCCCCACAATGGCTGCCGACCGCGAGGGAGGAGAAGAGTATAGGATGGCGCGGTATACGGGCCCGGTTTGTCGTCTATGTCGCCGCTTCGGGGACAAGTTGATGCTCAAAGGTGACAGGTGTGCTACGCCCAAATGTCCTCTGGAGAAGAGAAGTGTCCGTCCGGGCGGGCGTTCTCAGTCTCGACGGCGCAATGTGATTTCCGACCGTGGACTTCAATTGCGAGAGAAGCAAAAGGTGCGCTTCAGCTACGGCGTTTTGGAGCGACAATTTCGCAGGTTTTTTGCTGAGGCGAAGAAGGGCCCCAGTACCACAGGAGAGAACCTCTTTGTACTGCTAGAAAGAAGACTGGATAACGTGGTTTACCGCCTGGGCTTTGCTGATTCACGTGCCCAAGCCAGACAAATAGTCCGGCACGGCCATATAATGGTCAACGACCGCAAGACCGATATCCCGTCCTTTCTGGTGAAATCGGGGGACGTAATCAAATGGCGAGAGGCCAGCACAAAAACCGAGCATTACAAGAGAGTGGCTGAACAAATAGAGGAAAAACTCATCCCCACATGGTTGAGTTTGGAAAAAGAAGGTATGACAGGCAGAGTATTGAACTTGCCTGCCAAGGACGATATCGAAGCCGGATTCAACGAGAAAGCTATCGTTGAATATTACTCGAGGTGAATTATGTCCGGACTGTCTATTCCCACTGTAACTTGCGTTGAGGGCACCAACAACTATGGTCGTTTTCATGCTGAACCGTTGGAGCCAGGTTTTGGTACCACTTTGGGCAATACCGTGCGCCGCGTGCTTCTCAGTTCTCTGCCCGGCGCGGCGGTGACATGGGTCAGAATCGAAGGAATTCAACACGAATTCTCTGCCATCCCCTACGCTAAAGAGGATGCCATGGAGTTCCTCATGAACATCAAGCAACTAAGACTCTTTCCTCTATCCCATGAGCCCGGGCGGTTGACTCTGGAAGTGGAGGGGGAAGGCAAGATTTGTGCCGGCGACATTGGACCGTCGTCCGACTTTCGCATTGCCAATCCTGAACTTTACCTCGCTGCTCTGGACTCTCCTGAAGCCAAGCTTTACGCGGAACTCAATGTAGAGCTGGGCAAAGGATACGTGCCAGCCAAATCTATCGATGGACTACCCGTGGGGGCGCTCCCGATAGATGCCATCTTCACCCCGGTGCGCAAGGTGAATTTCTCTGTAGAATCTATCAGGCCTGGCCAGGAAGAGAGCCAGGAAAGGCTCGTCCTGGAAATCTGGACCGATGCCACCATTCCACCCTGGGAGGCGCTCAGTCAGAGTGCCACCATCTTAATCAACCAGTTCTCTTCTTTCCGGGACCTCGAAGTCCCCACGGGCGCAGAGGTATCCATCTTGCCTGAGCAATATGATACTCCTCTGGAAGAACTGAACTTGTCAACTCGCTCCTATAACAGTCTGAAGAGAGCGGGTATCTTCACTGTGGGACAATTGATGGAGAAGGGCAGGGAGGGTTTGCCGCCACTACCCGGTCTGGGAGCGAAGTCCCGGGCCGAAGTTGAAGAGTTGATGGCAAAGCTGGGCGCTCCTGGCCCCAAGCAGAAAAAGGAATGAGACACAAGTTAGCCGGGCGGAAGCTAAGCAGGCCGACAGAGCACAGGTTGGCATTATACCGAAACCAGGTTACTGCACTTCTGGATCACGAAAAAATCACCACCACTGAGGCCAAAGCCAAAGAAGTGCGCAGTCTGGCAGAGAAGATGATTACCCTGGGCAAGGAGGGCAGCCTGGCCTCCAGACGGGAAGCCTTAGCTTTTGTTACTGACAAGAAGGTGGTCGACAAGCTATTTGCTGAAATCGCTCCGGACTATGCTGACCGTAACGGAGGTTATACGAGGTTGCTGAAGCTGGGACCCCGTCCTGGCGACAATGCGCCTATGGTTCGAATTGAATTGGTTAAGTAAGTTTGTTCTGCTTGTAGAATATGACGGTACAGAATATCACGGCTTTCAATGGCAAGTTGGCTTGCCCACCATCCAGAATGAGCTCGAGCAGGCCATAAGCCGATTTTGCGGGCAGAGCAGCCGGGTTATGGCCGCCAGCAGGACCGACACCGGTGTGCATGCCAGGGGGCAAGTGGTGAGCTTCTGGGCAAAATCCACAGTAGATACCATGACACTGGTTAGAGCAATGAATTACTATCTGCCGGAAGACATCGCTGTCAAAGCGGCTTACAGGGCCAACGATGATTTCAATGTGCGCCGTGATGCTGTGAGTCGGGAATATCATTACTATATCCTGAATAGCGATACCCGATCGCCATTAAGGCGGAGGTTTGCTCTGTTCATTCCCGAAACGCTGGACCTCGAAGCCATGAATGAGGCCTGCCAGCTCATCCAGGGTGAGCATGACTTTGCCTCTTTTGCCAGTTCTCTGGGTACCGGCGACAGCACCGTGCGCGATGTTCATGAAGCGGGGATCAAGACAGAAGGAGACTTTGCGGTCTTCCGCATCGTGGCTAACTCCTTTTTGCCTCACCAGGTACGAAGCACAGTGGGGCTCTTGATCAGGTTAGGCCGAGGTAAGATAGGGGCCCAAGATTTTCATGATATAATGGAGGCTGAGACTCCGGGTTTAGCCGGTCCCCTGTCTCCTGCGTGTGGATTATGCCTGATGAATGTCAAATATCCCACGCCTTTGGGAAGCTAGATCTGCCTTAGTTTGATGAATGAGATGAAGACTTATAGTCCAAGAGCCAGAGATATCAAGCGGCAGTGGTGGGTGATTGATGCCGCCGACAAAGCCCTGGGGAGAACGGCCACCCAGGTAGCTAAACTGCTTATGGGCAAGCATAAGCCCATTTATGCTCCTCACATTGATACTGGAGACTACGTCGTGGTAATCAATGCTGCCAAAGTGAAGGTAACTGGCAGGAAAGCTGAGCAGAAGACCTACTACAGACACTCTGGATACCCCGGCGGCTTGAAGAGCGCAAGTTTCAAAGAACTATTCAGTCAAGACCCGGTGCGTGTGGTTGAGCTTGCGGTTAAAGGGATGTTGCCTCATAACAGTCTGGGCAGAGCCATGTTTAAGAAACTAAAGGTTTATCCTGGAAATGAGCATCCCCACCAGGCCCAGGTTTCCCCCGGACACCGTGAACCTGAATCCATCGCGGTGCATCATCCTGGATCTAAACAAAAGGAACAGACAGAATCTGGTGGCGCCCGGGCCAAAGTCCGTGCAAGCAAAAAGTTACCAAAGGAAAGGTGATAACTCATGAGCGAGGAAAGTTACGTTTGGGGAACAGGTAAACGCAAATGTGCCATAGCCCAGGTCAGGCTTCTTCCCGGTAAGGGGGAGATAATTGTCAATGACAAACCCTATCAAGAAGCTTTCACTCGCCTCGAGCATCGTCGTATGATCGAGCATCCTTTTCTGTCCACCGACACCATGGGTAAATTCCACGTCACGGCAAAAGTGAATGGAGGCGGACTCAGCGGCCAGGCTGCAGCCGTTCGGCATGGCATCGCTCGAGCTCTCGTCAAAGAGAATGAGCTCTTTAAGCCCATGTTGCGCAAAGAAGGCCTACTCACTCGGGACGCCAGGATCAAAGAACGCAAGAAATACGGACTCAAACGAGCTCGCAAGGCACCACAATATACCAAACGTTAACGGTGCTTCCGACCGCCACTCGATAGAACTCACGCGCGTTTCGATTCTCTTCCATTGCTACGGACGAAAGAAATAGCTATAATATTCCGTGTACTGGGGAGTCGTCTAGCGGTAGGACACCGGACTCTGGATCCGGCAGGGAAGGTTCGAATCCTTCCTCCCCAGCCAATTTCGTTCCCGATTCCTGTCGTTGCCCCTATCTGATCGGGCTCAGCCCTCCCGCTGGGCTCACGCTCGATGCACAGCCCAACGGCCGCGTTGCTGCTTTCCAGGCGTGCATGTGGACAAGTCACCGGTTTCCCTAACGGTTGAAGAAATTGGCCTAAAAGCTACCGGGCTCAATATGATTCCGCTATTGAAATATGGGCAGAAACTAAGGTAAGCTTAACTAGTTCAGGTCAGATGCTTTTGCGAGGGGCCTGAAATTGCTGCCGCCACGCCACAGAAACAGCAGCAAAGAAAGAATATCAACAATGCAGGGTGAGCAGGACTACTACAAACTACTGGACATTGCACCCGACGCCAGCGCAGACCAGATAAGAGAGGCATACCGCAGGCTGGCCTTCCAATATCATCCGGATAGGAATCCGGCAGGTCAGGAAGCCATAAGGAAAATGCAAGAGATAAACGAGGCGTACGCTACCCTCATTGACCCGAATAAGCGCAGAGAGTATGACCTTCCCCGGGGATATCGTGGCAGAGTGCCCAAGTTCAAGAAAGGTAGCAAAGTAAAAGTCAGCTCTAGTTCTGTCTCACCATACAGAGACCGCAGCGGGGTCGTAGATAAAGAACCTGTTAAGGATGCTTTTCGCTTCTGGTACATGGTGAGATTTGAGTCAAAAGGCTTGCCGGCAGTCAGTCGCTTCGCTGAAGAAGAACTCGAGCCAGTACGAGGTTGATGGCCGGCCCAACCAGCCAGCGGGTTTTCGACCGCGCGGTGCAGGGATCCTGTGGCACTTGTTCTTGTACTACTGCTATTGTCTTACATGGTGCCAGTTGCGGTGTCTTATGACAGGGTGAACAGAAGTTGTGGACTTCTGGCCCTTTTTGCTACCATAAGCCCGGGTGGCGCATTCGTCTAGAGGCCTAGGACACCTCCCTCTCAAGGAGGAGATCACCGGTTCGAATCCGGTATGCGCTACCAAAGACCAAATCGCCCCCTGTTTCAAAGCTAAATTCTGCAAACAGGGGGCTTCTCTTTTCCGTTTTGCTAATAATTTGCTAATAATTCTTTTCAGCCAGCTCATCTTCACGGTCCCGGTCAACCAGCCTGTCAAAGGCCTCCGCCGCTGCCTCCTGGAGTCCTGGTGTAACGTGACTATAGGTGTCAAGCGTCATCTGAATACTGGCATGCCCCAGCCGCTCCTGCACTATTTTGGGGTGTACTCCCTGCTTTAGCATCAGAGAGGCATGAGTGTGTCTGGCATCATGCAGTCGAATAGTTTTGACGCCGGCCCTGGTTGCCAGGGTACTCCACGCCCGTGTGATCGTATTGGGACGCAGCGGCTTGCCTTCAGGTGTACTGAATACCAGATCGTCCTGGTTTAGCGGCATTTCCAGCAAGGCACGTATCCCCTCCTGCTTCTCCTTGTGCTCCATCAGCGTCAGAACCGACGACGGCGACAGCGCTATCGTGCGCCTGCTCTTCGCCGATTTCGGCTGCGTGAATACGTAGCTCCCATCCCTCAGATGATGCAACGAGCGGTTAACATAGATCTGATGAAGGTGTATGTCTCGCCACTGCAGGGCCAGCAATTCAGATCTTCGCATCCCGGTGAATAGAGCCGTGTGGAATAGAGCATAGTACGGACTGTCCTTCGCAGCTTCCAGAAATTGGCGAACCTCGAAGTCGTCCCATGTGTGCATGTCATTTCGCCGGGAGCGGGGTGCATCCACGCCGTCGGCCGCATTTCGGCTTAGCAGCCCCCACTTGAGCGCCGTCTGTAACGCCTTGTGGATCACCGCATGGTGGTATCTAACCGTACCGGCACTAAGCCCTTTACTCTGCATCGCTGCGTAGTGCTTCTGGATATGCTCAGGCTTCAGTTGGATTAGCTGCATATTCCCCATTTCAGGGATAAGATAACGCCTGATTATGCCCGCGTACCGCTCGAAGCCTCGTGGCGATAGGTTTGGTTTGGCATACTCACTCAGCCACCTCTCCAGGTACTCAGCTATCGTGACCTTCCCCGGCTTGATGAAAGTCCCGTTGTCAAGCTGGTTTAGCAGCTCTGACAGACGCCTCTCGGCATCCTTCTTCGTCCCCTTGACCGTCACCCACTGGGACTTGTACTTGCCCGTGGTAGGGTCCCGCCCCAGGCTTACTACCACAGAATAGCTGCCCTTGCCCCTCTTCTTAATGTGTCCTCTCACGCTGATACTCCCCGCTTTCTATTGTATCACACGTAATCCCGCGTACTGGGTAGTGTGACACAATCTTATTAGCCTACTAGAACACTTGTGCTATTATGCTCGCTCCGGTAAGCCCTGTCAAGACCTAAGAGAACACGATGGAATCAGAAAGACTCACCCTTCCGTTGAGGAAGCTGGAGACCTCCTGGGCACCAGCCGTGTCCTCAACAATGGAGACAAGCTCAGGGATGAGCCAACATCCTTCACCGGAGAAGTCGGCATCAGCGACAGAACCCTGGCAGCTGACTTGAAAGAACTTGAGACAGCCAAACTGATCGGCGGCACATTCGAGGGCAGAAAGAAGAAATACTCCACTTATGAACCTTTGCAACCTTTGCAACATATATATAATGCAATGCAAGGGTTGCAAAGGTCATACCCGGGTAATAAACATTCGACTTCTGAACCCTTGCAGCCTTTGCACCCCATATATAATATATTGCAGGGATTGCAAAGGTCCCAACCGGGCAATAACGTGCTAACTCCGGAGTAGAAGCAGCCCAATTGTCACATACTGGCTGTACAGAGGCAAACCCACCCTCGCCCTAGGCCAGGCCCAGGTCGTTTTTGCCGGACTCCAAAGCGGCACGCCCTACGACCACTACAACATATTCCGCTGCACCATATCGGCGGGATTCTACTACTTCTCTTCCCTGGAGAGCTTCATCATGGCCCCGGACGGAGAGGACATTACCTACGAGTACCCAGACTGCCACTTCCCCCTGGACGGACAGGGCTACGAGGAGACCACCGTAACCCTGGTCGACAAGTACACCGGCACCACCGCGTACCAGCGCCCCCTTATCTGCCACATCGCCAGAGGCACCACCTTCGCCGACGCCACCTTCACCGAGCCCCGACCGTTTCTTCAACTCAACGAACCCAATGAACTCAACAAACCAGCTTACGGCCTACGCCTCAGCTCAACAAACTCAACAAACTCAACGACCCCTTCTTGGTGGCTCTCTATGCCCTCCGGCCTCTGGCGAGCTACCCGCCCCGCCGCAGATCCCCTCGACCTGACCAGAGACATCGTCGCCCTCACCCTAACTCAACAAACCCAAGCAACTCAACGAACTCAAGGAACTCTGGTCCTCACCCTCGACAACTCCCAGGGCCAGTACTCCCCACTCAATCTACTCAACAAACTCAACAAACGCTATGAACTCGTACTCCAGCTCGGATATAAGACAACGGCCGGAAATGAGACGTCGGAGGTCGGCACCTACTGGGTCGACGCCTGGCAATACTCCACCAATCTCAATGAATCTCT
>CAYSBO010000040.1:4590-9850 GCA_964429285.1 uncultured Dehalococcoidales bacterium | reverse complement strand
TCAAGATGGTCATGCCGTCACCAACTGCAATACTAGCCAAAAAGATCATGGCAGCAACAAAGACAAATCGAAGCCTCTTTCTTACTGGTGTAAATATGGGGGGTGGGCCTTCAAAAAAGGTACTGATCAAACATATCAAAGCGGGCCTTGCAGCTTATGCAACTGCCGAAGCGGCAGCTACCTTCGATGATGATATTAACAAGGTAAGAGAATGGGGGGTGAGAATCGTCGAAGAAGGCGAAATGTCTCAGAATCAGGATGTACAAAGAATTGAGACAAGAGACCTCGATCTTTCCGCCATAGAAAAAGCGCTGTCAGCTTTTGATGTTGACCCTCATCTGGATGGCATAGCGGCGGCAGTGCTCGACCATGGGGCAGCACCTGCAGGGGTTAGCGACCGCCTCTATCGGTTTCAACACCTGCGCGAGGCGCTGAAGCTCCGAAGGGAGTTGATTGCTTTTGCATATCTTGCCGATGAAATTCCATCATACCTGACCAGGATGAAAGCCCTGGCAGAGAGCGTGGAAAAGCCTGTTCCTTTGCTGGTGATGGATACACCTGTCGCTGCGGTCCTTGGATCGCTTGAAGATAAGGAAGTAAGGCACCGCGCCCACAAAGTGATTATAAACGTGGGCAACTTCCACACATTAGCTTTCCACCTCGAGCATGACTTCGTACTGGGGTTCTGGGAACACCACACAAACCTGCTTACCAGAGACAAGGTGGAAAATCTGGTCTCTAGACTGGTCAGGGGAGATCTCTCCCATGAAGAGATCTACAATGATAGTGGCCACGGCTGCCTGATACTGGAAGGCAGGGAAGAAGTGCCTTTTGTCTCAGTAACCGGGCCTCAGAGGGCTTTGATGTCTGGCTCAAATCTCAGGCCCTATTTTGCCGCACCTCATGGGGATATGATGCTGACCGGGTGTTTCGGCCTGGTGCGAGCCTTTGCACTGCGCGTGGGAACCTGGAGCAACGAGATGCAGACAGTCCTCGACAAAAGCCTTTCTTGATTATGATTGCCGGATGGGTACCAGACGCAGAACCCACGGCAAGCACCACGCAATGCCGTTATTTCTATAGGGATATTGTGACCAAAGCTGCTGTTTGTTCATCAAATGCACATCAGAAGTCGCCGAGGCCGGCTTGTCCGAGAGGCTTCAAGAAGGATGTGTCGTTATGCCTGACAAGCACAAATCTACTCTTTTCGTAGAGAAAGCTTGTGATGCCACAAGTGTCCAGCCTGATATTCCAGAAATGGGAATTGTCCAATCCCAGAAGGGCGCAAATGAGCACCTTGTGTACCACCCGGTGAGATACTAAAAGGACGGCACCTTTGTGTTTCGGTATGACCTGATCTACTAAGCGGGTGGCTCTTTCCGTCACATCGTCCAGGCTTTCGCCCTGGGGAAGTTTTGCGAGGTGAGGGTTGTTCAGCCAGCCCGTGTACAGCGCTCTATATTTTTTCCTGACGGTGTCGTTAGAAAGGCCCTGCCATTCCCCGTAGTCGAAGTCGATAAGTTCCTGGCACGGCAAGACATCTATTTGATGGGGGGCGGCAACTATCTCCGCGGTCTTAAGGGCTCGTTTCAACGGACTTGAATAGACTGCCTCCATCGCCACGGGCTTAAGATATTCTGCCAGCAAGTCCGCCTGTTTGGTACCGGTTTCGTTTAGCTCAACGTCAGCCCGCCCCCTGAATATCTCCTGTACATTCCAGTCGGTGTTACCATGCCTTACAAGCATAATCGTCGCCATTGGTTCGACCTCCCTGACCTGTGTTGTGTGTTTGGGGATGATTATGCCGTAACGCCTTACTTGAAGCAATCGATTACGGCTGATGAATCTCTGTGTCAAGGCTGGTGTGAACACTATCTTAGTTCCTATACGAAAGTACCGTTACTAACTGGTGATTTACAGGGAATTGGGCAGGTATTAAGCTATATTCAAATAATATCAAGGGTTGTTGCGTATGACTGTAGAAATAAATGGTCAAACATATTATAGGACTGCTGAAGTTTGCCAGATAGTTGGTATAGGGAAGAGCACTCTGTTTCGCTGGGTCAGGCAGAACATTGTAAATGACGCCGAGTATAGAGACAGGAAGGGCTGGCGGCTGTTTACAGAGGCTGAGCTGCAGAACATTACGGCGGAGACCAGCAGAATCCAGAAGAACCATATGGGAACGACAGGAAGAATACCATCGGTTTTGAGATAGGGCAGGAAAGGAGAATTGAAATCCATACAGGAGCTGACAGGATTTTTTGAAGCATCGGGCACAGGCCAGAGATGTGGATTTTGCCACGTCGGATATGGTAATTACTCGGGCTTTGAAGATTTTGGTTTCAGTAACCAGGGAAACTGAAGGAGGTACATTATGGCAACTACAATGACTAAAAACCAGCAAGCCAGGAAGGCGGTAACCAAAGATGAGAAACAAACGGCCGAGCTTGCCTCCGACATCTCTGAGGAGGTCAAGGACCCTCTGAATGAGTTGATGACTCAAGCTCAGGCGGCCTACGTATCTTATCTGCAGGCTCAGAGAAAGGTAGCTGCAGCGTACCAGGAACGACAACGCGAAGGGGAGAAGGCCTTCAAGGAAGTCGAAGAGCAAGCTGCCAACACTTGTGCCGAAACGCTACAAAAAGCCGCACAAGACCTGGAAAAGGCCGAACGGGAAGCCGAGGAAGCGTACAAGGAAGCGAAGAAGAGAGCTGAGCAGGTTTACCAGGAGAGCGTGAGTGAAGCGTTGAGAGCCCGCAAGGAAACCGTGGAGCGAGCCTGGCAGCAGAATGAAGGAAATTCAGACAGAATCTGGAAGATCTTTCAGGGTGAAATGGAGACCTAAGAAAGCAAACTGTCATGAAATGAAACGAGACTGGCCTGATTCTTTTCCAGTCTTGCCATCATTGAATAATGCATGAAAGGGGGTGACATTATGGGAGATACCGGTAAAGATGGTGTCGTTACAATGGGCGGGCGTGAGTTCAAGCGAGCAAAGAACGGGATAGATGAAGCTGAGATCGGAGCATTTGTTGACGAGCTTATCAGGGAGCGAGATGAGCTGGCCAAGTCTCAACATCATATTGCCTCTCTTACAAAACTTGCAGAGACAACGATTATGGAGGCTGATAGGATGGCCAATCAGATCAAGGCAGATGCTTCGGAGCAGGCCAAAGCTGAGAGTGCTGCCGTCATAGACAAAGCCAAACAGGAAGCGCAACAGATGGCAGAAGAGAAACAAGCCGAAGCCCTGGAAGCTGGCAATAGAGAAGCAGAGGCCATACGGTCGGAAGCCAGAAAGGAAGCAGCAACCCTGCTGGGGAATGAGAAGAAGAAAATATGGGATGAACTGCACAACGTCGTGAACCAACAGTTTGACTACTTGATAGAGAAACTGGAAAGCCTTAAGCAGCAAGCAGCGGCGGCACAGGCAGATTTCAAGAACAACATGTCGGAGCCTATGCAAGAGAGCAGTGCTGCAACTGCAGAATCTGAAATTGAGAAGGACGCTGCACCCGTTGGAGCCAGGGAAGAGAGCGCCGCTGCAACAACGGCACAGGAACAGGCAGGCGATTCTGCAACAACAGGGAAGAGAGAGGAGAGCGATTCTGCCGCGCCGGAAGAGCGGAATACCTTTTACGAATCGCTAGCGCCAACGCAGGTTTCGGACCAATCTACAGAAGGGTTCGACCTTTCCAGGTTTTTTGAGATGGACGACCGGGCAGAACAGGGCGAGGCACAATTCGAGGTGGAAATCTTGCCTCCGGTTCAAATGGCCAAAATCATGGAAGTGGTGGCCTCCCTTGATCAGTTACCCGAGGTTGGAAATACAGAGATCATACCCCGAATGGACACTCCTTCAATCCTGGTCTTCCTGCACAGGGAACTAGACCTGGTTGATGCACTGCGGACAATGCCGGCGGTGGCTCATGTTGAAGAAGCGACAACCGACACAGATGCTACTAATGGCGAACCGGCAAGAGCACCAAAGAAGATTCGAATAGGGCTCTCGGGAAACACCATGTCGCAGGAAAGGAAATAGAGAGCCCACATGTCTGCCGCTATGTGCGTTCAAGGCTGCTGGAAAACTCAGCGGAAAGATGCCCTGTATCGCACTTCGGTTTGACGTTGATCTGGCCTGGCTAATGTTATGATGTCACTATTGCGATAATGTCTAGCCCTTCAGCCAGGGCATCATGCTCCTCAGTTTGTTACCCACGATTTCGATCGGGTGTTCTGCCTCTTTGCGTTTCATGGCATTGAAGCTGGGGCGGCCGGTCTGGTTCTCGCAAATCCACTCTGTAGCAAAGCTGCCGTTCTGTATTTCTGACAGGATTTGTCTCATTTCGTCCTTGACCAAATCGTCAATCACTCGCGGGCCCCGCGAATAGTCGCCGTACTCTGCGGTATCGCTTACCGAATAGCGCATATAACTCAGCCCGCCCTGATAGATGAGGTCCACGATGAGCTTCAGCTCGTGACAAACTTCGAAATAAGCGATCTCCGGTTGATAACCAGCCTCTACCAGGGTTTCAAACCCAGCCTTTATGAGAGAGGAGACCCCTCCGCAAAGAACTGTCTGTTCGCCAAACAGGTCGGTCTCAGTCTCTTCAGCAAAAGTGGTTTCCAGTACACCGGCTCTGGCGCAGCCAATGCCCTTGGCATAGGCTAGAGCTGTGTCTTTTGCTTTCCCCGAGGCATTTTGTTGGACAGCCACCAGGGCTGGAGCTCCTGAACCCTCCACGTATAGCCTTCTGAGCATATGTCCCGGGCATTTGGGCGCTATCATGCTGACATCGACCCCAACCGGAGGCACGATCTGGGTGAAGTGGATGCTAAAACCATGAGCAAACATGAGTGTCTTGCCCTGCGACATCTCCTTTTCGATCGACTCACAATAGATCTTGGGCTGGACAGTATCGGGAGCCAGCATGACAAGCACACTCGCCTGCCTGGCTACCTCGGTGGCAGTGGCTACTTCAAAACCGGCTTTCTTCGCCGCCTGCCAGACTTCAGTGTCTGGCAGCTCGGCAACCACCACCTGGCAACCGCTGTCTCTCAGATTCTGAGCATGGGCGTGCCCCTGACTGCCAAAGCCAACAATGCCGATGGTCTTTCCTTTGAGCAGATCCAGGTTAGCGTCCTTATCATAGTAAACCTTAGCCATATTCCCTCCTTTGAAAAGAATCCTGACAGATATTATGTATATAAAACAAGGTTACAATTCAATCAAGCCTCCAACCGAATCTTGAGTACA
>CAYSBO010000040.1:2232-4490 GCA_964429285.1 uncultured Dehalococcoidales bacterium | reverse complement strand
CTCGGACTCCACTACTTTTCCGTTGATGCCGTGACTCCTCAGGATTGAGAGTGCGCTATCGCTCTTCACCGCCATCTCCACTGTTATCACGTCTTCGACAGCATGTTTCCTCTTGAGTTCATCAGGGGTGCCTTCAACTATCATCCGACCCTCGTCTATTAAGCCTACTCGTGTGGCAAGCTCGGCATCGCTCCCGATATGAGTAATCAGGACAATGCTGGTTTTCTTATCCATAATCTCTTGAATCATACTGAAAAAGGACCTTCTGGCAGCAGGGTCGAGTCCAGTCGTCGGCTCATCCAGGATGAGGACCTTCATGCCAGGGAAAGTCGCTGTGGCAACTTCCAGTCGTTTTCTCATCCCGCCAGAGTAATTGGTGACTCTCTTGTCCGCTTCTTCAGTAAGCCCAAGTTTGTTCAGCATTCCGGCCGCCAGTTCGTTTGCCTGCCTACGGGAGTATCCCAGGAGACCGGCGAAATAGACGAGGTTTTCTTTTCCCGAAAGCTTGGGGGATGAGAAATTCTCCTGAGGCACATAGCCAATCAACTCCCTGGCCTGTGCCGGCTTCTTGCCGTAGACTTGAACGACACCGCTATCCTGAGTTTTTACTCCAGCGATTATTGAAGCAAGTGTGGTCTTGCCGGAACCGTTTGGCCCCATCAGAGCATAGAACTCACCTTGCTCTATATTGAGGTTGACTCCGTCGAGTACCCGTCGGGTGTCGTATGTCTTGACTAGATTCTCGACATGTACTGACAACACTTGGAACTGCCTCTATTCTGTAACGGGATTCGGTGGGATATTCATGTAATGTTATTCAGCGGTGCTTCCTAAGTGGTGGTACCGCGAGTCAAGGCTATTCTGCCAGTCCGTGCTAGTTCTTTAACACCGAAGTCGCGGAGCAGCTTGAGTAGAGAATTCAACTTTTCTTCGTCGCCAGTGACCTCCACCGTCAGTGAATTTGGAGCAACATCAACTATGTTAGCGCGAAATATGTCAACGATCTGGATAATCTCGTTTCTTGTCGAGGCGTTGGCCTTCACTTTGATCAAGGCTAATTCTCTGGTCACCATGTCTCCTTCGGTTATGTCAGAGACTTTAACCACATTGACCAGCTTTTCCAGCTGCTTCCTCACCTGCTCTACCTGGGCATCGTCACCGCGGGTGACAATGGTCATGCGAGACAAGCCAGGATGCTCGCTACCCCCTACAGCAAGGCTTTGAATATTGAAAGCGCGCCTACGGAATAGACTGGCTATGCGGTTAAGTACCCCTGGTTTGTCCTCAACTAAGGCTACCAAAGTGTGTTTTGTATCAGTCAATTTGCCCCCCGATAGATAAATCGCAAATCACAATATTGACTCAAAAACCTCGTCTTCCTGATATGGGTATCTCCTTTTCAAACGTCTAACATTGTGTAATTGGTGCTCAGATTTTATCCTGGAGTATTTCCGGCCTTGATGGCTCAAGAAAGTTGGCCAGGCTTTCTCCCGGTGGCACTATGGGATAGATGTTCTCTTCGGGCTCAATAACAAAGTCAATGAGAAAAGGTCCGCGGTATTCCATGGCCTGCTGTATAGCCGGGATGACTTCTTCTCTGCGTGTCACCCTGATACCGGGAATGTCATAGGCCTCGGCGATTTTGACAAAATCGGGATTCCAGAGCTGTGTGCCGACGTATCGCCGTCCATAAAATAGCTCTTGCCACTGTCTTACCATGCCCAAATACCCGTTGTTCATGATAGCTATCTTTACAGCAATGTTTTCCTGTGTCAGGGTAGCTAATTCCTGGATAGTCATCTGAAAGCCACCGTCGCCAGCAACACACCATACCGCCTCCTCCGGTCGCCCGACTTTGACTCCCATGGCCGCGGGTAGTTCGAAGCCCATGGGCCCCAGGCCTCCTGCGGAGATGAGGCTGTTCGGCTTGGTGTAGACAAAATATCGTGCCGCCCACATCTGGTTCTGGCCCACTCCGGTAACCACCAGGGCATCACCTTGTGTGGCCTCGTAGATCCGGTGAACGATGTACTGAGGCAACAGCTCATCGCCTTGCCTGATTTCTAGCGATGGATACTGGTACCTCCACTTTTCTATTTGCGAAAGCCAATCCACATGCTCCCTTCTCTCGATCTGCTCGTTCAGGGCTGTGAGCACGCTTTTTATGTCTCCAACTACCGGAACCTCGGTGACGATATTCTTTCCAATCTCTGCCGGGTCAATATCAATGTGAATGACACGGGCATGGGAAGCAAATT
>CAYSBO010000040.1:0-2132 GCA_964429285.1 uncultured Dehalococcoidales bacterium | reverse complement strand
ATTATCCCCCTGCCGGCGATGACAACGGGCTGCTCAGCCTGGTTAATGAGCCTTGCCGCTTTCTTGATTTGAGCCGGGTGCCCGCGAGAAATAACCTTATAGCCCGGCAGGTCAAGCTTATCGGGATAGGCAAAGTCCGTCTGTTGCTGCTGGACATCCCGCGGTATATCAATAAGCACTGGCCCCGGCCTCCCTGTCTGTGCAATGTGAAAGGCCTCTTTAACCGTTTCAGCCAGCTCTCTGACGTCGGTAACAAGATAGTTATGTTTGGTAATAGGAATGGTAATGCCCGTAATATCCGTCTCTTGAAAGGCATCCCTGCCAATAACAGGTGTCGCTACCTGGCCAGTTATCGCTACTAGGGGAGCAGAATCCATATAGGCATTGGCGATTCCGGTAACCAGATTAGTAGCGCCAGGGCCCGACGTAGCAATACACACCCCTGCCTTGTGTGTGACTCGAGCATAGCCATCGGCAGCATGAGCCGCTCCCTGCTCGTGACGGACCAATATATGTCGGAGTTGAGGATACTGAGGAAAGGTATCATATATCGGCAAAACGGCGCCGCCAAGAATGCCGAAGATGACCTCGACCCCTTCTTTGGTCAGGCTCTCACACAGAATCTGAGCACCGGTCTTCTTCATAGAGTAGCTCCTTACCCGATAAACACCGCGCCAGTGCTGGCCGAGCTTACTTTGTCACTATACCTCTTGAGATAGCCAGCCCCGATTTTGGGTTCAAACGGCCGCAGCGAAGCCAATCGTTGTTCCAGCTCTTCTTGGCTCAGTTCCACGTCCAATTTGTGGTCAGGTATGTTTATGTTAATGATATCGCCATTCCTCAAAACAGCTATGGGACCCTTTTCTGCCGCCTCAGGAGAGACATGACCGATGGCTGCTCCCCGGGTGCCTCCGGAAAAGCGTCCATCCGTAATAAGAGCCACCTCTTTGTCCATACCCATACCGCTGAGGAGGGAGGTGGCTGCCAGCATCTCCCGCATTCCTGGCCCTCCTTTCGGACCCTCGTAGCGGATGACGATTACGTCACCAGATTCGAACTCACCTTTCATTATCGCCGCGGTGGCCTCCTCCTCACTATCGAAAACCCTCGCCGGACCCCGATGGGTTAACATTTCGGGAGCCACCGCAGCGCTCTTGACCACGCTGCCTTCAGGCGCCAGATTGCCGAACAATATACTGATACCGCCGGTATGGGCATACGGTTGCGATAGAGGGCGGATTACCTCGGTATTCTTGACTTCCGCCCCGGCTATTGTTTCCCCCAGCGACTTGCCCAGAACGGTGTTTGCTTCAAGCTTCAGCAATCCCGATAATTGGTGCATTATTGCAGGAATACCACCCGCCAGGTCCAAATCTTCAATATGATAATCGCTGGCCGGGCTCAGTCTGGAGATATGAGGAACAGAGTCGCTAATCTCGTTAATCAGGGATAGGGGAAAGTCTATCCCGGCTTCGTGGGCTATGGCTGTGAGATGCAACACCGAATTCGTGCTGCCACCCAACGCCATGTCCACAGCAAAGGCATTGTAGAGAGAATCCCTGGTGATAACGTCTTTTGGTCGGATATCCTTGGCCAACACTTCCATGACTTGCTGCCCGGCTTTGTAAGCCAGTTCTACCCTTCGTGCTTCCACCGCTGGTATCGTGCCATTGCCGGGCAGGGCGATCCCCAGAGCTTCGCTGAGACAATTCATAGTATTAGCGGTGAACATCCCGGCACAGCTCCCGCAGCCGGGACAGGCGACGGCCTCGAGTTCCTGTAGGTCAGCTTCAGTCATCTTGCCTCTGGCTACTTCACCTACGGCTTGAAAGACTGTGATCAGGTCGACGGACCTGGCAGTGTTTGCCCGAACAAGCTTGCCGGCCATCATAGGCCCACCACTCACAAAGATAGATGGTAGATTAAGCCTTACCGCCGCCATCAACATTCCGGGGATAACCTTGTCGCAATTAGGGATAAACACCAGGCCATCGAAGGCATGAGCCTGAGCCACGATTTCAACCGAGTCGGCGATAAGCTCCCGGCTGGGCAGGCTATATTTCATTCCCGGATGGTTCATCGCGATACCGTCGCAAACAGCTATGGTATTGACCTCAAAAGGTACCCCGCCC
>CAYSBO010000039.1:0-9900 GCA_964429285.1 uncultured Dehalococcoidales bacterium | reverse complement strand
AAGCCCCACCGTGTGCCAGCCACCTGCAGCGACCTGGGTGATATCCATCCAGTTGCCGACGTCGCACTGCCCGAAGGCAGTGTCTCCCACAGCTACCACGGTGCTGTCGGTCTTGAGCCCCACTGTGTGCTTATCGCCGGCGGCGAGGTCATATTGCTTGGCAAAGTTGGCGGTTATGGAGTAGTTGTCGTTCATGGTGAGGTTGGTTGTGGCGGCGTTGACATTGCCAATCGATTGTGTGTCGCCGGTCCAGTCGTCAAACAAGTAGCCAGCATCGGGAGTCGCTACCAGGTTGATCAGCGTTCCCGCAGCATAGGTATAAGTTCCGTCTCGAGGGGTGGTTACCGACCCTCCAGTGCTACTGGCGATAGTGAGGGTATAAGAAGAACCGGACTGAGCACAGGCTGCCATGCTGGCAATGAAGGCTACCGCAATCAAGAACATGGCAGCTCTTGTCACGTAGTGGTGTTTTTTCAGACTAACTGCTTCCTTCATTTTTCACTTCCAGATTCTTGTAGTTTCCTTGGAGCTCCCTCCAATACTAGTCGAATATAGTCTATGGCCTGTCCACTCCTCCGTCAATCACCCATTAGTAGCCGTACTTTCGTAGGGGGTTGTTCTCTTCCAATGGTTGGGGGCTAACAACGAGTTCCCTGCAGAAATCATAGTCGTCACTAGAGCTATACGGGGCTATCTGCCAGCAGTGTCCATAGATAGCAGTGCTCGTTATGATGGCAAGGAATTTCTCGATAGCTGAAAATCCCTATTCTTGTCTTCCTAAGGCCGATGCCCTAATCCTAGCTAATGCCACAGAATACTCACCCTCAGCAATGGTTCAGTCTCCCCAGAATCTTGGCCTTATAGTATAGCGCCGCCGAGTTCCTTGGTATTCTCTCGATATTTGGCCCGCATCGACAAAAACTCAATGAATCGTGTGATAGGGGCCCTTAGTTCTCAAGTTGATCGGTATCAAAGATGTGTTCAGCTACAAAACCCGAAGTTTTGTGGAAAATTTGCCTGCTACACACAATGCAAGATAATGGGCAGTTTCCCCTGCGGGTGTGCTCTGGACCTCTGCCTACTGCATCGTTTCCCATCCACCCGGTGCCGCTGGAATCAGCCCCGGCAATCTTGCTAATGCCGCTTGCTAGGTGAGGGATGTGACGACGACGGTGCTTACGGCCACAGCCGGCAACAGCCCGGCCCTCACCACCGGCTTCAGACCGGGATGCTCAGTTATGAACTCAGCCGTTGGTGGACTGATCCTGTAATAGGCATCCACCAGGGCTCTCCCTACCGGGTTGGTCATCAGAAATTCATCTCGAAACCGACGGAGAGTTGTTGCTGCACTCGACGTTTCGCCGTCATAGGTTGCCAGGATTATGCAGGGTAAGATAGAAGTACACTGAGGACAGGGCGTGATGCTAAAGGTGCCCTCGACAAAGGTCAGATTATAGTTGTCGCCATTGTTGTAATCATCGATTGCCAGCGTGCCCTGCATGATAGTGTAATTGCCTACAGCTTCCCCGGGTTCTCTCTGTAGTTCGCCGGTAAATTCATCGCCAGTAGCCAGTGAGCCATTCGTCACCTGATAGGACAGAGCCGGGTCAGCCCGGCCATAGACCTTGCTCTTATCATCGGCGGTGATAGTAATATCTCTACGGATAATGTCCGCGGTAGCAGTCGGAGCACCTGCAAGAGAGAGCAAGTATTCGTGTGCGTCAGTTCCTTCAAGCGCAGCGCTTGCGATATTTACAGTCTGATTGCTTCCTACATCTATAGTTGAGAACCGAATGACTACATCAACCAGAGTGACATTATGGCCGCCGGATACTCCGCTCAAAGCCAGGCCGTACGTATTGAATTCGGCATCGCTGGTGGCATCATAAGTCTTGTTTTTGGCCGTAAAGTCACCGGTTATGGTCAGTTCTGCAGGAACGAAGCTCGTCCATATCAGGTATGGATAGCCATCGTTCTGCTCGCTGGCAATGGCCCAGATATCATCGAAGTTCCAGCCAGCGTCCGTGAAGGTGGCCTGTGTCTGCATCTCACTGGTAGTCTTGCCCGTGCCGTCGGCACTCGTCGTTTGTCCGGAGGTCTCTATGTCCCAGAACGAATGGGTAACAACCCCGACATTGGCACCCCGTCCTTCCTTATTGCCCACCAAGCCACCCACCGAGATGCAGTTGGTTGTGTTTACCGTGCCCGTAGAGTATGAGTTCAGAATCTCTCCTCTATAGTCAATGCAGCCGGCGAGCCCGCCAATTCTTGATCCGTCGGTGACGGTGACGGAGCTCCGGGAAAAGGAATTCTGAATGGTCCCTTTTTGGGAACACCCTGCCAGGCCGCCGAATTTGTCCCTATCACCGCCACTAGCAGAAGAGGATACCGCGACGTTTGTATAACTGTAACGTAGTACCGGGTTGTCAGTTCCACCGGACGTTGTCCGCCAGCTATTGAAAGACCCTATCAATCCTCCGGTAGCCCCGTTCCCGGTAACGCTGCCGCCGACCGCAGAGCAATGTTCTATCAAAGTGTTGGCGTTGCCGGTTACACTGCCGATTAGGGTGCCGGTCCCGCGGGCGCCCACGACCGTGGTATTGACCAGGCGAACGTTTTCGATCATCGTCGCATCACCAATATGTCCGAACAATCCCACATTATCGGTATCCGGGCGGTTGATGTACAAGCCGCTGATAGCATGGCCTCCGCCGTCGAGGCCTCCCAAAAACTGGTTATCGATATCCCCGACTGGCTCAAATCCCTGGCCACTGTTCCACCCGGTGGTTGCGGAAGCATCGATGCTGTTAGAAAGGGCATAGTATGCTGTGAGGTCGTTTTTCATAGCCTGGAGGTCGGCGACGTCCTCGATCAGGTAGGGGTCAGCCGGAGTCCCGGTGCCTCCGCCGAAACTACCGCCTGCAGCATGCACCTGCTGAACGAACAAGACAGTACCGCCGCCCAGTGCGGTGACAATTAAGATGAGCGTCAGCACCAGGCTTAAAGACGAGCGCCAGGCTAGGCTGAATTCCCCTTTCATTTTGCAGAATGCTATAGCCCTCTATGGCATTTGTCAACTCTCTACCTCTGCCCAGATTCGCTATCTGACCCCGGGCTCCGCATGATGGCCGCGAACTCTTGTGGTTGACCGGCTCCCCTTTTACTCCCCTCCACTTAGTGAAAGACCTGGCGGGTTGCCTGAATCGTCCAATTAGGATATGCTTCCCAATAGAAGTAATGGCTCGGCCGGTCAGGGTACAGGTTTACCATGGTCGATTTGGATGACATCTCCACCTACCAGCGTTTAGATAAGTCAGGAATGCTTGGTCACCTGCATGGGTTTCCCGGGCAGTGCCAGAGAGCCTGGGGAAAGGTGCTGGAGTTTGAACTCCCCCGCGAATATGCCGAAGTATCCAATGTCATTATAGTGGGGATGGGTGGCTCGGCTATCGGGGGCGATATCGTGCGGCGGGTCTCTCTGGCGGAAAGCAAATTGCCTGTCTCGGTACGCAGGGACTACGGACTGCCGGCCTTTGTCGACCAGAATACCCTGGTTATCGCCTCCAGCTATTCTGGGAATACCGAAGAGACCGTCTCTGCATTTACTGAATCGCTGAAGACTCCGGCCAAGAAGGTGGCCGTCACTTCGGACGGCAAACTCAGGCATCTGGCCGAAAACGAAGGCATTCCTGTTTTCGTAGTGGACTACCGGGCGCCCCCGAGAGCTGCCTTTCCCTACAACTTCATTCCCCTGCTGGGCATTTTTCAGAAGCTTGGTTTGCTTGGTGATAAGTCGGCAGATATACAGGAGGCGGTCGATGTCCTGAATAAAATGTCGACACAGTTGATAGAAACCGTGCCCCTGGCTTCTAACCCCGCAAAGCAACTGGCAGCCAGGCTGTGGGGACATGTGACCATCACATACGGAGCAGAGCACCTTTCGGAAGTAGCTCGACGGTGGAAGGCGCAATTCAACGAAAACAGCAAGGCCTGGGCCTTCTTTGAAGATTACCCTGAACTCAATCACAATGCTGTAGTGGGCTACCAATTCCCATTCCGGGCAAGGGAACAGCTGTTCGTGGTTATGCTGCGCTCACCTTCGCTGAGTCCCCGGAACCTGCTTCGCTACAAGGCTACCGCTGAATTGCTGGCCAAATCGGCGGTCGGTTATGAATTTGCCGAGACCAGGGGAGAAAGCATTTTGGCTCAGGTGCTGAGTCTGGTGCTCCTGGGTGATTATTCCAGTTTCTATCTGGCAATGCTAAACGAAGTTGACCCTACATCTGTAGATGCGATAGACTTCATAAAGCAATACCTCTCCCAGTCCGGTATTTCCCGTGACTAGGGTAGAGCAAAAGGTTATGGTCGGTCGGGCAGATGTGTGGGCACGTCAATGGGTATAGTAGAGGAGCGGGTGGATGAAAGCTTTGGTCCTGGCTGCCGGCAAAGGCACGAGACTCAAGCCGCTAACTAACACTGTCCCCAAGCACCTTTTGCCAGTGGGCGACAAGCCCATTCTGTTTCACGTGCTCGACTACATAATAGAAGCAGGCATAGAGGACATCGGCATTGTCGTATCGCCAGACTCAGCCCCTTACATACAAGAAGCCGTAGGCGAAGGACGGCAGTGGCAAGCAAACATTGCTTTTGTCTCCCAGCCTGAACCACTGGGACTTGCACATGCTGTCAAGGTAGCGCAGGACTTCCTCGGCGATTCACCTTTTCTCATGTTCCTGGGCGACAACCTTATCCAGGGAGGCGTCAAGGATTTCCTGGAAGAGTTCCGGGCTTCCGACTCCGATGCCAGTATTCTGCTCAAGGAAGTTACCGACCCCAGGGCTTTTGGCGTAGCCGAGCTCGACTCGTCGGGAAAAGTGATACACATGGTGGAAAAGCCGAAAGAGCCCAGAAGCAACCTGGCCATAATCGGCGTTTATCTGTTCACACCAGAGATCCACGAAGCTATAGCCCAGATCAAGCCTTCCTGGCGAGGAGAACTGGAGATAACCGACGCTATCCAGAAGCTCCTGGAGATGGGGAAGGAGATCAGAAGCCACGTACTTCAGGGCTGGTGGCTGGACATCGGCAGCAATGACGGGCTAATTGAGGCTAATCGTGTGCTCCTTGATGCCTTCTTGGATCTCAACATCAAAGGAGAAGTAGACTCTCAAAGCCGCATCGAGGGCAGAGTCCGAATCGAGGCAGGAACACAATTGGAAAACAGTCATGTCCAGGGGCCGGCCCTTATCGGGGAAAACTGCCGGATAGCAGGTTCCATCATCAAACCTTTCACCAACATCAGGGCCGGGACTGTAGTCCAGGACTCATCGCTGGAGCGTTCGGTGATACTGGAGGATTCCCGGATTATAGGAATTAAGCACTTGCGTGATAGTGTCATTGGCAGAAACACGGTACTAGCTGGACAGGGGAAGGGCCCCGAGAAGCTGAGGCTGTTTGTAGGTGATGATTCTACAGTGGAATTGGAGTAGAGAATAATGCAAAGGGTGTTGATTGTTTCAAACAGGCTACCTATCACTATTCAGGAGAGGAAAGGTGACTTACAAGTTGAGCGCAGTGTTGGTGGCCTGGCTACAGGACTGAGCTCGTGGTACAAGTCCTTCGACAGCATCTGGATAGGATGGGCGGGGGTAGGCCGGAAGAAAATCAAGAAGGAAAAAGACGTAATGGCCAGACTGGCATCTGAAAACTGCTACCCGGTTGCTCTCTCACAGCAAGATGTCGAAGCCTACTACCAGGGGTTCTGTAACAAGACTATCTGGCCTCTTTTTCACTACTTCCCCTTCGACGCAGAGTACAGCGACGATTTCTGGCGGGCTTATGAACGGGTCAACACGGCTTTCGCCAATGCAGTGGCCGGAATTGCCAAGCCTAACGATATTGTCTGGGTACACGATTATCACTTGATGCTCCTCCCCAGCCTTTTGAGAGAAAGGATGCCCAAGGCAACAATAGGTTTCTTCCTCCACATTCCGTTTCCCTCTTCTGAAATATTTCGCCTGTTACCATGGCGCGACCGGATCTTGGAAGGTCTATTGGGGGCAGACCTGATAGGTTTTCACACCTACGACTACACCCGGCACTTTCTGCACAGTGTGCATCGTCTATTGGGTTACGAAGCGGATATGGGACAGATCACCGTGGCCGATCGGGTGGTGAGAGCGGACACTTTTCCTATGGGAATAAATTATGAGCGATACTCCGGCGTTGACCAGGACTCAAAAGCACAGGCAGAGAGAAAGAGATTGCATAAAAAATTGGCAGATTTTCGGGTAATTCTTTCAGTGGACCGCCTGGACTACACCAAGGGCATCCCTCAGCGACTACAAGCCTTCAGTTTGTTTCTGGACAGGAACCCGAGGTTCAGGGGGAAAGTGATTCTTGTTCTGCTGGTAGTGCCCTCACGCACAAGGGTGGAGCAGTATATGCGGTTGAAGAGGCAACTAGATGGGCTTGTAGGCGAAATCAACGGTAAGCACGGAACTATAGGCTGGATGCCCGTCTGGTACCTGTACCGCACCCTACCTTTTCACTCCCTAGCCGCCCTGTACAACCTCTCCGACGTTGCTCTTGTTACCCCCCTCAGAGACGGGATGAACCTGGTAGCCAAAGAGTATATGGCAGCCAAGACGGACGGGAAAGGTGTCCTGATTCTTAGTGAGACTGCCGGAGCTGCTTACGAGCTGGGGGAGGCGATCATAGTGAACGCCAATAACCAGGACGAGATTGCCCGGGCATTGGTAGAAGCTCTGGAAATGCCAGAACAAGAGCAGATAGAGCGCAACCGCATAATGCAGAAACGGCTGCGTCGCTACGACGTGGTGCGATGGGCAAATGAATTTATGGACAGAACGCTCTATACCAAGAGACTCCAACAGGAGATGAAGGAAAAGGCACTTAGCCATGAAATGCAGAGGAAATTGGTCAGCGATTTCCGTGCGAGTGGTAGTGCACTGCTCCTGTTAGACTACGATGGCACCCTTGTTCCTTTTTCAACTAAACCGGCAAAAGCGATACCGGGAGTCAAGCTCCGGAAATTGCTTCAGAAGTATGCCAGAGAGCCCGGAAACGAAGTAGTGCTCATAAGTGGACGGGACAAAGACACCATGGAGAGGTGGTTCGGTGATCTCGATGTGGGATTGGTGGCTGAACATGGCGTGTGGGTCAAAGAGAAGGCCGGCGAATGGGAAGCGATAGACGCCCTTAAAAGTGACTGGAAGGAAGAGGTGTATTCGATACTGGAGACGTGGGTGGATAGAACCCCGGGCTCCTTCGTTGAAGAAAAAGAATTTTCCCTTGCATGGCACTATAGAAAAGCTGACTCCAATCTCGGTGAGCTGCGAGCCCGGGAGCTGACAAAGAATCTCACAAGTATAGCTGCCAATTTGAACCTGCAAGTGTTGGAGGGAAGTAAGGTGTTAGAGGTGAAGAACTCCGACATAGACAAAGGTCGAGCAGCCCTGAGATGGATCTCCAGGCAAGGATGGGACTTCATACTGGCACTGGGCGATGATTGGACCGATGAGGATACTTTTAAGGTTCTTCCTCCTACAGCGTGGTCGATAAAGGTTGGATCTGGTGCTTCAGCAGCCAGCTTCAGTCTCGGCTGCCCGAGCGAAGCGATCTCCCTATTATCAAAGATGATAGCAGAGTCGTGAGTTGCTCGACTTGTTGGGAGGCAGCTACCAGAGTCGGACTTTGTTTCGCTTGCTCAACTTGTACCAGGGACTGAAGCTGATTATGCATTGAGTACAGGTTTGCCTGTTCACTCCCCCGTTCACAACCAGGTTTATGGCCGCGAGGTAATCGGCAATCCTATCGGGCATTAGAAAGTGGTCTCGCACGTACTCTCTGCCCCTTTTGCCTATCGCCTCAGCGGCTGTCGGGTTCTCCAGTAAACGAAGTACCTTTTGCGCCGTCTTGCGCGGTGACTGGTAGAAGTATCCCGTGTCGCCGTGCCGAATCTGAAGAGGTATGGCACCCACGTCAGCGCCTATTACGGGTTTGCCTTTCCACAAAGCCTCGGTAATCACCAACCCAAAGCCTTCTCTGCTGGATGGCTGCATTATCACCGTCGCTGCCCGCTGGAGCGCATTCACCTCCCCATAGTTCTCTAGCCGGTTGCTCAATGACAGGTTCAGCACGTGTACGTCCTCGTCGTCTTTTGTATCTTCACAAACTCTGGCCAGAATCCTTTGCCCTTCTGGATCGTCGGAAGCCAGGCCGCCTGCTAATATAAGCTGGCATTTCTTCTCCTTCCTCACCCGCCGATAGGTGGCGATTGTCCTGTCTAGCCCTTTCCAGGGGTCAAACCTGCCAATTTGGGCGATGATTGGCACTCTGGGGTCTATGTGGTATTTGGCGAGGACGCTGTCTATCTCCTCCTGGCTTAGTTCCCTGTTCTTCTGGGAAAGGGGGTCAATGAAGGGAGGAATTATGAACTTGGGGACCGGCCACCGCGAGACAATGTACTGAGCGGCTGAAAATATGGCGGCGTCATAGGGCTCGGCCCTCTCGGTAAGGAATCCCCACAAAGTGGGGTTACCCCTTACATTTTCCTCATCAATATCGATGTGGCATCTCCATAGCCAGGTTTGTCCGGGCTTCTTGAGATAGCGATGCAAACCCAACGGCTGCGGGTCATGCACGTCTACCACGTCCGGTTCCCAGTCAATAAGGTTCTGCCTGGCCCACTCTTCGAGGTGGCAGAAGTAGATCCGCTGGCACTCTGGACTCAGGGAACCTTGCTTGCCTTGCAGCAGGTTGTGTAGCTCTTTCGTGCACTCGAAGTATTCTTTCGTGCCGCCGATGGTCTTCCACTCCGTTTCTATGCCCAGCATGTCCACAAACGGGACACCGCTATAAAGCATCTCGGCGACGCCACCGCCTTGAGCGGTGGAACTCAACCCCAGTATTTTGCGGCCTTTGAGCTTCTGAGCTGCATTGTGCAGCCTTTCTATCGTCTTTTCGCCCACGATAGAGGCATAAGCCTCTGCAGGGGGTGTGGACAAAGGGCAGAAGCCCCTTCTCTTACTGTAGACTGTTCCATCCGCCAGGATGGAGGAGACGCCTGCTTTCGTCATTCAAACTCCTTGCCTTACAAGTTACGCTTAGCTGAAGCTATCCTGCGCTGAATAATTGATTGATTTTAGAGCAAATGGCCCGTATTGGCAAGTCTCCGATTTGGATGGCTCAAAACCGAGATGTAGGCCTACTCAACCTTCAGATGGTTCGGAAAACGAAGCTCCTGGGGTTTTTTCAGGGCTCCAGGAGCTTCGCTAACTACTTTTAAGACCGTTTTTGCTACCGCTCCGTCAAGATATACAGTCTTTCTTACAAACAAATTGACTCAGTCTTGGAAGTGGTATTGCCGTCGGCATCGGTAACAATCAAGGTTATCCCGTAAGTATTGTTTTGCTTATCACGGTTGCGCAACTCGCATTTTCCGTTGGCGTAATAGCCATTCACAGGGAACACCGCCGAATCGACCACTTCACCGTTAAGAGTCATGAGGATTTCAACGCTAACCAGGTTACTATCGGCATCAGAAACGGCCCAGTCAATGGTTACCCATGCCCAGGCGGGATTGCTCCTGTCGCTCACTCTGAACAGGTCGATAACGGGAGCGATCGGTTCCTCCTCCACCTGTGCAGTAGTGGTAAAGGTGGCGTCGGCAGAAGCTCCCTCCGAGCTGGCCACGAGAATTCCTGCGTCGGATGCGTCCTCGGTAGTTTCCATGGGGACCGTATGGCTTACCATCACCTGAGCTGATCCTCCTGCCTGCAGCGAGAGAGAATCGGTGCCCGGGTAAGCGTCCCAATTGGCGCTGACTTCGAGGTTGTAAACATCGTTTTCAGTACCGGTATTGGATATCGTGTAGCT
>CAYSBO010000038.1:0-10046 GCA_964429285.1 uncultured Dehalococcoidales bacterium | reverse complement strand
TAGCCAATCTCTTCTCTGAGTGTGGAAGTTGTCGCTTCAACAGCATTCTCGGGGATCCATCCCTCGACCAAAGTAACGTACTCTGCCTCAGAGGCTTTTGACAGAACTGCTAACCTCTCCGCCTCTGCTGATAATGCCTCCCTGAACAGGACGAGCTTCTCCAAATTTTCCCTGGTTTTGCTTTCGATCTCCTGGTGGAGCCTTGCTAGCTCCTCTTCAAGGTTCTGGATTTTGCCATCCGCTTCTGCAAGAAACTCCTCCACGGTCACATTTTCGGCTGGTACCGGCAAAATACTGCCTCCCCAGTCCTTGACGGTGGCCTCTATATTCTCCCTGTCTTCCGTTCTGGCAATAGCGTACAAGACAGTCTCATTTCCTGCTGTGCCTGTAAGGCTCTCAAGCAGGTGGTCTCTGAGTTTGGAATATGCTGTTTCAAATACATCGTTTGGAAAGACAAACAGGCGAGAAAAGAGATAGCTCCCAGAGAAACCTAGGTCTTGCAGCCTCATGTTGGCCTGTTGCTCCAGGGAGCCGAGGTACTTGCTCAGTTCCCTTAGCGCCTTAACGTTTTCGTCCAATTTGGTGGCGCTCTGGTGCATGTTGCTGAGCTTGGTACAGAGTGATCGTACTTCGCTGTCAACTTCCTGAAAGGGTCTGGTATATATAACCTCCAGGTCCTCTCTCAGGAATACTCTTTCCCCCTTTGGTATGTAGGCCAATACATCGTTGATGCCGGTTAGTAATTCGTTGACCACCCTTCTTTCCCTTTCGATTGCCTCTTTGTCTACAGGCTTCAGCTCTTCGCTCTCCTCAACGTGAAGCACACCGGCGGTATGCAGAGTTTTGATGGTCTGAGTGGAGTAATCCTTGGTCGTCACGACCCTGACTTTGGCCATGGGGTCAGCTGTATTGACGAATACAGGTAGCATACTAACTTCCGCCGATGACGATATCCGTGACCAGCTTGGTAATCTCTTTCACTTTCTTGTCGGCAGTGGCGCTGATTTCGTCAGCTTGTTTCTCGGCGTCCTCGATCTTCTTGCCGGCTTCTGTCTGGGCCCTGCTCACAAACTTATCGGAGAAAGCCTTTACCTCATCCATGTCCAACTGAGCGGCGAGTATTTTCTTGGCCTCTTCCCTGGCCTGGAGAAGGATTTCGTTGGCTCTGGTCCTAGCGTCCGCGAGCACCTTTTCGGCTTCGACCTCAATGGCTTCTACACTACTGGTGATTTCTTCCGGCATAGTATATCCCCTCAATAGTTCTGTATAGTTCTGCTAGAAAAACCCTGTGAATAACTTATCTTCGCAATCGGGAGGACAAGCATTTTGGCAACTGCTAATTATAGCAAAGCAGGTTTTTTTTGACAATAACGTGGGCTTTGTGAGAGCCCACGATCCCTTTATATCGGCAGCCCTTAAGTTTGTTATGAAAGCGAAATGCTTTATAATTCCAGGTATGAGAGTGCGTGCGTTGCACGAGTGGGATGTGAGCGCGGCCCGAGCAAGGGAAATACAGTCTAGCCTGGCCAGAGAGGTGGTGACTGAGAACGAAGTGGTTAACCCGCGCCTTATTGCCGGTGTCGACATATCTCCTCCAGACGCTCAGGGTGTCGCTCGCGGAGCAGTGGTAGTCCTGGGTTACCCTGAGTTCAATGTAGTTGAGGTAAGGATAGCCGAAGCTGCGCTTACCCTGCCCTATATTCCCGGCCTGTTGTCCTTTCGAGAAAGCCCGCTGATCCTGGCTGCTAGTGAGAGACTGACCAATAGTCCAGACCTTCTTCTGGTTGACGGTCAGGGGATTGCCCATCCCAGGAGGCTGGGGCTGGCAACACATTTGGGACTCTTTCTCGATTTGCCCACCGTAGGCTGTGCCAAGTCTATTCTCTGTGGCAGACATGAGCCGGTGGGAGAAGAGCCTGGTAGTCAGGCTGAATTGCTGGATAACGGGGAGCTTATTGGAGCAGCGTTGAGGACGAAGTCTAGAGTAAGGCCAATATACGTTTCCGTGGGGCACAAAATCGATTTGGCATCGGCTCTGCAATGGGTGATGAATTGCTGTCGTGGTTACAGGCTTCCTGAACCTACCCGCCTGGCTCACCTGGCCGCTGCGGGCAGACTGATGTTTGAACCTGAGCTATCGTCCCAGGTGGTTTGATTATGGTGACAGGGAAGCTTTGGCAAGAATTGTGCGGTTCACCACATTGACCGAATATAAGGGGCAAGAATGGAAGAAGAGAAAGAAAACCTAGAAGCCTTGCTCCGGCGAATCTCAGACATCATGGTGCACCTTTGACATCGCTGGCCAAGAGAAAGAAATTGCCAGGATAGAGGCAGAGGCAGCCCAACCCGATTTCTGGGACGACCAGGCCAGGGCTAAGGCTACTATGCAGCAGCTGGCGGTTAAGAAGGACCTGGTCGATGTCTGGCGCGAACTGGAGAAGAAAGCCAGCGACCTTCATGAGATGATTGATCTGGCCGTCTCAGAGGACGATTACAGTCTCGCTGAAGAGCTACAGCGGGAGCTAAAGAAGCTAAGCTCTGAGTTCGCGCGGCTGGAGAGCCACCAGCTCTTCGTCGGCGATTACGATAGTCGCAATGTCATGCTTGCCCTTCATGCTGGTGCCGGCGGCACAGAGTCCCAGGACTGGGCGAACATGTTGCTCCGGATGTACCTGAGGTGGGCGGAGAGGCACGGTTATCAGGCTGAGGTTTTAGACGTCTCCCCCGGAGAAGAGGCCGGGGTCAAAAGCGCTATCGTGGAGATCAAGGGAAGCTATGTCTATGGATATCTCAAAAGTGAGCATGGGGTACACAGATTGGTCCGGCTTTCCCCCTTTGATGCTGACCATGCCCGCCACACATCTTTTGCCCTGGTGGAAGTCCTGCCTGAAGCTGAAGAGACAGTGGACGTCAAAATAGCACCGGAAGACTTGAAGGTAGATACTTTCAGGTCCAGTGGACCTGGCGGACAACATATGCAGAAGACAAGCAGCGCCGTCAGGATAACGCATTTGCCTACCGGACTGGTGGCCACCTGTCAGGGTCAGAGGTCTCAGCATCAAAACAAGGAAGCCGCCTTGAAGATCCTTTATTCTCGTCTTCTGGAGCTGGATCAACAAGAGAAAGAACAGGAAAGAGACAGGATCAAGGGTGAGCGCATCGAAGCGGGCTGGGGAAATCAAATTCGAAGTTACGTTCTTCATCCATACAAAATGGTGAAGGACCTTAGAACTAACTACCAGGTCAATGATCCCGATGCTGTACTGGACGGGGACCTGGATGGCTTTATCACGGCTTATCTCCGGTCCAAAGTGGGAAATGAATAGACATATCTGCTTGATAGCTTCGGCACTTCTGTTGGTTCTGAGTTCCTCCCCGGTCGCTGCCGCCGATGATATTGCAGTCATAGCCACCGAGGTGGCCATAGATTTCCCCAGCCAGGCTGCATTCACTCTTGAGGCTGAAAGCAGTACTGACATTGTTGATGTCCGCCTCTGTTATCAGGTGGACAAGATGGACTACGCTGAAGTTGTCAGTGAGGGCTGGGCTGATTTTGCTCCGGCAACCAGGGTAGATGCTACTTGGGTATGGCATATGAGTAACGCAAGTTTGCCTCCCGGTGCCGAAGTAACGTACTGGTGGATGGTTGAGGACGCTGAGGGGAACAGCCTGGAGACCTCCCCCGAGGTAATGCATTTCGATGACGATCGCTATGATTGGCAGAGCTTGACCGCCAGCGTATCTCAAGGGAATGAGTTGACCATTTTCTGGTATGAAGGAGACAATTCCTTCGCCCAAGAGCTAATGGATACCTGCCAGGAGGGACTTGCCAGGTTGACTCAGGATATTGGCGCCTGTCCCGAAAGGCCCATCGATGTATATATCTATGCCTCCAGCGCTGATTTGAGGGGAGCTATGGTTTTTCCACAGGAATGGACCGGCGGTGTTGCCTTCACTGCCTTTGGTATAATCGCCATCGGTATCCCTCCGACTGCACTTGACTGGGGCAAGCGAGCCCTGGTGCATGAGCTGACGCATCTCGTTGTCCATCAGGCAACTTTCAGTCCCTACGGGCAGCTCCCTGTCTGGCTTGATGAAGGGTTGGCCATGTACAACGAGGGCGAGCTTGAGTCCTTCTTTAGTTCCTATCTGCAGGAGGCTATCAGGGAGGATGAGCTTATTTCGGTGCGCAGCCTGTGCAGTCCGTTCTCTGCTGAGACTGACAAGGCCGGTCTTTCCTATGCCCAGAGCTACAGCCTCGTGGAGTACCTTCTGGATGATTACGGACAGGACAAGATGCTCGACTTGCTGACTATTCTCAAAGCAGGTAGCACCTATGATGACGCTTTGACGGAGGTCTACGGTTTCGATATGGATGGGCTTGATGCTCGGTGGCGACAGACGCTGACTCCTCAGACTGCCGCGGCGAGCGAATCACGGCAGGCCGACCCAGCCCTGATCCTTGTGTCTGCGGTATTAGTTACAGCGCTGGTTTTGTGGGGTGCTCGGGCTCTGAGGAGACGGAGTGCGCGAGGTTCATCCGAAGAATCAACTGTATAAGAAAGGTATGAAAGACTCCTTTACTGTTCACGACCTACCGCTCAGTGAGCGTCCCCGGGAGAGGCTGCTCAAACTGGGCAGTGAAGCTCTTTCCGCTCAGGAAATTCTGGCTTTGGTGCTGGGCCGGGGAATCAAAGGCGAGTCCGTTATGGTAACCAGCCAGAAGCTCTTGAGCCGGTTCGGCAATCTCAAGGGCGTTGCCAATGCTTCCATAGAGGAGTTGACCCAGACCAAAGGTATCGGGCTGGCCAAGGCGGCGCAGATGAAGGCTGCGCTGGAATTGAGCAAGAGACTGGAAGCCGATGCCGGTGATAAACGCATGCCGGTGCTCAAGTCCCCCGAAGACGTAGCTGCCGCGGTAAGGAGCCGGTTGAAAGGCAAGAAAAAGGAACATTTCATGGTGCTTTGTCTGGATACCAGGAACAGGTTGATAGGTTGCAGGCCGGTTTCCGTAGGGAGCCTGGATACAAGCGTGGTCCATCCCCGTGAAGTGTTCAAGGAAGCCGTTTCCTCCTCGGCCGCCTCGGTAATATTCGTGCACAATCATCCTTCGGGGGATCCTGAGCCGTCCAAAGAGGACATTGAGTTGACCAGGCGACTGGCCAAAGCCGGCGAGATCATAGGCATTGATGTCCTTGACCACATTATTGTCTGCGATAAGGAGCACTTGAGCTTGAAAGCCAGGAATTTGTTCTGAATGTAGCTCTATATGGCGAACAAATACTACTAAGGTACGCCCTGTGCTGTATCTCAAGTTGTGAGAATTAGTGTTTGAACAAGCGAGTATCATGAACGCTGGCAAATTGAGTGAGGTTTTCTTTTTTCCGTATGGCGAGAGCAGGGCTTTCCTCAGGGGGCTGAGGGCTCTTTTCTCGACAGTAGCCAGTGTCATCTCTTCGGGTGATTCGGTAGCGGTGAAGGTTCACATGGGAGAATATGGCGGTAGTGCCTACCTGCATCCGCCGCTGGTACGCCGGGTGTGCGATTTGATCAAGGAAGCCGGGGCCAAACCGTTCGTCACGGATACCACTGTCCTCTACCCGGGGAAGAGATTCACGGCTGGTCAATACCTGGCTACGGCGGCCTTCAATGGCTTTACGGAGGAATCAATGGCGGCGCCCATCATTATCGCTGATGGGGAGCTGGGCTATGATGGCGAATGGGTGAATATCCCGGGCCGGGTTTCCGATTGCTCTCTGGGCCGGGTAAAGGTGGGCAGGGGAATCCTTAATGCCGACTCGATGATAGTGCTGTCCCATATGACGGGGCATGCGCTATCCGGGTTTGGCGGTTCCATCAAGAATGTAGCTATGGGCTGTGTTACCAAGGAGTCGAAGGCTGCTCAACACAGGGTGGGTCGAGGTGTCATCGACCTGTCCAGGTGCACAGGCTGCGGGAAATGTGTTGAAGCCTGTCCCTTCATGGCTTTGTCTTTAGTTGAGGATAGAATAGCGCGTGACGAAGAGAAATGCATGAATTGTAATGACTGCCTCTATCTCTGTCCGGAAGGCGTTTTTTCCTTGCCTCCCGGCGCTCAGGAGAGGTTCCAGGTCTACCTGGCTCATGCTGCTGCCGGGGTGTTAAGCCGGTTCCATTCCAGAGTGGCTTTCATCAATTTCGTGCAGGACGTGGCACCGATGTGTGACTGTGCTGTACCGTCGGGTCTGCCGGTTGTCCCAGATATCGGCATCCTGGCCTCCACAGACGTGGTGGCTATTGACAAGGCATGCCTGGACCTGATTGGGGAAAGCACTCCCCTGGGCAGATTTGCCGGCGTAAGCTCTCCCGATGTGCTGGGTGAGATAAACGGTGCGGACAGCCTGGTGCAGATACGCACTGCCCAGGAGTTGGGTCTGGGCAGCATGGAATACCGCCTGAAAGAGCTAAACTCAAAGAGCTAAAACAAGAAAATGCAAAATGACAAAGCAAGATTCAAAAGCGAGTTCAAAGGTCGCGTCTACAGATTTGCACTGGACGTAATAGGATTTGCGGATGGATTGGGCCAGTGAAAAGAATTTGGCGACCTGCATCATTGCTTTGTCTGTTGGCGGCTTCGCTGGTCTTGCCTTCGATTGCTTGTCTGCCTGACCAGCTGCCTCCCGCTGGTGAAGGCATCCTTCGTCTGCGGGATAGCGGCCCCATAACGCTGGATCCGGCCATCGCTGCCGACTTCTCTTCTTATACTTACATCATGCAGATCTTCTCCGGTCTGGTTCGTCTCGACCATGAGATGAATGTGGTGCCTGATATTGCTGAAAGCTGGGAGAAAAGCACCGATGGCAAAACGTATACCTTCCACCTGCGACAGGGGGTGAAATTTCACAGTGGCAGGGAGGTCGAAGCTGCCGATTTCAAATACTCCTGGGAGCGAGCCTGCGACCCTGATACCGGCTCGGGCACGGCAGCGACCTATCTGGGCGATATCGTAGGTGCCAAAGACATGGTGGCAGGAATAGCGGAGGAAATCTCCGGGGTCGAAGTCCTCGGTGACTATACTCTCCAGGTTACCATTGATGCTCCCAGGGCTTACTTCCTGAGCAAGCTGGCTTATCCCACCGCCCTTGTGGTTGACAGGACTGATGTCGAGTCCGGGCAGAATTGGTGGCGGGAGCCGGATGGGACGGGACCATTCGTATTGAAGGAGTGGCAGACGGGGCAGTGGTTGATTTTGGAGCGGAATGAGGACTATTATGGTGGGCCGCCCAAGTTGCAGCAGGTCTACTATCTTCTGGCTGGTTCGCCCATGCCCATGTATGAATTAGGGCAGATTGATGTCGTTCCTGTATACGGGAGTTACATCTACCGGGTGCGTGACGAGAGCGGCCCGTTTTATCCCCAGTTAAGCGTAACGCCCGAACTCAGCCTGGATTATATTGGCTTCAACACTGCCCAACCTCCCTTCGACGACGCCTACGTGCGCCGTGCTTTCTCCCATGCTGTGGACAAAGAGAGCATAACCGGAGTGATATTGATGGATATGGTAAATGAAGCCGACGGCATTCTCCCACCGGGCATGCCTGCATATAACGAGTCTCTGCAAGGACTGGACTACGATGTGCAGAAGGCAAACGACCTCATCGCCATGTCGAAATACGAAGATGTCTCGAATCTCCCCCCTATTACCCTGACCGTTACCGGCTACGGCAACTACATTCCCGCTTACCTGGGTGCCATCATCCAGGGCTGGCAGCAGGACCTGGGCGTGGAGGTCTCGGTGAGGCAGATGGAACCAGAGGATTTCATCTACAACTTGCAGCAAGAAAAGGACGAGATGTTCGCCCTGGCCTGGATAGCTGACTACCCGGACCCGCATAACTTCCTGGATATCCTGTTCCGTACTGGAAGCGAGAACAATGCCTTCGAGTACAGCAATCCTGACCTGGATGCTTTGCTTGACAGCGCTGCTGTAGAACAGAACAATGCCACCCGCCTCGCTATGTACCGGCAGGCTGAGCAAATCGTGCTGGATGATGCTCCCTGCATACCTCTGTGGCACGGCGCCAACTATGTCCTGGTGAGGCCCTATGTCGAAGGCTACGAGCTCAGCCTCCTGGGGATTCCCGACCTGAGCCAGGTACGCGTTGACAATCCGTAGGGTAAGGCCAGGGTTTGCCCGCGCCTGAGCCCGTATGCAGAATGCCACCCTGCCCGGAGTCCACCTCCAGCCGGACGCTCTCACATTGAGAAAGGGAACGAAGGACAGAGGTTGGCAGTACCAGCGGCTGGATTCCAGACCCTCAACGCAGCGGTTCGGTATCGGACAGACCGATATTTATGTCAGGCTGGGCCGTGATGTTATAATGGTAAGTGATGGAAAAGCAGGCGATGCTCTATGAGACGCTCCCTGGCGGCAGGGTCAGGTGCAATGTCTGCCAGTGGAGATGCCTTATCAATCCCGGCAGTCTTGGCCTCTGCCGTATGCGGATCAATCGGGACGGCACGGTGTATGCCATGAACTATGCTGAGGTATCCTCGATGGCGTCCGACCATATTGAGAAGAAACCTTTGTTTCATTTCTTTCCGGGTACGTATGCCCTTTCTTTAGGCGGCTGGGGATGCAATTTCCACTGCAAAGGATGCCAGAACTGGGAGATCTCCTGTGCAGATATCCCGCCGGCCTCTCAGCAAGTGCCCCCGGAAAAAGAGATAGAGCTGGCCAGGAAATATAATTGCCAGGGCATTGCCTGGACCTACAATGAGCCCGCCATCTGGTTGGAGTATACCCTGGACTCAGCGAAGCTGGCTAAGGAGAACAACCTGTACACCGTCTACGTCACCAATGGCTATGCCACCCCTGAGGCCCTGGATGCCATGGGTCCATGGCTTGATGCCTGGAGGGTAGATGTCAAGGGTTTCACCGACCAGTTCTACCGCCAGTTGGCCAAAATTGCTCAGTGGCGGGGCATCCTGGACGTAGCCAAACGGGCCAAGGAGAAGTGGGGTATGCACGTCGAGGTGGTGACCAATGTCATTCCCACCATGAATGACGACGATGAGCAACTTAAGAACATTGCTACCTGGATTCGAGATAATCTGGGTGAGCTTACCCCCTGGCACGTGACTCGTTTCCATCCTCTGTACGAATTCACCCATCTGTCGGCCACGCCGGTATCCACTCTGGAAAAGGCGTATAGGATTGGGAAAGAGGCAGGGCTGAAATTCGTCTACCTGGGCAATACGCCGGGACACGAGTATGAAAACACCGTGTGCTATTCTTGTGGCAAGACGGTTGTTCGCCGTGTTGGTTATGATGCTCAGGTAGTGGGGCTGGATGGCTCCAGGTGCAAATTCTGCGGTGCTGAGCTTAATTTCAGGGGATAGTGGTGGTGATCATGGAAGAAGAAGGTGGAATACACCCTGTGGTAAGGCTGGCCAAGGAGGCTGTGGAAACCTATGTTCGAGAAGGCAAAATCGCCCGACCAAGGGAGTTAACCCCGGAAATGAGAGAGCGGGCGGGCGCTTTTGTTTCCCTGCACAAATACGGGGAGTTGAGAGGATGTATCGGCACCTTCGAGCCAACCAGGGATAATGTGGCTGAAGAAATCATAGCCAACGCCATTAATTCCTCTACCATGGACCCTCGCTTCCCTCCGGTGGATGCGTCTGAGCTCGATGAACTCGAATACAGTGTGGATATCCTTGCTAAACCTGAGCCGGTCGCGGATGTCAGCCAGCTCGATCACCAGAAATACGGCGTTATTGTGGAAAGTGGTCTGAAAAAAGGACTTCTGCTGCCTGATCTGGAGGGCGTTGATAGCGTGGAGGAGCAAATTGCCATTTGTCGCCTTAAGGCGGGCATATCGGCCGGTGAACCGATCAAGCTTTATCGGTTTGAGGTGAGGAGATTCAAGCAGTAGGTCGTGAATACCGGTAATGGACGGGATGCCTCTTTTTCACCAGGCGGAGGAGAAGGATTTGCCTCGCGGCATGCCCCTGGCGGCGCGGATGCGACCACAGACTTTTCACGAGTTCGTGGGCCAGGAGCA
>CAYSBO010000037.1:0-10653 GCA_964429285.1 uncultured Dehalococcoidales bacterium | reverse complement strand
ACTTCGTTGATTTCTGAGTGGGAAAAGTGTATGATGGGCACCTGAAAGGAGGTGTTAAGGAAATGTCCGAAGTGGAAATCGGTAAGGTAACAGATTTCTTTGCCAAGCCTGTGGTAGCCGGCATAGAACTAAGTGGTGCGTTGAGAATAGGCGATAAGATCCACATCAAGGGCAGTTCCACGGATATGGAGCTGGCTGTCGAATCTATGCAGATTGAACGGGTGAACATCACCGAGGGCAAACCCGGTGACCTTATCGGCATAAAAGTCCCTGACAGAGTAAGGCGTGGTGACAAAGTCTACAAAATCACTGAATAGCCCTGAGGAGATTCGCCATTTCGATAGCGCTCACCGCGGCAGCAAATCCCTTGTTGCCCTCTTTAGCCCCTGCCCGCTGGATAGCCTGCTCCAGGGTATCAGCGGTAATTATGCCTTGTATTACCGGTAACCCGGTATCCAGACTGACCCTACCAATCCCTCTGTTCACCTCGGAAGCAACATACTCAGAATGGGGAGTACCGCCACGAATCACTGCGCCAAGGCATACAATGGCATTGTACTTATTACTTTGCGCCACCTTCTTGCTCACGAGCGGCATCTCCAGACAACCTGGAGTCCAGATAACGTCGATGTCGCCCTCGTCCACACCATGACGCACCAAGGCGTCCTTCGCTCCCTCAAGTAACTTGGTGGTTATTAGCTCATTGAACCGAGAAACAACAACGGCAAACTTGAGCTCTTTCCCTATCAAGATCCCTTCATAGTGCTTAGCCATTACTTGCCTCCTGTATACCTAGGATATGTCCTAGCTTCTTCTGCTTGGTTTCTAAATATCGACTGTTGTAAGGGGTAGCCGGAGTTATCAGCGGAACGGTCTCGACTATCTTGATTCCGTAGCTCTCCAACCCAATCACCTTCTTGGGATTATTGGTAAGCAATCTGATGTTATGTAAACCCAGGTCAGCCAGAATTTGGGCGCCCACTCCATAATCTCTCAAATCAGGGGCAAAACCTAGAGCTATGTTGGCTTCCACGGTATCCATACCTTGATCCTGAAGAGCATAGGCACAAAGCTTATTGTGAAACCCAATTCCCCTTCCCTCCTGCCTCATATAAAGAAGGACACCCCGACCTTCCCTGGCAATCTTCTGTAAAGCCATTTCGATCTGAGCCCCACAATCACATCTCAAGCTGCCAAAGACATCACCGGTCAGGCACTCACTGTGAACGCGAACTAACACTGGTTCATGATTGGATATGTCGCCTCTAATTAGGGCAATGTGTTCAGCAGCGTCAACAGCACTTCTATAGGCGATAGCCATGAATTCGCCATGGAGGGTAGGCAGCTTGGCTTCAGTCACTCTTTGCACCAGCTTTTCATGGCGAATACGGTAGGAAATCAGATCCGCGATGGTTACAATCTTCAAGCCAAACTCAGCGGCCATAGCTTCAAGCTGAGGCAGATGAGCCATAGTTCCGTCTTCATCCATGATCTCACAGATGACCCCCGCAGGATAAAGTCCAGCTAGCCTGGCCAAATCAACAATAGCTTCAGTATGCCCTGCTCGTACTAACACCCCGCCTTCCCTGGCTCGAATAGGGAATATATGCCCTGGCTGAGCAAGATCATCCGCCTTGGTACCCGGATCGAGAACTGTCTTTATGGTCTGAGCTCTATCGAAGGCAGAGATGCCGGTTGTAACGTTGTCCTTCGCCTCAATAGACACCGTGAAAGCAGTCGAGTAAGGTGAAGTATTATTGCTAACCATCAGCGGTATTCCTAGTTCGTCGAGCCTCTGGCCAATGACAGGAAGACAAATCAGCCCCCGACCATGCTTGGACATGAAGTTTATCGCCTCAGCGGTAACCTTCTCGGCAGCCATAGCGAGGTCCCCTTCATTCTCACGCGACTCGTCGTCAACGATAATGACGAACTTGCCTGCCCTTATGTCTTCAATTGCCTCCGAAATGCTAGACAGCATCGGTTCCCCCTGTAAATCCGTATTCTCTAAGCAACTCAAAGGTTAAACCCTGTGTTCTTCTTTCCGTAAGCCCTTCCACATATTTGGCCAGGATGTCCGCTTCTATGTTGACCACGTCTCCGGGCCTCCTCATTCCCAAAGTAGTATGTTCTATGGTGTAAGCTACCAGAGATACAACAAAGGAAACGGCATCAAAGGCCACGACGGTAAGGCTAACACCATCGACAGCGACGAAGCCTTTGTCCACGATGTAGGGCATCAGTCTCTCAGGTGCCGAAACCTTCATGATACGGGCGCCTTCTTCTCCGGCTATATCCATGACTTCCCCTGTATCATCGACGTGGCCCAAGACCAGATGACCGCCGAGGCGGCCCCCTAACGGCAGTGCCCTCTCCAGGTTCACATGGTCGTTGTAGTGAAGGCCGCCCAGATTCGTGCTCCGTAACGTCTCAGGCATAATGTTAACACTGAACCCCTGATTTTCCAAGGATACCACCGTCAGGCAAGCCCCATTAACCGCTATGCTGTCGCCGACTTTCATTCCCTGGAGCACCTCACAGGCTTCGAAGCCTAAGCGATCCCGGGTCGTTTCTTTGGCGATGCCAATCTCCTCGACTATACCCGTAAACATCGTGTACCTTTTGGCGTCCTATGCTTCTTCCGCCAATCCTTTCCCGACATACCCACTGACTAGTACATCATCCCCGAACCTCTTTACGTCCACTCGGCTCAGACGCGATGCCCGGCTCATATTGGCTACGCCATTTCCTGCCACGCTCGCAGCCCCGCTACCACCGATGATAACCGGTGAGACAAAAACCAGGACTTTGTCCACCATGTTATGGTCAAAAAGTGAACCGAGAAGCTCGCCGCCTCCCTCCACCAGGACGGTGACAATCTCCCGCTTCCCCACCAACCTCAATAGCTCTACAATATCTACTACCTCTCCTCTGGCAGGCAGTTCCAGCACTTCGGCACCGGCTTGTACAAGTTTTCCCTTTTTCGTAGCATCAAAGGGCGCAGCTACAGCAAGGAGTACTTCGCCCGGTGCCTCAAAAATATGAGCGCTCAGCGGCACTCTTCCCTTACTATCAACAACCAGCCGTAAGGGCTGCTTCCTGCCTACTCCACCCCTACCACCACAGCCTCTAGCGGTGAGGTGAGGGTTATCAACAACAACGGTGTTCACCCCCACCATTATGGCGTCCACGGTGTGGCGCAAAGCATGTGCGTACCTTCTGGCCTCCTCCTTAGTTATCCACTTGGAGTCACCGGTCTTGGTAGCAATCTTGCCGTCCAGGCTCATGGCAAATTTGGCAATAACGAACGGCAAACCAGTCGTAATATGCTTAGCATAAGCCTCGTTTACGCCGTAAGCTTCCTGCTCACATATTCCTATGTGCGTCTTGATACCCGCTTCATTCAGCTTGCCTATGCCCCTGCCTGAGACCACCGGGTTGGGGTCAAGCAGAGCTATGTACACTTCCGAAATGCCAGCATCTATTATTGCCTGGGTGCAAGGTGGGGTGTGCCCATAATGGGAACAGGGCTCCAGGGTAACATACATGGTGGCACCTTCTGCCTTATCACCGGCCTGACGAAGAGCCATAACCTCGGCATGCTCCGAGCCGATAGGCTGAGTATACCCCATGCCCACAGTAACTCCATCTTTAATGATTGCTGCCCCCACAGCAGGGTTAGGACTAGTATATCCCATAGCCAATCTAGCCAGAGATAGAGCGCACTCCATATGACGTTTATGCGGCATTAGTATCTACCCCTTCGGGCTAGATTCCATGTAGAACTTGACAGTTGCAGCTTCACCTGGGGCTTCTCGATCATTCCTTAGACTATACAAACATATAACCCTTCTACGTGGAGAAGTCAAATTGGAGCTACTCTTGTTAATTGTAGCAACAGCCTAAGCGACGTGCAAAACGGAGCAACAAACAAAGGTACCGCCGGCCATTTTGTGTATTGTATAATTGTTCACCGGGGGAATGAAAAAGGAGAAGAGCTAAGGTGAGTTAGGCAATGAATAAGACTGAGATTAGGCTTCCTCCTCCTCAATTGAAAGGTAAGTTATCACTGGAGGAAACGATAGAAAAGCGTAGGTCAGTTCGTACCTTCCGTGCAGAGGCATTGACTCTGTCCCAACTAAGTCAGATACTTTGGGCAGCCCAAGGCCTTAGCGGTGAGAGAACGCTCAAGACGGCACCAAGTGCCGGAGCTACCTATCCACTGGAGATTTTTGTGTTCATCGGAAAACAGGGCATCACTGCAGGCGAGGCGCAGCCCGTCTCGGGCGAAATACAGGCTGGTATCTACCACTACGAAGCACACTCTCACTCTTTGAGCTTACACAAGCCAGGAGATTCAAGGCCAGATCTAGCGCGAGCAGCTCTGAACCAAGAGTTTCTTCTCGAGGCCCCAGTCGACATTGTTGTCTGCGCCCTCTATGATAGGACCTGCTCTAAATACGGCAGACGTGGAGAACGATATACTCACATGGAGGTCGGACACGTGGGTGAAAATATCCATCTTCAAGCTGTAGCTCTAGACTTAGCAACCGTAGAGGTTGGCGCCTTTCGCGACGAAGAGGTAAGACAGACTCTGGGAGTAGATGAACAGCTTAGACCACTGTACATCATGCCTGTAGGCCATACCACCGCTAACAGGGGCAAAGTCATTTGACCGGTAACGGAGTAAACTATAGAATGGCTTGACTATTTGCGGCTCGACGCAGCTCCACAGCCCTTGGAGCGCCCCAAACAGGAAGACTTGCCGCCGCTTGGTCAAGTCAATAGCCACTAGAACGAATGTCAATGGCCAAAACCTATGATGTCGCCATAGTTGGTGCCGGTCCTGCGGGTATATTCGCTAGCTTAGAACTGTCTAACGCCGGTCTCAGCGTCTTGCTTCTGGATAAGGGAAGAGAACTTGAAAATCGTGTTTGTCCCGTTCAGAATGGAAGCGAGAGCTGTCGATTATGCTCCCCGTGTCATTTGGTAAGTGGCTTTGGAGGGGCGGGGGCCTTCAGCGACGGCAAACTGACTTTGTCCACCCAGGTGGGTGGCCGGCTCACAGAACTGATTGGCTTTGAGCAAGCCAGAGCACTCATCGACTATGTTGATTCTGTCTACCTCAAGTTCGGTGCTCCTTCCAAAGTCTATGGAGTGGGCGACAATACACGCGCACTCGAGCAACAGGCTGCCGAAGCCGGACTCACACTAACCCCCGTCAAGTTGCGCCACCTGGGCACAGAGTTCTGTCTCGAAACATTGAAGGCTATGAGGGATCATCTATCATCAAGATTGGACATAAGGCTGAGAACAACAATTGGGAATATCATAGTTGACAATGGTACGGTTGAAGCTATTGAGACCAGCGATTGTGAAAGGCTAAGCTGTCGTTATTTGCTCCTAGCCCCGGGCAGGGAGGGGTCAGAATGGCTGTGCAATGAGGCTGATAGGCTTGGGCTAAGCTTGGAATCTAATCCTGTAGACGTGGGCTGCCGAGTTGAAGTACCAATGGCGACTACGGAGAAGCTGACTTCAACACTGTATGAGTCCAAACTGGAGTTCTATTCCAGGAGTTTCAACGACCGGGTTAGGACCTTCTGCATGTGCCCGGGAGGCGAGGTAATTATGGAGTCCACAGGCGGCTCCGAGCCTGTCATTACCTTCAACGGCACTGGTTATGCGCAACCCAAAACAAGAAATACTAACTTTGCTCTTCTGGTAAGCACGACTTTCACTGAGCCTTTCCATGAACCTATCGCCTATGGTAAGTATCTGGCAAGGCTAGCTAATATCCTCAGTGGCAGTGTACTAGTGCAGAGACTGGGTGACTTAATGGATGGTCGTCGCTCCACGCAAGCTCGCCTTGACGGTAATCCCCTGAAACCGAGCTTGAAGGCGGCAGCTCCAGGAGATTTGAGTTTTGCCCTGCCTTACCGTTATCTCAAGAGCATAGTGGAAATGCTTCGAGCTATGGACAAACTGGTTCCTGGCGTCGCTTCTCCTCAAACTTTGCTTTACGGGATAGAGGTCAAATTCTACTCCAGTCAGCTGAAGTTGACCCCTCGTTTGGAGACGGAAATCGCCAACATGTTTGCCGCCGGCGACGGTGCGGGTGTAAGCCGGGGCTTGGTGCAGGCTTCTGCCTCCGGTATAGTAGCAGCCAGAGAGATATTGAAGCGGCTAGGTGTAAAGCCTTCTGGGGTAACGTGAAGTACCCTGCTTTTTTCGGCATTGACTTAACCTCAACAGATGCTAAACCCAGCGCATGTTTAGGGTTGGATAATGAATCCCCACTTATTTACCCCGGCTTCTTGACCGGCAACCGAGACATCATCGCTATGCTCAATTTCTATCGCCCGCGAGTAGTAGCGATCGATGCTCCTTTGAGCCTGCCACTGGGGCTATGTTGCCTTGAGGAAACCTGTCCTTGTGAGCCAAGATTCCCGCGGAAGAACAGGCAATGCGACCAGGAACTGAGGCAACAAGGAATTCCTTGTTACCCGACCAGCAAGAAGACCTTCGTCAAGGACTTGATATACCGGGGCATTGAGCTCAAAACCAGCATTTTCATCCCTATCAAACGTTGACGTTTGGCTTTGCTGTTGCTAAACTATAGCTGTATTGCAGGAGGTGAGATGGAAGTAACTCTAAGCACTATCAAGGCAGATATAGGCGGGTACGTCGGGCATTCCTCCAGCCACCCTGACGTAGTGCAAAAAGCCAGGGAAAAACTGGAACAAGCCCAGGGCCAGGGATTGCTTATAGACCATCACGTTACGGTCTGTGGCGACGACCTCCAGCTGATAATGACCCATGAACAAGGTGAGGATAGCGAGAAGATACACAAGTTAGCGTGGGACACATTTGTGGAATGCACTGAAGTAGCTAAGAAGTTGAAGCTACACGGTGCCGGGCAAGACCTTCTGGCCGATGCCTTCTCGGGCAATGTCAAAGGGATGGGACCTGGCACAGCTGAAATGAAGTTCTCCGAGCGGAAGGCTGAAACCATAATAATATTCATGGCAGATAAGACCGCCTCCGGTGCCTGGAACCTCCCGCTGTACAAGATATTTGCCGACCCTTTCAACACAATAGGGTTGGTGATAGCCTCCAATATGCACTCCGGATTCACTTTTGAAGTCCACGACGTCAAAGAGCATAAGAAGATTGCGTTTAATGCCCCTGAGGAAATATACGATATGCTGATATACCTCGGGGCGCCCGGCCGTTACGCCGTCAAAGCGGTGTACCATAAAGAGAGCGGTGAAATCGCCGCCGTTTCCTCTACCGAGAGATTATCTCTCATGGCAGGCAGATATATAGGTAAGGACGACCCTGTTTGCGTCATTCGCTCCCAGGGAAAATTTCCCGCTGTGGGCGAAATACTGGAGCCCTTTGCATCTCCTCATATAGTAGAAGGTTGGATGAGAGGGTCACACAACGGCCCGTTAATGCCGGTGCCTGTCCGCGAAAGCAATCCATGCCGGTTTGATGGTCCCCCCAGAGTGGTGGCTGCTGGTTTTCAGATTGCCAACGGCAAGCTCGTTGGGCCCCGTGACCTCTTTGATGACCCGGCTTTCGATGAAGCTCGTCATCAAGCAAACATTATGGCGGATTTCCTGCGCCGAATGGGTCCCTTTGAACCACATCGGCTGCCCCTTGAGGAAATGGAATACACCACTATGCCTGAAGTGGCCAGGAAGCTAGCGCCGAGATTCGAGGATATCTAGTTTGCCCCAAGGGTACAAATGCCCGAGCTTCTTCTTGCCAGTTCCAACCAAGGGAAAATCAAGGAATACTGCCTTCTCCTGGACGGCCTTGGCTATCGGATAACCACACTGGCTGAGCAACAAATAGAAGAGGTTGTCGCAGAGTCAGGCAGCAACTACGAGCAAAATGCTCGACTGAAAGCCATTACCTATGCCGGCCTAAGCCAGCTCACCACTCTCGCTGATGACTCAGGCCTGGAGGTGGATGCGCTCGGCGGGGAGCCCGGCGTGCAATCAGCCCGCTTTGCTGGCCAAGCTGCCACGGATGCCGACAAGGTGAACTTGCTTCTGGCTAGACTCAACGGTATTCCCTGGGAGAGGAGAACAGCCCGTTTCAAGTGCGTTATCGCTGTAGCAAGTCCGGAAGGCCTGTCCGAGGTATGCTATGGGGAGTGTCAAGGCATGATTGCCTTTGAGGCCAAAGGGGAGAATGGTTTTGGCTATGACCCTATCTTCTACCTTCCCGAGACAGGCAAGACCATGGCTGAACTTTCTCTACAGCTGAAGAACCAGATAAGTCACCGCGCTCGAGCAAGTCAGAAAGCGCGACAGGTGCTCCAGCAACTTCACTCCTAACTTACCTGTCAAATCATTCAACTGAGTGACCGTGCCCGTCATTGATAAACCCACCCATTGGACGTCGCTATCCGAGTCGAACCGGGCGCAATGCACACAAGTAACGAGATTTTCCCCAATATTTGACGAATATTTGACCAAAACTATTGACATTCGAGCAACGTATGGCTTATCCTTGTATAAAAAGGGAGGTGAACAGATGCAAGCATACTGCATGAAGTGCCGTGCCAAGAGGGAAATGAAAGATACCAAGAGCATAACCATGAAGAACGGCAGGCCGGCCACTCAAGGTGTGTGTCCCGTATGTGGGACCAAGATGTTCAGAATAGGCAAGGGCTAGAAGTAGTACTGCGAATCTCAGAATTGTTGCGGGGCTGGGTATCTGTGCACAGGATACCCAGCTTTCGTATTGTCTTTCAGCGTGGAGTTGAGTCTTAGCTCGCTCACCTGGAGAATCGCGTCCGAAGCCGTGGTCGCAACCTAATTCAGCCAGCCCGGAAAAATCCATGGCGCGCTGAGTATCCCCAGCTCTATTAGACGGGTTATCAAGAGTACTATAACGCCAGCCACAACTACCCCCAGCCCAACGGCCGGGAAGGCTTTCCTCCAACCCATGCCCAGCAGCCAGGCCAGAATAGTCCCCGTATATGCTCCGGTGATAGGCAACGGTACAGCCACAAACAAGAATAACCCCCAGAAGCCGTATTTCTCTACTTTGGGCTCACCTCGCCTTCTCAGATTATTCAGATACCTGTTGAACAGGGGAATTCGGGACAGAATCTTGACGTAGAGAAGACGCAAGGCAAAGAAGATGGGAAAGAATATCAGTGCGTTAGCAACGACCGCTATACAGAAGATAAGTATGGGGTCTAACCCGTACCTCAATATACCCAGTGGAATGCCACCTCTTAGTTCGCTAATGGGCGACACGGTGGCTAGCAGAACCCAAGCTATTTCCTCTGTCATTATATGTTTCCAAAGCAGCACCGGCTCCGGCGGAAGCATAGTTTAGCATATCCCGACGGCCTCGCGACGGCAGTTTTTGCCTGTTGCGAAACCAGTCAATTCCGTGTTATCTTTGTTCAGGGTGATCTTAGCCCTCACGTTGTTCACAGGGTCTATCAACTAGAGCATTTCCTGACCTTGTGGAATGATATGCCGGAGGTCCGTTGGCCCACTCAAGATGAGAACCAGCCACAACGACACAGCCAGAGAGCAAATGAATACAAGAAGGCTATTTGGCACCAGCGGCATTCGCGGCGTAGTCAATGAGGACTTGGCGCCCAACCTCTGCCGCGAGGTAGCCTTAGCTGTAGGCACTAACTTACCTCAAGCTTCCACAGTTTGTATTGCTACCGATACCAGGACAAGCAGGGAACTGATTAAGGAAGCGGTCACCTCGGGGTTGCTTGCCGCTGGCATAAACGTGGTTGATCTGGGCATCTTGCCTACTCCGGCGCTGGCATTGCTCACCCGGGAATTAGCCTTCGCCGCTGGTATTATGATCACGGCGTCTCATAATCCCCCCGAGTTCAACGGCATCAAACTCTTCACCGAAAGCTCACTGGGATACAGTCAAGCTCAAGAGGGGGAGATAGAGAGAATTTTTTTTGAGAAACAATTCCGCCAGGGAAAGAGAGGGGACTTAGAGCAAGCGCACGATATGAAACAAAGATACCTCTCGTTTGTTAGAAGCAAGTTCTCTCAATCGACGTTTGATCACGGGCTGAAGATAGTGGTCGACCCCGGCAATGGCGCCGCCTCGCGGTTTGCCAGCGACATCTTTGTTCAGATGGGCCTGAACGTAATACCGCTGAACGACGAGCCCGACGGTCTTTTCCCGGGGAGAAATCCCGAGCCCAAGGCAGATACACTCCAGGGCACGGTTGCTTTCCTGAGACAACATGGTGCTGACCTGGCTATTTGCTTTGACGGCGATGCCGACCGCGTTGTCTTCTGTGACGAAGAGGGTTTTCTGGGTTTCAATGAGCCAATTGCCTTTATCTCGAGACTGGTCATCGAGAGAACGGGAAGAAAAAAGGTCGCAACCACAGTAGAGGCTGGAACTCTTCTTGACCTGGCGGTGAAGGACCTGGGGGCAGAAGTGATCAGGGGCAGAGTAGGCGATGTCGCGGTCGCTTATCTGGCGCGGGAACTCGACGCGGCCCTGGGGGTAGAAGAGGTAGGCGTCTATGTCATCCCTGAGGCAGGCTATTACCCCGACAGTATTTTCGCCTCCCTGTTCTTGTTGAGCGAGTTAACCGATGCCCGCGAAATCAGGCAATTCTTCCAGGGTATCCCCAGA
>CAYSBO010000036.1:0-10663 GCA_964429285.1 uncultured Dehalococcoidales bacterium | reverse complement strand
TGGCGAGTTGTTTCTCATTCGGTTATTCTCAGGACCCCTGCCCCATGCATCTTTCCATCTTTGAGCAAAATCAAGGCTTCGTTTGCTTCCTGCAGGCGAAATTCCTGGATTTCAGGCACAATAGGAATTTGAGCAGCTAACGGCAAGAATTCTTGAGCATCCCTCCTAGTCACATTGGCCACGCTTTTCAACTCTTTTTCGTACCAGAGATGCTCAGTATAGTCCAATTCGGGAACGGGCGTTGTCTTGCGAATGGCGTTTATGGCTACCCTGCCTCCTTTTTCCAAGTTTCTTAAAGCTTCGCGTATGGGCAATCCCACAGGGGTGAAGTCAATGGCGCTGTCGAGCTTTGCCGGAGGAGTATCCTCCGTCGCACCGATCCAGTCCGCTCCCAATTGCCTGGCCAAGTCCTGGTGCTCTTTCTGGTTAGGTCGCGTGAAGACGAAAACCTTGCCGTTGGGATATCTATATTTGGCAACCTGGATGACAATGTGGGCAGAGGCTCCAAAGCCGTACAGTCCGAGTGTCCTGCCGTCCTGCATGCCTGACAGCTTTAGCGCCCGATAACCAATCACTCCGGCACACAGAAGGGGGGCGGCTTTCGAATCGGTAAACCTGTCTGGAATCGGATAGGCAAAGTCCTCCGATACTGAAGTGTACTCGGCGTAACCTCCGCAGACATCCTTTCCTGTCCATTTCGCTGTGTCACAGAGGTTCTCCTCGCCTCTAAGACAGAAAGAACAACTGCCGCAAGCCCAGTTAATCCAGGCAATGCCCACTCTGTCGCCTTTTCTGAATCTACTTGCCCCTGGTCCAAAGTCTTCCACCCTGCCAATAATCTCATGCCCCAAAATCATAGGAAATTTTGAAGGAGTGGCCCTGCCCTCGATTTCGTCCAGCTCGGTGTGACAGACACCGCAGGCGGAAACCTTTACCAGTATCTGGCCTTTTCCGGGGACGGGTTCAGGCAGCTCCATCAGCTCCAAAGGTTTTTCCTCGACCGACGAGATTTTGTTAAGCACCATCGCTTTCATTATTGCCCTCGCTTTGCCTTCGTGGCGATTCGTTCTCGATTTGGTATTCAGGGTGGCGTGTTTCGCAGGACCCTTTGCCTTATACGACGAAGATACTTTCGTAAAGGTTTTGTGAGATTTCGGGAAGATTCTCCCTGTATAGCTTCATCGCCTCGGGAATAGAGTCCAGTATATCTTGTGCGGTTATCCCGTCCTCGCCTTTGTCTACTGCAGCTATGTCACCGGAAAAGCCATGGATGAACACGCCAATCCTGACCGCGTCCTCAAGGACTACCCCCAGACCATACATAGCTGCAATAGTCCCCGTCAGTGTGTCGCCGCTCCCGGCCGTGGCCATCCCAGAGTTGCCACTTACGTTGATGAACACAGTCTCATCAGGATAGCCTATGAGCGAATGGGCTCCCTTCAAGATGATGATGGCGCCGAGTTCCCTTGCCGTATGCTGCAGGACGTCTATCTTGTTTCTGTTTATTTCGCCTATCTCCTTCTTGGTGATTCTAGACATCTCACCTAGATGAGGCGTAAGTATGGTGGGCGCTTTCCTCTTTCTTATCCTTACCAGATCCTCCGCAATGGCGGTAATTCCGTCACCGTCTATGAGCAGAGGTTTGTTGATTCTAGGAGTCAGCTCCCGCACCAAATCTTGTGCTTCGTTGTCCAAAGACAGTCCCGGCCCGATGATCACCATGTCCGCTTTTTGGGAGATCTCCAGAAGCTCATCCTTATTCTCCAGTGCGATACTTCCCGAAGGGGTCTCTTTCTGAGGGACAAGAACGATTTCACTTGCCTTGCCGGCCAGGAATGAGGAAACGGATTTCGGTGCTGCCAGGTAGGAAAGACCCCCTCCTGCCTTGAGGAAAGACAGGGCGGAGAAGTAGGGCGCACCCAGATAGCGTGAAGAGCCGGCAACAAAGAGAGCCTTTCCATAGTCCCCTTTATGGGTGTCTGTGACTCTTTCCGGAAGCTCTACGGGATTATTGATTGCGACCTTGATGGCCTGGGAATCGTAGAGGATGGGGGGGAAGGATATATGCGATACATGCAGCTTTCCGCAGTGCTCATAGCCAGGATAAAGCATATTTCCCAGCTTCGGAAGCCCAAATGTCACCGTATAATCCGCCTTCACCGCCACACCCATTAGCTGTCCCGTATCCCCATTTATGCCCGAGGGAATGTCAATACTGAACACTATCCCCGGGCTTGAGTTTATGAGTTGAATGACATCCCTGTACTTGCCTCCCACTTCCCTGCCGAGACCCGTGCCAAATATGGCGTCCACAATGCCATCGAAATCAGAGAGTTCGGATAGTACAGACTCGACTGAATCAACCCTGCAAATTTGGATTGGCATTCTGGACAGTATTTCAAAGTTGTTTCTTGCCGCGCCTCTAAATTTGGCTTCATCGTCTAGAAGAAAGACCTTTACCTCGCCGCCGTTGGAGTGAATCTTCCTGGCAACAACCAACCCATCCCCACCATTGTTACCCCCGCCACACAGAACCGCGAACCTGTTGTTCTTTATTCCCAGTTCCTGCAATATGACGAAGTACACCGCCTGGCCGGCGTTTTCCATCAGGAGGTCTTCTGAAACGCCGAATTCATCGGCAGCACGTCTGTCCAGGTCTTTCATTTCTGCGACTCTAGCTACTTTCATTTTCACCCCCTTGCTCGCTGTCAAATCCCAATTCGCATTCGGGTATGGCACCCAGAGTGCTCAACCAGAATGTTACCTCACTCTCGAGAGAGAGCACAAGGGCGAGACACATTCCAGTGACCTGGTTCCTTTGGATCCTCGTGAGAACATGAGATACATGGTAGCCTGAAGACTACTGGGCTAGCCTAGTGAGGCTTCACGAACTACAAAGTGACGGGCGGGGTTTAGTGATAGTATAATGAACTAACTTACCGGTGGATCCTGCCACCCACATGGTGAAAGGCTAAAGTGGGCGAGGGCACAGGGAATGCCAGGAGATGCGCCGTGGCTTTATGAGCGGCAGCGAGCGCAACAGATATCGGTGTGAGGAGGGAAACCAATGGGCAAAATGTATGAACGACCTGTCTACTATTTCGAAGAACCGGGAGCAGAAAACACGCGGTGGGTGATAGAGGCCGTTTCTCGGCGACTGGAAGGGGGCCAAGTGAGGAAGATCATCATCGCCAGTACCTCTGGCAAGACAGCAGTTGAATTTGCCCGTAGCCTGAAGGACGGAGCGGAGTTGACTTGCGTTTCGGAAGCGCCATACCGGCGTGAGTGGGGTGAGGAATGGCCCTGTCTAAAGGAAGAATTCAGGCAAGAACTGGAGAGACTTGGAGTCAGCATAATTGACAGAGTGCCTTACATATTTCATAGCTCGATATTGGAAGGTGCTAGAGGCTCCGGGGACTTCCCCGAGCGAGTAGTTAGGGAAATACTGTACAGCTTCGGTCAGGGCATGAAGGTGGCCGTGGAGGTCGCCTTGACTGCGGTTTCTTGTGGTTACGTGACTCCTCATGAGGATGTGATCGGCGTTGGTGGCTCTGGGGAGGGTGCAGACACGGCTATCATACTTCGAGCGACGTACCCTGCCTCTCTCTTTGACAAGGACCCGGTTAAGAGACTGGAGATAAGGGAAATAATCGCCATGCCTCTCTCCAAGAAATGGTGGGAGTAGTAGGCTGATTACAGTCATTGATCGGCGCCAGCTGCTTCATTAGCTAGCTCAGCCAAATTGATCTCTAAGAACTCTAGCGAAACTCTCTGCCTGCTCCAGATCACTTGCGTTGGGTCTGCCATTATTTATTCCCCCGATAAGCAGGGCTGCCCAGGACGTATCGAAACCTCTGCAGGAGAACTCCGCTACAATATTGAGGCCCTTGCGTTGCAGTCTTTCTTTCAGTGGTTTACTGAAATCATGGATGAGCGGCATTCTTCTCAGGCCACTTGTTGAAAAGATGAACGCCGGTTTGTTTTTGAGCAGGGGCAGCGTGTCTACGAAACCTAGTAGAATCTTATGATGTTTACCAAAATATACCCCTGAGCCAAAACCGACCAAATCGTACTGCTCTAGGATACTTGCATCTGCCTGCTGGACATTCAATAAGTCGGCATCCAGAACGGTTGCTATTACCTTAGCGACCTTTGCCGTGTTGCCATGATGCACCGAGACATAGTTCACCAGAGCGTTCATTTTGTTGTCTTCCCTGTCTTTTGTGCGGCTAACGAAGGTAGAATGCCTCTGCGGCAGACGGCCCACAACTGCATAGGTTCCGTCGAGCGTGGTGGTACCGTAGCCTGAGATTGGGCTACTTGCTCAAAGCACTTGAGACGGCAAGCAAAGATGTGATATCGAGCTTGAATCCCGGCCCCATGCTGGTGGATAGGAAGGCACTTCGGATATACTGTCCTTTGGCTCCGCTGGGCTTTGCTCTAACAATAGCTTCCACCGCCGCTGCGAGGTTTTCCAGGAGCTTGTCCTTGTCGAAGCTGACTTTGCCGATAGGCAAATGGATGATGGCTGTTCTATCCAAGCGAAATTCGGCTCTGCCTTTGCGGGCTTCATCGACAACTCGAGCCAGATCTTGAGGGGGCACCACAGTACCAGACTTGGGATTAGGCATCAATCCTCTTCGCCCCAGGATACGTCCAAGCTTGCCTACTTTGGGCATCATGTCAGGAGTGGCAACAGATACATCGAATTCAAGCCAGCCGCCTTCGATTTGCTTAACAAGTTCGTCCCCTCCGGCGTAGTCCGCACCTGCTTCCTCTGCCAGCTTCACCCCCTCACCTTGAGTAAAAACCAATACTCTTGTCTTCTTTCCCAGTCCGTGGGGCAACAAGACTACGCCGCGCACTTGCTGGTCGGCACTACGAGGGTTGACCCCCATCTTTAAATGGACCTCAACGGTCTCGTCAAATTTAGCGTAGGAAGCTTCTTTAGCCATTTCAATAGCTTCTTCAGGTGAATAGGTCCTGGTCTTATCCACTACCTTGCTGGCTTCCTGGTATTTCTTGCCGTGTTTTGTCACTTGGTCATACCCCTCAGATTGCTACGAATTTGTTGGCACATCCAAACTCATTCGACCTCCACTCCCATGCTTCGGGCCGTGCCGGCAACAATACTTGCTGCCTTATCAACATCGGTTGTATTGAGGTCTTTCATTTTGGTACGTGCAATCTCGTACAGCGCGTCTCTGCTTATCTTGCCTATCCTCTCACTTCCAGGATTACCGCTTCCCTTCTCCACCCCCAAAGCGCGCCGGAGAAGGTCAGAAACCGGTGGCATCTTGGTCACAAAGTTAAAGGACCGATCCTCATATATGGTCAATTCAACAGGAATGATGTAACCTTCCTGAGAATTGGTCCTATCATTATACTCTTTACAAAAAGCCATAATGTTAATGCCATATGGTCCCAGGGCAGGCCCCACAGGCGGTGCCGGAGTAGCTTTGCCGGCAGGTATCTGTAACTTGATGACAGCTTTAACCTTCTTTGCCATTGCTGATCCTCATTTTTGCTGTGTTTTGGCTCCTGGTTAGCAGGATGCGTTATATCCTTTCCACCCCCAAAAGGTCCAGTTCGACAGGTGTTTCTCGGCCAAAGAGCGACAGCAGGACTATTGCCTTACCTTTGTTCAGGTTAACTTGCTCCACCTTACCGATGAAGTCAATAAAAGGCCCACTGGTTACCCGTATGCTATCCCCTTCATTGAAAGTCATTCTGACCTCGGTGGGGGCTTCGTCCATGCGTTGCAGGATAGCATTCGCCTCTTCCTCAGGTAGAGGAACGGGCTTGACACCAGCGCTTACAAAGCCAGCGACTCCGGGAGTATTGCGCACTATGTCCCAGCTATGTTCGTCCAGTTTCAGATTCACCATAATATAGCCCGGGAATGCCTTCTTGGTGATGGTACGACGCTTGCCGGCTTTGATTTCGATCTCTTTGGCTGTAGGTATCACCACATCAAATATCTTGTCTCCCACATCCATATATTTGATACGCTGTTCCAGGTTTCTCCTGGCCTGCTCCTCGTGACCTGAGGAAACATATAGTAAGTACCATTCTCCATTATCCATTTACTACTGACTACCCATTACAAGCAAAAACAGCCTGTAAAATCCATAATCTAAAGCGCCCAAAATACCCCCCACAATGACACACACTATGAGCACCAGGAGACTCAATCTTAAGGCTTCCTCCCTTGTGGGCCAATGAGCTTTTCGCAGTTCGGCCACTACTTCGGGAAAGAAAGCGAATCTGGATTTCTTGGCCGGGGCAGACTTAGGCTTTGTGGCTTTCTTGGCATGACTTGTCATGAGTCACTTTGCTTCTCGGTGCATTACGTAGGCACGACAATGTGGACAATACTTCTTCAGCTCCAGCCGTTGCGGATCATTTTTCTTGTTCTTAGTGGTAGTATATGTTCTCCGCATACATTGGCTACAGGCCAGGTGGATGATTGTGCGTAGGTCGCCCTTCTTTTTAGCCACGTCTATCCACAAAGTCCCCGAAGTTTTGGTTAACCATGACTATGCTATAACGTTGCTTATGACGCCGGCGCCTACTGTCCTTCCGCCCTCCCTGATGGCAAAGCGTAGCCCGTCTTCCATAGCCACAGGAACAATGGTCTTAATCTTCATGTGGGCCAGTTGGTCACCGGGCATGGCCATCTCGACACCCTCAGGAAGGATGATTTCGCCTGTAACGTCCATGGTCCTGATAAAGAACTGGGGCTTGTATCCAGTGAAGAACGGAGTGTGTCTGCCGCCTTCCTCCTTAGTGAGTATATATACTTCAGCTTCGGCTTCGGTGTGAGGTTTGACGGTGCCCGGTTTGGCCAGCACCTGTCCTCGCTCTATTTCTTCCCGGTCCAGGCCACGCAACAGTACGCCAACTGCGTCGCCAGCCTCTGCTTCCTGCATCGTCTTATGGAACATCTCCAGGCTAATTGCCACTGTCTTCTTTGTCTCTTTCAACCCCACTATCTCCACTTCATCGCCGGCTTTGATCCTTCCGCGTTCTACTCTGCCAGTAGGCACGGTCCCTCGCCCTTTAATGCTAAATACATCTTCTATTGGCATCAAGAAAGGTTTGTCGCTTGCTCTCTCTGGCAGCGGAATGTACTCATCTGTGGCATCCATTAGCTTCCATATCGGCCCACACCATGGGCACTCTCTTTTGCCACAACCGCATTCCAGGGACTTGAGAGCGCTTACGCGCAATACGGGGATTTCATCACCGGGGAAGTTGTACCTTTTTAGCAGGTCTCTGACCTCCATCTCTACCAGGTCCAGCAACTCGGGATCATCCACCAGGTCTATCTTATTGAGGGCCACCATGATGCGGGGGACTTCCACTTGGCGGGCCAGAAGGATATGTTCCCTGGTTTGGGGCATGGGTCCGTCATCGGCAGCGACCACCAGAATAGCCCCATCCATCTGAGCAGCTCCTGTTATCATGTTCTTGATATAGTCAGCGTGTCCGGGACAGTCGACATGGCAATAGTGGCGCGTGTCAGTCTCATACTCGATATGGGAAATAGCAATTGTTAAGCCACGAGCCTTTTCTTCGGGAGCATTGTCTATGGAATCGAAGGTACGGAAGTCTGTAAGGCCAGCTTTGGCTAGTACCTGGGTGATAGCTGCGGTCAGTGTAGTTTTCCCGTGGTCAACATGTCCTATGGTCCCCACATTGATATGTGGTTTCACGCGCTCGTATACTTTCTTAGCCATCTTAACCTCCTTTTATCTCTAAGCCCACAACCAGATTCGAACTGGTGACCCCGTTCTTACCAAGAACGTGCTCTACCTACTGAGCTATGTGGGCAATACATGCCAAAGCATATTGTAAGTCAACATGGGTCAAGAGTCAACTGAGTATGCCTTTTCTAGTTTAGAACGTGATCTACATGCTTAGTTGGCAGATTAACGGATGGATTTTAAAGGAATGGTTTGGTGAAAGTCAAGAAGGAGGTGGAGAAGATGGCCACAGCAAGCGAAAAGGTGTACATGGACCTGGTGGCAAGAGGCAAAGATAGTGAGACTGCCAGGCGTTGGCGGCATTTGGTTGTGAAGTTTGAGCTTTGCTGTGGGAGTAAAGGCAAATATGACAGGGATGATGTCATACGGTATCTGTGCTACTTGCGTGAGCAAGGATATAGGCAGAGTTCAATAGATGTGATGGTTCGGCCTGTGAAACTGTTGGCTCAGATACAGGGATGGTCGTTTCCCAGATTGGTGATGCCGAAGGTGAGGGATAGTGATGTAAGCCGGCCGATACTTAGTTATGAGGAGATCGATCTCATGATTAGGCGAGGCAAGGAGGTGCTGTCTGATAGAGAGCTGGCGTATTTGGCATTGTCAACTACGTATGGACTGAGACGTGAGGAGCTGAGTGGTTTAGGCAGGATTGACGGTAGGGTGACTGTAGACACGGTGAAAGGTGGTCCGGTGACAACTCATGTAGTGCCTGAGGAGATAAAGCCGTATTTGGCAGGCTATGAAAAAACTGGAGTGAGATATATGAGCTTCATATTTCACAGAATCATCAGGAAGCTGGGTGTTGGTTTACGGAATGGGAATTGCGGCTGGCATGCGATAAGACGTGGCTTAGCTACTGAACTTCTGTACAGAGATGTTAGCTTGATCAATATCGTGAGGTTTATGAGGTGGTCTGATGGTAGTGTCAAGGGCCAGTTCGGAATGCTGGCGATCTATGGGAAACGTGATCAAGAGGAGGTTGACAGGAGTGTTTTTCGGGTACATCCGTTTTTGCCGATTTGGAGTGAAGCGGGGTGAGTAATTGAGGAAAGCGATAGCTTTCAGTTCGAGGCGGTTGGCGGCGAGCGAAAGCTCGCGCCTGTTATGGGAACGGGTGTATTTACCTGTACGTATATTAACTTCTGTTCTTCTTATAGGCATATGTTGCCGTGGGTATTGAGGAGTAGTGAATGTTCAAGACGAATGAGGAACGAAGGAAAGCTAGGTTTTGGCATCGGTTGTTTACCGGTGCTGAGGCAGCTGACAGGTTGAGGTTCTTAACGCTTAACAGTAGCGATGAGTCTGTCGTTTTGGGTATAGATATTCTTAAATCGTTTAGCAAGGTGGTGAAGCGTATAAGGCGTAAGTATGGAAATCTGGAGTATTTTGGTGTAGTTGCCTACGATGAAAACGAGCCGTCGCGTGAGCATATACACGTTCTATGTAAAGGTGAATTTATGCCTCAGCGTGAGCTCGAGGATATGTGGATCGATGTTCATAGAAGTATTAAGCCCTATATTGAAGCTGTTGATGATGTTGGTGCTGCTGCTCGGTACGTTGGGAATTATCTGAATATGCAGTCGTATCGTGTACGCAAGTATATTATGAGTGACCGGTGGGTGTTTTCAGGGTGGATATCTTGGTCGAAGGGCTTCAAACGTAAATACGGCGATTATCCTGAGCAGTTGTACCCGGGAATCATAGTGAAGTTGGCAAGGATGTCTAAGAGTGAGCGTGATGGAATTATGAGTAAGCTGATGAAAATAGAAGGTTCATGGTGAGGATTTTAAGAATGATTCTGTTTGGGTTGAAAGACTCCTTTGGAATGGATAAATTGGGTGGTATAATTAACGAAGGAGGTTATAGAGAGAGACGATGAATGGTGGAGTAATGAGAGGAGGCAAAGTATTCGAGGCTTATAGTGATGAATCCGGCAAAAACGCCGGTGATAGATATACATCTGTTTGTGTTGTTTCTGGAGAGGCTGAGGCACTGAATTCTCTGCGAGATAAGCTAGGTGAAACGCTAAGAGAGAAGAAGGTAGATGAAGTCAAGTTCTCGAAGATAACGAGGTATGGAAGCCCGCGTACAGAAGCTGCATTTGATTTTGTTGGATGCGTAGTGAATGAGTTTGCTATCTATAATCGGGTAAGGATTGAGACTGTAACTACGGATAACGAGTGCCTAAATGGGGAGGATTATGATTGTGATACTGAACCGGATTTGGAGGGAATGTACCACCAGGCGCTCTCCAACGTAGGTAGAACATGGGGGTGTGCGGAATGGGGTTTTTACCCAGATGAGAACTCAGGAGTCAATTGGAGTGAGGTAGTGTCGTCTTGGAATATGACTGGCAGATTGACTGCGGAAGGGAATCAAATACCTTTTGTTGATAGAACTGATAGGCTATTATGAGATAGAATTAGGAGTTCCGCAATTTGAAATTTCCCAAGTTGAAGAGTTGAATTCAGTAGGAGAGCCGCTAGTTCAACTTGCGGACTTGTTCGCTGGGATGGCTCGCTTTTCACACGAGGATGATGGTGGCTGTGCTGAATGGGTAGAAAGGTGGAGAGATGAGAGGCAACTGATATTGATACCTTTCACGGCATGGGAGAAGGGGAACATAACGAGGTCAAAGGAGTGTCGTTATAGACTAATAGGTGGGTTGTATTCTCTTTGCCGTAGACACAGGCTCTATGTAAGTTTAAAAGGTGGGAAGCACCTGAGGACGTGGAGGCCGCAAAGTCCTATTAATTTCTGGGATTATAGGAGAAGACATTGACTTTTGACGGGGGCGCCCCGTTCTTATGTGGAACGGTCGTTGACAGGTATTCTTATGAGGGTATAATAGAGTAAGGTAAGGTGCTAGCTTTGGAGTGTTTGGACCGAGTCTG
>CAYSBO010000035.1:0-10833 GCA_964429285.1 uncultured Dehalococcoidales bacterium | reverse complement strand
AGGACCCTATCTCGGGCTCTAAATCTCAACGAAGATCTTACTGAGGCTGTAGCTCTGGGGCATGATCTGGGGCACACGCCTTTTGGTCACATAGGCGAGGAGGTCCTGAACCAATTGTATTATGCCGGCTTCAGGCACAATGAGCAGAGCCTGCGAGTAGTCGATTTGCTGGAAAGAGAGGGAAGAGGGCTGAACCTTACCTGGGAGGTGCGGGATGGCATCCTCAATCACTCCAAAGGGCAGGCTGAGATCCTGGGAGAAGGATGGGGGGATGCCAATACTCTGGAAGGTCAAATATGTAAGATAGCCGATATCGTGGCCTACGTTAACCACGATATCGAGGATGCCCTGAGAGCCGGTATTATCTCCCAGGATGATTTGCCCCGGGCAGTGACCACAACCCTGGGACATACACATTCGCGGCGAATCAATACCCTGGTTTGTGACATCATAGAGTGCTCGTGGGCCGTTAGCGGTGGCAGCGATTTGACCAGGCCAGCCATAAGCATGAGCCCGGAAGTCCTCAGAGCGACCAACATACTGCGCCAGTTCCTGTTTGACAACGTATATAATGCCAGCTTAACGAGAGACGAGGCGGTGAAGGCGCGAAGGATATTGCATTTGTTGTATTCTTATTTCCTGGAGCATGAGGACAGAATGCCGCCAGAATTTGTCTGCGTATCGGATAATAGAGAGCAGAAGGTGGTTGATTACATTGCTGGGATGACCGACCAATATGCGCTAAGATTAGCTGAAGAAATATCTCGATGAGCGTGATCAGAGAAGTCAAGCAGAGAGTGGATATAGTAGAGCTCGTCTCTGAGTATGTCACCCTGCAAAAAACGGGGCGCAACTTCAAAGGCTTGTGTCCCTTCCACAGTGAGAAACACGCATCGTTCTTCGTATTTCCTGAGCAGCAGACCTGGCATTGCTTTGGTGCCTGTGGAACCGGGGGAGACATTTTTTCTTTTGTCATGAAGAAGGAGGGTGTTGATTTTGGCGATGCTCTCCGCCTCTTAGCTCAGAGGGCGGGCGTAACTCTGAGGACGGCTGAAGCGGGGGACAAGGCGGAGGATGAGAAGAAACAGAGGTTGTTTCAGATAAATGAAGCAGCTGCTGAATACTACCACCATCTACTTTCCAGCACTAAGGCGGGCGAAGCTGCCAGAACCTACCTGACAGGAAGAGAAGTGGCGCCCGAAACAATCAAAGAGTTCCGTCTCGGCTTCAGCCCGGATACCTGGGAAACGATCAAGAACTACCTGCTGAACAAAGGTTACAGAGAAGAAGAACTGGTCCAAGCGGGTTTGCTGGTCGAGAAAGAAGATGGAGGTAATTACGATCGATTTCGCAAACGGCTCATGTTCCCTATATGTGATGTCCAGGGTCGAGTCACCGGTTTCGGAGCCAGAGCCCTAGATGATTCGTCCACCAAATATATCAACTCACCGCAGACACTGGTTTTCGACAAGAGTAGCAGCTTGTATGGCATCGACAAGGCGAAACCTGGCATCGGGAAGAGAAACCTGGCAATAATTGTGGAAGGCTACACGGATGTTCTGGCTGCTCACCAGCGGGGCTGGCAAAATGTGGTGGGCTCAATGGGGACTTCTCTCACCGAAAAACAAGTAGGAGTCATTAAGAGGCTAACCGGTAACATAACTCTGGCGCTTGATGCCGATGTTGCCGGAGAGGAAGCTACCTTGCGAAGTAAAGCCATATTAGCTCACTCCAATACCGAAGCTAATGTGATCCTGTTGCCTTCAGGCAAAGACCCGGATGAAGTAATACGGGAGGACCCCGCTCTGTGGCAGGAACTGGTAGAACGAGCTATGCCTATCCTGGATTTCGCCTTTGAATCTGTGTTAAGCAAGGTCGATATCAATAAAGCCAGGGACAAGTCCCTGGCCATACAAAAACTTCTACCGTCCATTTACGAGATGAGGGACCCCGTACAGAGATTTCATTATGTGGAAAAACTGGCCCGTGCATTGAAAGTCAAAACGTCGGAACTGGAAGCTGCCTTGCAGAAGTTGAGGACTGGCATCAAGGGCCCTCAACCTAGCAAGCGAACAGAACAGCCTGCCCTGGACCGTTGGCTCGTATCCAGTCCTGTTGAGGAGTACTGCCTGGCACTTCTCCTTCAATATCCAGAACTTCGCCCTTTAGCTCAAGAACTATCACCAGAACACTTCGGGTGCACGGAAAACCGGGAGGTCTTTGTCAAGTGGCGAGATTCTCCTGACATGACCGACATTGAAAGCAAACTTGACACCAGCCTGTTAGAACATTTATACTATATGGTCAATAGAAATTTTCCGCCGGCCGTGCGGGAAAGCGAACGAGCACGTCAATTCGATCTGGCCAATACCATCCTCCGTCTTCAAGAAAACCTATCCCGGAAACTGGAAACTGAGAAGGAGGCGACGCTTGAGCTTGAGAGGGAAAAGGGTGGTGTAAGCGCAGAGTTGTCCAGACTGGAGGAGCGCGGGATAGATTCCGGGCAACAACTCCAGGATGTCTTTGTTAAGAAAGGGAAAAAGCAGTGGATTCAATCGGAAAAGAAAACATCAACGTAGACGGTGATCAAGTAGTGGCTGAGGGCATACTCGGCGACGAGGCGGAAGCCGAAGACACCAGTACCTTGAGTGACGAAGGGGAAGAGAAAGAGGGAGTCGAGGAGCTCTTTCCCGAGGGGACTGAAGAAGTCAGGCCTGCTACTCCACTGGGAGAGTTCGAGGTAACCGATGACTCCGCTCGCATGTATCTTCAGGAAATCGGCAGAGTACCGCTCCTCAATGTTCACGAAGAGAAGTTGTTATGCCGGAAGATAGAGCTGGGCAGATGCCTGGAGAGAATCGAGGACAACCATTTCAGGAAATACAAGAAAACCCCCTCGCCGGTCGAGATGGCGGTGCAGGTACTTTCTCAATTGGCCAGAGCATACCCTGCAGTTCAGATTGTGGCGGAATACCTCGGCATCGATACCTCCAGTAATGTGGTTGAGACGATCAAAGAACCCAGGTTTCGGTCCGCCATCGACGAGGTCATAGACACCTCCCTGGTAGCTGCCGTGGCCAGAGGGATAGATAAAGGAACCACTGCTGCTGAAGAAGCCATAATAAACATGTCCATAAGTAGTCAACTTGTGCCTCCGCAATTGCTGGAGATCCTGGCTGGAGACAACACTTCGTGGCTCAAATTAAGAAGCCTCCTGACCAATAGCAATTTCCTGTCTCAACTTGTGTCTTACAGTAGCGAGTTCGAAGCCTACTTCGAACGGACCAAGGCCGAAGCAAAGGCGTCGGAAAGGCATCTCACGGAGGCAAACCTGCGCCTGGTGGTAAGTATAGCTAAGAAATACATCGGTCATGGCATGTCCCTGCTTGAGCTTATCCAGGAAGGTAATATTGGCCTTATCCGCGCGGTAGACAAGTTTCAGTATAGAAAGGGGTACAAGTTCAGCACCTATGCCACCTGGTGGATCAGGCAGGGTATCAGTCGTTCCATAGCTGACCAATCCCGTACCATACGTATCCCCGTGCACATGGTAGAAACGATCAATAAGCTATTGCGGGCAACCCGACAGTTGATTCAAGAACTCGGGCGGGAGCCCAGTTACGACGAGATCGGGGGCCGCCTGAATATGTCCCCGGAAAAGGTAGAAGGGGTCATGGCGTTGTTTTTCCGGGAGCCGATATCTCTGGACACTCCCATCGGCGAAGATGCCGACAGCCGATTAGGCGACTTTGTTGAAGATCACGGCAGTCTGGCGCCCACCGAAGCTACTTCACGGCAACTACTCAAGGAACAAATAGACCGGGTACTTGATGAGCTTACGGAGCGGGAAAAGAAGGTGCTGCAGCTTAGATTCGGGCTCAAAGACGGACACACTCGAACGTTGGAGGAAGTGGGCAAAGAGTTCAATGTAACTCGAGAACGAATACGGCAGATCGAAGGCAAAGCTCTACGTAAGTTGCGTCATCCCACTCGCAGTCGAAAGCTCAAAGGCTATCTGGACTGATCATCTTGAGGGCAGGTCAAACATACCACTCATGTTTGCAGGCAACCTGCCTCGGGTCAGTGACCTGGTAAGTTTCTGCATCTCCCGAAACTGGTTCAGAAGTTGATTGACATCTCTGGATGTAGTGCCGCTTCCCCGTGCAATACGACTTCGCCGTTTGCCGTCGATGATAGCTGGGTTGCGCCTTTCCTCATAAGTCATAGACAGGATAATGGCTTCTATCTTCCTTAGCTGGTTCTCCCCCTCTGCGTCTGGCAAACGAGAGCTAATTTTGGACAAGCCCGGTATCATTTCAGTCAGTCGCCCCAACGAGCCCATTTTGTAGATTTGACGCATCTGGCTGAGGAGGTCCTCAAGGTCAAAACTTCCGGTCCGCATTTTTTCTTCCAGAGTCTTTGCTTGTTGCTGGTCATAGGCCTTCTCAGCTCGCTCGATGAAAGTGAGCATATCTCCCATACCCAAAATGCGGGATGCCAGACGGTCGGGATGAAAGACTTCCAGAGCGTCCATCTTCTCACCCGTGCCCAGATATTTTATGGGCACGCCGGTGACCAACCTGATAGAAAGAGCGGCTCCCCCTCGCGCATCGCCGTCCATCTTGGTCAGGATAAGGCCCGTCAAGCCGACCCGGCCGTGGAAATCTTGAGCCACCCTTACTGCATCCTGTCCGATCATAGCATCTGCGGTAAGCAATACCTCTGAGGGGTTCAGCGCAGACTTCATTTCAGCCAGTTCGTGCATCATGGCTTCGTCGATGTGCAGGCGTCCCTGAGTATCTACTATGACCCAGGTCAGTCCTCTTTCTCTGGCCTGTTCCAGGGCATGCTGGCAAATTATGGGAGGGGCTGTGCTGGTATCTTCACTATAGACGGGGGTGTCATTCTGTTCGCCCAGTACTCTGAGCTGTTCGATGGCAGCAGGCCGACGGGTGTCAGCAGCTACCAGTAACGGACGCTGCCCCACATGTTTGAGATGGACGGCTAACTTCACCGCGGTGGTCGTCTTACCAGAGCCTTGCAACCCCACCAGCAAAGCGACTGCTGGAGCATGAGTAGGTGAAGCCAGCTTCCCCGGTTCTCCGCCCAGGATAGCAATCAACTCTTCGTTGACGATCTTGATGATCTGCTGAGCTGGTGTCAGGCTGTGCGTTACTTCTGAGCCAAGGGCGCGCTCCCGCACCCTGGATAAGAATTCCTTCACCACCCTGAAGTTGACATCCGCTTCCAGAAGCGCCATTCGTACCTGGCGCAAAGCATCGTCGATGTCTCCTTCAGTAAGCTTGCCCTTGCTGCCAAGCTTACGAAATACATCGGTCAACTTCTGGGTTAAGGCTTCCAGCATTTTGGTTCCGAAGTATTCTATTCCTAGCCAAATCCTGTAGTCAACTCGTCTTGCCGTGTCCAGGGCTCCTCACATCAGATTGAGGACGCCGTTGCACTCGATTCGGAATCAGCATATCATATGCGTGTGATGGAACACCTTTGGGCGCCATGGCGGATAGAATATATAGAGAGAGCCACGGAAAGCGGCTGTATTCTGTGCCAGAAGCCGAAGGAGAACAGCGACGAGGCAAACCTTATCCTTTATCGCGGTCGGCACAATTTCATCATCCTGAACGCTTATCCTTATAATACAGGGCATTGCATGGTTGCCCCCTATCGGCATATCGCAAATCTCCAGGATTTGAAGGACGAAGAAGCAAGGGAGCACTTTGACATCATCAAGAAAGGCCTGCAGTTACTGAGAGAGGTGATGAACCCGACTGGTTTCAACGTTGGTCTGAACCTGGGGAGGGTTGCCGGGGCGGGGATAGCGGATCACCTGCATACCCATATAGTCCCCAGATGGGGAGGCGACACGAACTTCATGCCGGTGCTGTCTGACACCAAAGTCTTGCCGGAAGCCTTAACTGCCACATACCGAAAGCTGAGAGCAAAACTATAGGTACACTTCGGTCGGTCAAATCTGTTTCGCTTGAGGTGAATTCGCAAACTAACTAGAATCCGCCTGGAGACCTGATAACTCGTCAACCAGAATAGTTGAAGAAATGACGCCAGAGATCAACCAACTACCGGCGGAAGGTCCAGTATGACCGGACTCGTTATTCCCATCCTGGCCTTCATTGGTGGTATAGCATCACTAATCTATAGCGTAGAGAAATTCACAGAGAACCTGGCCAAGTCCGCTCTGGTGTTAGGTGTTTCGACCTTCATCCTCGCCGTTATTTTTGCCGGGATGGACTTTGAGAACTGGGCATTTGGCATAGCGTCAGTGGTGGGAGACCTCCCAGGGGTGGCTATAGGGTCTGCGATGGGCTCGGCCCTATTCCTTGCTGGCGGGTCTGTGGCCCTGGCAGGGTTCATTACACCCTTCGAAGCTAAGGTACCCAGGTCCTACCTCATCCTGATGATAATTTCCCCTTTGATTCTGCTCCCGTGTATTCTGGACGGGGCGCTGAGCAGGATTGAAGGGGCCGGACTACTGACGGCCTTCGGGTTGATGATATTCTACATCTACAGGAAGGAAAGGGCTGCGGAATATCTCAGGGACTCCGAAGTGGAGGAAGCTGCGGAGGAACTGGAGGGCAAGAAATGGCGCTATCCGGCGCTTATGATTGCTTTCACTGCGGGGATAGTCTTGGGCTCGCAACTCTCTGTTTGGGGAGCAAGGGGAATCGTTCAAGGGTTTGGACTTAATGAGACAGTGTTCGGAATGACAATAGTTGGCTTGGCGATGTCCCTGGAGGAGGTGTTGCTTGTGGTCACGCCGATAAGGAAGGGCAGGGTAAACATAGCCGTGGGAAACATAGTGGGGAGCTTGATCTTCTTCTCCACGGGAAACGTCGGTCTGCTGGCGGTCACCCGGGATCTCTCGTTGGAGGCCAGCGTCATCTCGTTCTACTGGCCTTATCTTTTCGCCTCAACGCTCCTGGTTGGGCTCTTTTTGCTCAGAGGCAAGGTAGCGAAGTTAGAGGCTATTCCGCTGGCTCTCATCTATGTTTCCTACTGGATATTAAGTTACACAGTACTGTAACAGGGGGCTGAGAAATGCTCACCCTGAGCTAAGGCTTGATTAGCCCTGCCAGAAGCGACGGGAGAATATCATGAAGACCGTAAACAATTCCAATCTGCCCAACCACATACACATAATCAAGATGGCCTTGGCTGGGCCAGAAAGCCAAGCATAGTTCAAACTGGGACCGACTTCGCCCAGGCCGGGCCCTACATTCCCCAGGCTCGCCGCTACTGCTGAAACTGCCGTCTCCAGATTGAGTCCCAAAAAAGTAAGCACTACTGAGGCTACGATAGCAACGAGCACGTAGAAAAAGAGGAAAGAGATTACATCCCGGATTATTCCCTCCGAGAGAGGCCTTCCATTGTATTTCAATGGAATCACGGCCTTGGGAGAAATGGCCCTCATCATCATTACCCGAGAATGTTTCATCAAGGTCAAAGCGCGAGCCACCTTTATTCCCCCACCAGTGGACCCGCCACAGGCCCCGATAAACATCAGAGCAAGGAGTAGCATCCTGGCCCCCGATTGCCAGGCTGCGAAATCATCAGTGACGAAGCCGGTAGTGGTCATAATCGAGATTGTCTGGAAAATGCCCTCTCTGTATGAGCTCAAGCCCTGGGAGAGTATTATCAGAGAGATGGTGACGGCCAGAATAACCAGATATAGCCGGAATTCGTCGTCCTTAAATACCTTCCAGTTTCTCTGCGAGACCTGATAATGAATTATGAAACTCATGCCAGCCAGGAACATGAAGGCCATGATTATGTATTCTGCCAACGGGTTATTGTAAGCCCCGATACTCTGCCAGGTAGGGGTAAATCCGCCGGTGGAGAGTGTTGAAAAGGAGATGCAGGTTGAGTCAAAGAAGGGAAGTCCGGCCACGAAGCGCAGGAGCAGTATCTCGACGGCGGTGAAAACTGCGTAAATTGCCCAGAGAATTCTCGCTGTGGTTCTGAATCGGGGGCGCAGCCTCTCGGGCAAAGGACCGGGGAACTCCCGGTCGAAGAGCTGGGATCCTCCTACCCCCAGTCTGGGCAAGATGGCAACGAAGATAGCTATTACCCCCATTCCACCCAACCATTGGGTAAGGCTACGCCACAGGAGAGCGCTATTGGGTAAGGGGAAGAATGCTTGTGTTGCCACAGGCTCGAGGATGGTGGCCCCGGTGGTAGTGAAGCCGGACATGGCCTCGAAAAAAGCGTCCAGAAAACCCAGCCCTAGAAATAGATAAGGAAGCGTGCCCAGAAGGGGGATGAAAAGCCAGGTGAAAGCTACTATGGTGAAGCCGTCGGCGCGCTCTATTACTCTTTCGGTTCTGAACCTGAATTCAAAAAATAATCCGATACCGAGAGTGATCAGCAGCGCATACAAGTAGACCTGCCACTCCTCGCCGTAGCGAATAGCTGTTGCCAGCGGAGCGATATAGGCTAAGGCGAAGTACTTCAGGAACGAGCCAATGATGTGTAGGGTTAATGTTACCCTTTGGCGAACCATCTATTCATGAATTCGGTGCCCTTCCTGGCAGATTCCCGGGTCACAACGAGAGTCAGCCAGTCATTAGGCCTTATCTCACTATCCCCACTCAGGTATTTCCCGCCTCTTTGCACCAGGAGGACCCTTACACCGTTCGGAGTTGCTAGCCTAGAAACCGATTGTCCCACACACTTCATGCCCTCTTCAACCTCTATTTCAAAGATCTCTGCCCCGTCGACAGAGAGAGAGTCCTTTACGTAAGGATGTGAAATCATACGATATATGTGCTTGGCTGCTACTACGTCCGGGTTAACCTGCAAATTAATTCCAGCCTGTTTGAAAGTCTCCGTGTGCTCTGCCTCCTCTACAAGGGAAATCACTGTTTTCACTCCGATTTCCTTGGCTACCATGCAAAGCATCAAGTTCTCCGAGTCGTCGCCGGCTGCGGCCACAAAGGCATGAGCAGCCCGGATTCTTGCCTCTTCCAGGGTGGACTTCTGGCTGGCATCTCCCGTGATCACCATGCATTCGGAAACATCTGCTAATTCAGCGCATTTCGCAGGGTCCCGCTCTATTACCACCACTTGATTTCCTTCTTTGGCGACGAGTTCCGCCAGGTTCCTGCCTATGTTACTCAGGCCTGCTATTACAATATTCATTAGGTTCCTTCAATAGCGAATTAACTTTGTCTAGATTTCAGTGAGTCAACAATCTGGAGTGGGAAAGAGGGGTCGCAGATCAGCCCTCAAGCAAACCTGAGGTTTGATTCGGGGTACCGGACACTTTCCATTCATGTAACTTTCGCTGGTCCACCGCTGTCAGGCGTCCAGCGATTTTAAACCCCCCTCATATGCTTGTCAAGTGCTAGCTCTGGCTGACCACATGGGTAACACTGGGCTGCGTATTCTGGCGAGTTGTTTCTCAATATACTCTACGGGAGTAAGATAAGCAAGAGACTGATGGGGGCGGTGGAAGTTGTACTCTACAAGCCATTCAGTCAGCCGGGGATTGAGCTCTTCAGGGTCTAAGGACAGATTGAAGTTGAAAAGCCATTCATATTCTAAGGTCTCATTAAACCGCTCTATCTCCGGGTTATCCTTTGGTGTTTTGACCCTGGAGAAGAACCTTTGAATGCCTAATCTAGCGGTAGCCTTTTCAAACTCCCAGGCGAACTCACTGCCATTATCTGTCTGTAAGTTCTCTATGGGCTGGTTGACAAGGTAACGGAGACGGTAAAGGAAATCCGCTGCCGACCTGGAGCTCTTATTCTTATACATCCGGGCATAGCCTAACTTAGTGGCGTGGTCCACAGCAGTCAGGATATACCTCTTGAGGCTATTCCAATAGATGATAATGGTATCAAGTTGAAAGAGGAAACATGGCGTTCCCTCCTTTACTAACTGGGTAATCCTCTTCTTCGGCTTCTTCCGGGCTCTGGCTCTCTTTTGGACCATCTTCTCCACCTTCTTTTGATCAGGATACAGTTTGTACCTGCGAATCACCCTCTCAATTTTCCAGGTAGAGATCCCTTCACCATACTCTTTCTGGTAAAGCACCTTTAGCTTCCTCTTGCCATAGTAACTGTATCTATTTCTTAGCTGTCTTATCCTTGTTTCCTGGGTGAGGCTTACCTCCCACCTTCTTTTATGGTGAGGAGCTTTAGGCTGGTCAGCCAGGCTACGCATGTTGTATTTGGAGTCCTTGAAGCGCTTGAACCACTTATGGAAGGTCTTTCTTGAGATGTCGAAGTGCTTGGCAGTGAGAGCAGCGTTCTCCTTTGCTACCGTATAGTAGAACACCATCCATTCCACTCTCAATCTCTCCCGGGTGGTGAAAGCCAAACCGTCTGCCACTCCCCTCCACCATTCATATTTATCCTTCTGAACAATGGGCTTTCTCTTGAAGAAGTAGAAACTGGCTGGCTTTCTCATTCCGGTAACTCCCATGGTAAGTTATCATCACTAAACATACCATGAGTGTTACCCATGTATCTCAGCCTCCGCACTCGGGCTAAAAAACGAAAATATGCAGTATGAGAGATTGTTTGCCAGAAAATATTTGGCCTGTTGTCGGTTATCATTGCGCATCATCATTATGCATTGCTACAATTGATTTCAATATCTCTTTTGCCCTTACTTCAGACCGATATGAGCTGACTTTAGCCAGCTAGTGGGGCACTGGTTTCAGCTCGATGAAGGAGAGGCTCATTTTGATCATCGTCGGTGAGAAGATAAACACCAGCCGAAGGAGTGTCGAAGAAGCGGTCAGGAACCGAGATGCCGCGTTTATCGTCGAGCTGGCCCACGAGCAAGCTGAGGCCG
>CAYSBO010000034.1:0-10975 GCA_964429285.1 uncultured Dehalococcoidales bacterium | reverse complement strand
GTCGACAATGCAGGCCCATTGGCCACTCATAATCTGCAGGAAGGGTATCTCCCAGGCGGGGTCACTCACCTTAAACACTACGTCATTGCCGTCAACTTCAACGGCCGCATCAATCTCTGCGAAAGTAGTGTCCTCGTAATGGCCCACATCTGAACCTAGCATCATTGCGTAGAACATCCAGATAGGTCCACCCGGTCTGTCCTGGCACATCGCCCGCTCAAAGGTGTATTCCACATCTGCGGGGGTCAGGTCGTTACCATTGCTGAACTGGACGCCTTCACGGATAGTGAAGCGATAGTGTGTGTCGTTGAACGACCAAGTGGTAGCCAGTAGGGGTTGAAAGTCTTCGGTCGAGCTGCCGTCATAGTACAGGAGCTGCTCATTGATCAGGCCCACCTGCATACCGCTAGCTGTGTCGTAGACCCACGCCGGGTCGAGGGAGTAGATATCTCCGATGGTCTCAAACACAAAGACACCATCGTTCTTGTATGGTATGTCGCCCCCCTGATCCGACTTGCTCATGTCTGTGAGGCGCCCGGCATAAGAAGATTCAACGGGGTTGTAATAGAAGCCATCTATATGCTGGGTGAAGTAGCGTCTCACTATCGGCTGGGCCAGCACGATACCCGGGGCATCGTTGTAGTATTGCTCCTGTAGATCAGCGTAGAGCGCCATTTGTGTCGCATAATCGGGCTCCGCGAAGGCGGCCGCGATAGCGGCGTCAGTTGTGGCATCGCCGTAGCCCTGGTAGTGAGAAAACACGCCCTCGCTGTGCATGAAGGGATGAATGAAATTGTCAGCGTGCGGGTAGTCGGGCAGCCAGCCAATCTGGAACATGGGCATATCTCGGGTGCCGAAAATTTTACCCAGTATAGTGGGCCACGCCAGTGCCTGGATGCTTACCTGGAATCTCTCAGGATCTTCAGCGTAATCGGCGCCGATCTTGGCCCATGCCTCGGATACCAGCTCACAGGCAGTCTTACGCGGCAAGTTGCCGGCGTTGTAGAGAAGTGTAAATTTGAATCCTTTCTCCCAGGCCTCGCCGTCCCAGGCAGCCTGCATGTGTTCCGCAGCCTTCGTCAGGTTATAGCTGTACATCGGTGTATCAGCATAGTACCCGTAGAGCCCTTCAACGACCGGCGAGCCCTTCTGCACACCCTGACCATTCAGAGCATCGGCAATATAAGTGTCATAGTCGAAGGCATAACAGAAGGCTTTGCGCACGTCTATGTCAGAGAAGAAATCCACCGGAATACCGTCACCATCAAGTGCGCCACTGCCGATATACTCACTGGGTAGAGGTTCTCCATCACCGCCATTACCATTACCACCATCACCACCACGACCCATAACCAGCACCACTACTACTACTACCACCACAACAGCGACAATAATGCCTATAAGCTTTTTTGACATACTTCTACCTCCTTTTTTGGACTTAGCAATAGTCTGGTTCTCGATAATCTCATTTGATAGGCATCACCCCCTGTCTACTAAGCGCTCTATTGAGCCTCTTCACAGTCTTGTCTGTATTCGGTAAGAAAGCCGGCGAATGTCGTCAGGAGATGGTGAATAACGGCTCCGAAAGGAATTCCGTTGGCAACCTCACGAAACAAACATCACTGTCCTTTGCGCAAACGCGCAGCCTCTTCACACTTGCCTTGACTTTCTATCGTACCTTGCCCCCGAAAATTTGTCAACTGGCCTGTCATCCAGCGGCGCAACTGACAACGTTCACAATACGCTACATACTGGCTGACAACTTGCCGTCCGGCGCACAAATCGCTCCCAAATCGACCCACCGAGCAAGTTGAATCGACATCCGCAGGCCGGCATGTCGCGTGTCGGCAGACACACGGGATTCCGGTGGCCCAGTGTGGCTTACAACGAGATGGGCGGCTGCAGGGTGTTCTTCACACTCGGTTTTTGACAACTCTTGCACTATAAGATACCTTTATCCCAACCAGAATTCCATAAGAGCTGAGGTAGCTGTGGGTAAAAAGAAGGCCCCGATTCAACCCGCCGGAGGGAACGCAAACTCAGATCTGAGCTTGCAGGCGACGCTGGATGGCATCGAAGACCGGCTTTTCATCATCGACGGGGAATACCGTGTCGGCTTTGCTAACCTGGCTATGAAGCGGACATTGTCAGAGAGCCAACCGGTCATCGGCAAGCGGTGCTACGAAGTATTCGAGCGCAGAAATAGTCCCTGCAGCTCTCCCTTATGGACATGCCCTCTTTCGAAGGTGCTCCAGAATGGCGACGCAACCACGATTGTTTCACTTGATCAAAGGCTTACTCCCGAGCCGATGTCTAACCGGTACATCAAGATCACCCTTTACCCTCTCAGGGACAGTCAGGGTGACATAAATGCCTTTGTCGAAGTGAGAAAAGATGTTACCGCAGAAAGGGAACTCGAGGACCAGATCCTGAGGCGTTATCACCACCTGCATGCCTTGAACCGTATTTCCAGCGCCACCAGTGGATTGTCGGATCTGGATTCCATTCTCAACATGGCCCTGGACGCTGTGCTGGAAATCATCGGTGCAACCACGGGTGGCATACTTCTTCTTAACGAGCAAACTCAGCTGCTGCATTACCGGGTCTATCGGGGGCTGTCCGCCAAATATGTTGAACAGATGCACATGAAGCTGGGCAAGGGAGTAGCAGGAAGGGTGGCCCGAACCGGGGAGCCCATTGTGTTGGAGGATATTTCCAGAGACCCAAGGGCTGTTCACCCAGATTTGGTTAGCACGGAAGGTCTTAGAGGGTTTGTTAGCGTCCCCTTGAAGGCAAAGGACAAGGTCGTAGGTGTGATGAACATCGCTGCCCATACGCCAGGTCAATTCTCTACGGAGGATATGTACCTCCTGAATTCAATCGGCTACCAACTTGGTACAGCGATTGAGCAAGCTAGGCTATATCGGAGACTGGAGCTAGGAAGAGAAAGATACCAAACTCTCCTGCGGCACGCCCTGACCGCCCAGGAGCAGGAAAGGAAGCGCATCGCCCGGGAATTGCACGATGAGACCAGCCAGGCCCTTACCAGCTTGACCTTGAACCTTCAGGCTGCTATCACCAAAGCGAAAACCGACGGTATTGTAGAAGCTGACCTCATCGGCAAGCTTCAGAAGGTGCAATCTCAGGTAGTTCATACTCAGAATGAGATAGCGAAGCTGATGAAGGAGCTTCGCCCTACTTTGTTAGACGAACTCGGACTACCTGCAGCCATCACCCGCTATGCCAAGGATAGCCTGGAACCCATGGGCACAAAGGTGTCTACGGAATTCCAAGGGGTGGAAGAGCGCTTGCCCCCACAAGTGGAGGTAACGCTTTTCCGTATCGCTCAGGGCACCATAGGCAACATTCTGGAGCACGCGGAAGCCAAGAAGGCCTCTATCACACTGGAATGCAATGCCACCGAGTGCGTACTGGCCGTTCAAGATGACGGCAAAGGTTTCGATGTTAAGAAGATCACCAGAGTTGACAAAGGCGGCCGGGGAGCGGGCTTGTTCACTATGAAAGAAAGGGCATATTTGGTGGGCGGCGCGTGTCGCATCGACTCCAGGCCCGGCAAGGGGACCAGAATCACTGTTAAGGTCCCGGTGAAGGGATTTATGACGGATGGAGAAGATAAGAGTACTAATAGCTGATGACCATACCCTGGTGCGGGATGGAATTCGCGCTTTGCTGGCGCTGGTTGCCGACATAAAGGTAGTAGGCGAGGCTGCGAATGGAAAGGAAGCTTTGGAGAAGACCAAAGAGCTTGCGCCGGACGTGGTACTTATGGACTTAGCAATGCCTATTATGAGCGGGCTGGAAGCAACGCGGAGAATACGAAAGAAGTTCCCGGGAACAAAAGTGCTGGCTCTTACTCAGTACGAAGATAGGGAATACATAGTGCCCACTATCGAAGCCGGAGCTCGCGGCTTTATTAGCAAGACGGCGGCATTTTCTGAGTTGGCCTCGGCTATCCAGTCTGTGCACCAGGGAAAGTCTTTTCTATCTCCTGTGGCCGCAGCGGCTGTCGTTGAAGAATACCAGCAGAAAGCCAGCGAAGGTGAGAGGGACCCTTACCAGTATCTAACAGACAGGGAAAGGGAGATGCTTAAGCTGGTTGCAGAGGGATACACCGCCAGGGAGATAGCGGATATGCTGGTCATCACCCTCAGAACGGTGGAAACCCACAAAACCAACCTGATGAACAAGCTGGATATCCACAACAAAGCCGACCTCATTAGATTTGCCATACGCAAGGGCATTATCACCGTATGACTCCTTGAGCCCCTATTGCATCCGCCCCATTTTCTACGGGGTTTTCCCGCCCTAAAATAGAGGTAAATCCGTTCACAATATCAGAAACGCATCTACCCGACTATTCGGGTTTCCCTCTTGTGCACCTCTAAGGAGCGAGTTACCCTATACATAGGACGTACTTTTGGGGCGAGAACCTACTTAGATGGGCAACTCTCCCTCGATGAACCTAGACGAGTTTGGGTATGAGAGGCTCTCAAAATGCCAGGGAATGAACGGGAGATTAGACCAGCTTTGGCCGATGGCACCATCGAGAATCATCGACCTAGGCGAATCAAAGAAGCTTCTGATAAGCACAGCCTCACTCCGCCGTGTCAGGCTGCCTGCCCTTTGCACATGGAGATCGGCCAATATGTCGATCTAGTTGCACAGGGAAAGGTATTGGAGGCACTGCAGGTGATACGAGATGGCAACCCCTTCCCCTCAATCTGTGCCTACGTGTGCACCCATCCCTGTGAAGATGCCTGCCGCCGCAACCAGGTAGACAAACCTATCGCTATTCGAGCCTTGAAGAGGTTCGCTGTGGAATTTGGCGGTGACAGGATGATACAGCTTGAAGCTGAGACTACGCGGACCGAAAAGGTGGCTGTAGTAGGATCCGGCCCGGCAGGGTTAGCTTGTGCCTATTATCTAAGGAAGCTCGGCTACCCGGTAACCGTCTTCGAGGCCTATTCTGAACTGGGAGGCATGCTCCGGGTCGGTATTCCTCAGTACCGCCTGCCCCGGGAAGTAGTGGATACCGAAGTTCAACGGCTAATTCATATGGGCGTTGAAATCAAGGCGAATACACGGGTGATATCCCTGGACCTGCTTTTCGATATGGGTTACAAGGCCGTCTTCATCACCATTGGCGCTCATCAGAGCCTTAGAATGGGAATACCGGGAGAAGAGAGTCCCGGGGTCATAGACGGAGCCACTTTTCTGCGCGAAGTGAATCTGGGACTCAGGCCCTCCCTGGGGGAAGCGGTGGCTATTGTAGGAGGAGGGAATGTTGCAATGGATGCTGCTCGCGCCGCTGTCCGGTTGGGTGCCAACAATGTCAGGATTCTTTACCGCCGCAGCCGGGCGGAAATGCCAGCCAGTCCCGATGAAATAGAGCAAGCCCTGGAGGAAGATGTAGAGACCATGTTTCTGGTGGCGCCGACCAGGGTAAAAAGAGAAAACGGTCGGTTGAACGTAACATGCGTGAAGATGGAGCTCGGGGAGACGGATTTGGGAGGCAGACGCCGTCCGGTGCCAATCGAAGGCAGCGAATTTGATATGCAATTCGACACCTTAATCACAGCCATTGGTCAGGCACCTCACTTCTCCGAGGACTTCCGTCTTCGCATAGGCCGAGGTAGCACTATCGAGGTTGACCCGGTCACACTGACCACCAGTCGGACGGGAGTTTTCGCTGGTGGAGACGCTATTACCGGACCGGCCACTGTAACCCAGGCCCTGGCAAGTGGCAGGCAGGCAGCTTCTCGCATCGATGACTATCTCCAGCACCGATACCCGTTGGTTAGCAGAGAGGCGGAGGAATCCTCGTTGGGTGAACTCTTTCCCAAAACCATAGAGATGATAAGGAAGATCGAACGGCTCGAGCCTCCGTTCCTTTCTCCCGAAGCAAGAATGAAAGAATTCAGCGCGGTGGAACTGATTTATGATTGGGAGGCTGCCGTTAACGAAGCCAGGCGTTGTCTCCGTTGCGGCATGGGAGCGGAGATCCTGTTCCAGGATAAGTGCGCTACGTGCCTTACGTGTCTGAGGGTTTGTCCTTACCACGTGCCCTACCTGGATGACGGAGGGGCAATCCAGATTCCTGCTGAACAATGTCAAGCTTGTGGCATATGTGTAGCTGAATGTCCGGCTAAGGCAATAGTCTTGCGAAAGCCTTATGACCGAAGACACATAGAAGCGGAATTGGAGCATGTACTTAAGTCTGCGGCAGAACTGAAGTCCAGGACTCTGATTGTCGGGTTCTGTTGTCAGTACGGACTCTTCGGCACCGGCGCCTTGGCAAGTCTGTGGAGAGAAGGCAAAGCCGGCATCTGGATAGTGCCTGTCCTTTGCGTGGCCAAGTTGGAGGAAAGACATCTCTTGCGCGCCTTTGAAATGGGCGCAGAGGGCGTCTTCATCGCCGGATGCGGAGACCAATGTAGTCGCGAAAACACCGCCTTTTGGGTTCTCCAGCGCGTAGAAAGAACTAGAAGGGCCCTATCTCAGATCGGTCTTGAGCCGGAGCGGTTGCAGATATTCAACCTGCGTCCCGCCCGGGAAGACATTGCCGAGGCACTCGACGACTTCGCTCAACAAATAGGGAGTCTTTGCCTTGCTGCAATCGTGAAGCAGGAGGTGAACAGTTGATAGTGGCAGAACAGAAATCGGTGGAGGAGATAAGGCGAGTTATCGCTCCTTATGAGACAGTGTTGCTTCTCGGCTGCGGCACCTGTGTGACTGTTTGTGGCGCTGGTGGTGAGCGTGAGGTCTCTTTTCTCAGTAGTGCGTTGCGGGTAGCCCAGACAAAGAGCAGTAACGTAATTCATAGTTTTCTGGAATACACAGTGAAAAGACAGTGTGATTTTGAATTCCTGGACCTGCTTGCGGACCGCGTCAAGGAAGTGGACGCTGTACTCTCGCTGGGTTGTGGGATCGGCGTGCAGGTGGTAGCCGAACGGTTTTCCGAGACACCCGTCTTGCCCGGTGTTAATACGTCCTTTATGGGCATGACAAAAGAGTGGGGGGTCTGGGATGAACGCTGCGCCGCCTGCGGCGATTGTCGCCTGGCAGAGACCGCTGGTATTTGCCCTATCACAAGATGCACCAAGGGCATACTCAATGGTCCTTGTGCCGGCACCAAGAACGGCAAATGCGAAGCAAACAAAGATATGGATTGTGCCTGGGTCTTAATCTACAAGCGCCTCGAGAAGCTGCAGGAATTGGAGAAGATGCGACGATATTATCCTCCCAGGAATTTCCGCGTTATCCCCAGACCGCGAAGGATCGTCATGAAGGCCGATGTTGAACCAGGAGAAAACCATGGCTAACTCACTGTTTGAAGAAAAACTCAATTCGGACGGGTTCTTGGTGACCACGGAGATCGGCCCTCCAAAGGGAGCAGATGTCTCTGAGATGGTTCACCATGTAGACCTGCTCAAAGACAGAGTTGATGCTATCAACATCACTGACCATCAGAGCTCCGTAATGCGTTTTCCTTCCCTGGGCGGCTGTTTGCTGGTGAAGGAGCATGGTGGCGAGCCTATCATCCAGATAACTTGCCGTGATCGCAACCGCCTGGCCATCCAGGCTGACCTTCTTCTGGCCTATTCCAGGGGCATCACAAACGTTCTCTGTCTCACCGGCGATTCTATCGATGTTGGTGACCACAAAGAAGCGAAGCCGGTCTTCGACCTGGATTCGGTTCAACTATTGAACTTGGCCAGGGAACTGGAGTCTGGTAAGGATATGAGCGGGAACGAGTTGAAGGGTGTCCCTCAATTTTGCCTGGGTGCCTCAGTCCATCCCGAAGCAGATTTCATAGAGCCGCAGCTGGTCAAGTTTGAGAAGAAGGTTAGTGCCGGGGCGCGATTCTTCCAGACTCAAGGCATATTTGACCTGGAGAGCATTCGAAGGTTTATGCAGTACGCTTCTCAGTTCAATGTCAAAATCTTGGCTGGTATTATCGTGCTTGCCTCAGCCAGGATGGCCCGGTATATGAACGACAATGTCCCGGGGATAGTCATTTCCCAGGCAATCATTGATGAGCTGGCCGATGTGGAGAAAGGCAAAGGACTCCAGAAAGGCATAGAGATTGCTGCACGCTTCGTGAAGACCATAAAGGAGGAGAATCTGTGCCATGGCGTTCATATTATGGCTGTGGGCAACGAAGCAATTGTGCCTGATATTCTGGAGGCCGCTCAACCGGCCAGGGTACGCCGGTGAGTGGTTTGCCTCGTTGACAGCCGTGGTCGGTCGGCTATTCGAATATAAGAAAGGAGAGACGTGAGATGGAAAACAAAGTCCTAATCATAGATGACGAGCCCGATTTTGCAGAAGCGCTGCGCATGACCTTGGAAGCAAAGGCTTATCGGGTAATCACCGCCACCAATAAGGCACAGGGACAGCAGCGAATGAAGGAGGAGCCTGATGTTGTTGTATTGGGCACCTTGACCCCCAGTGGGGAAGCTTTTTCCTTACACACCTGGCTGAAACGGCATCCCAGACATAAGGATCTGCCACTCCTGGTGATAGATTCCCGACACGAGGAACGCTTTGTCAAAGGTTGGAGAAAGTTCGAGGGAATGCAACTGGAGGCTGAAGACTTTGTGGCCAAGCCAATCGAGCCAGCCTCACTCATGGTCCGAATCAAGAGACTTCTCGAGGAAGCGACCAGAAAAATAAGAGTCTTGGTGGCAGATGACCATACTATGGTCAGGGACGGGCTGTGCGCCGTCCTGACTTTGCAGAAGGACCTGGACATAGTGGGTGAAGCCATCAACGGAAAAGATGCAATTGACAAAGCGCTGCGGCTTCTGCCCGATGTGGCATTGATGGACATACTCATGCCCACCATGAGCGGGCTGGAGGCAACCAGGCAGCTAAGTACGCAATGCCCTCAGACAAGGGTATTAATTCTCACCCAGTACGATGAACAGGAGAATATGCTTGCTGCCAGCCAGGTGGGTGCGTATGGCTTCATACCCAAGAAGGCCGCCAGCGACCAGCTGGTAGCAGGGATAAAGGCAGTCCACGGAGGAAGCTATTTCCCAGCCTCGTTTGCTAAGCTGGCGTCCAACTAGCGGCAATGACAATCTAATGCACCTGAAATATTCGAGCCGCAGATTGAGCGCAGGATGAGAAGGTCTGACCGCTCCCTGAAAGGAGCGGCAGACCGGTTGTGCGCCGATATGCCGAGCCAGTCAAGGCAGGTAACCAGCGAGCGCGGGCGTGCCCTATGAAGTGTGTCCTTCCACATGGTAACTCTGGCTTGCCAGCCGTAGCCCTGGCGTAGGCTGGCGGAGAGGGTGGGATTCGAACCCACGGTCGCCAAAGGCGACACACGCTCTCCAGGCGTGCCTGTTAAGCCACTCCAGCACCTCTCCGATGCAGGCTAACTTTATGTCAAGCGGAGAGGGTGGGATTCGAACCCACGAGGCATTTCTGCCTACCGCTTTTCGAGAGCGGCACCATCAACCACTCGGTCACCTCTCCTCAAGCTAACTTTGACCGCTAGCGACTGGTCAAAACCACTTTTGCTAATAATGCTTCCCCACAAGCTCGTTTTCACAGGCCTCATTATACTTTGGGGACACCAGTTTATCAAAGGTTTCTGCAGCAGCCTCCTGAAGACCGGGAGCCACATGGGAATATGTATCGAGCGTTATCTGTACTGAAGCATGACCTAGGCGCTCCTGGACTATCTTAGGGTGTACTCCTTGCTTAAGCATGAGGGAAGCATGGGTATGCCTTGCATCATGTAACCTGATCACCTTTAGACCAGCACGAGTAGCTAACATGACCCATGCCCTGCTGACTGTGTTGGGACGCAATGGCTTGCCCTCAAGTGTGCTGAACACGAAATCATCATCCTTTAATGGTACACCTAACATGGTTCGTATTGCCTCTTGTCCTTCCTTATGCGCCATTAGGGTCAGAACGGAGGAAGGAGAGAGAGCTATAGTGCGCCTGCTTTTGGCTGACTTCGGTTGCGTCAGGACGTAGCTACCATCACCTAATTGGTGGAGCGAGCGGTTAACGTGAATCGTATGAAAGTCTATGTCTCGCCACTGCAAAGCCAGCATTTCAGACCGCCGCATCCCTGTGAATAATGCTGTATGGAATAGCGCATAGTAGTGACTGTCTCCAACAGTTTGCAAGAAGCGCATAAGAGATTGCTTGAGAAAGAGAATCTCAGTATCGTTGCCCGGGGCAAGAAGTACCAGGTTGTCGATTACGAAAAGTACCTGATGAAGCTAACCTGAGACCACTGCCAGTTCACAACATCGCACCCTGTAAATAGCAGATTTGCATGCTTGCACAATAACTCACATTGTTCAGCTCGGGCAATATAAGCCTATCTTGTTGGGTCAGTCTCGAATTGTTTGTAGATCTCTCCGAGGTTCATTGTGCCGATTGGAAAGTTTCCATAATAGTGACATCATAGCGCCTGACTATAATGCTGATAAACGTAAGGATATGAACTCACTTAATGGAGTTTCAAGACACTAAGTTTGTCAAGGCGGTTGAAGTTGTGCCAGGAATCTACCCAGCGTACGGTACCAGAGCGGCAGCGCATTGCTAGAGACTGAGTCTGTGCCCCGCCGGCAAAGTAGCGTACCCCTTTCAGCAATTCGCCGCTACTGACCCCGGTGGCGGCAAAAAACACATCGTCACTATCTATCAGGTCCTCTGTCTTGTACACCTTACTAACATCAACTCCCGCAGCTATGGCGGCCTTTCTTTCGCTGTCATCGCGGGGCCAACCCTTACATTGAATATCACCCCCAATGCAGTGTATCGCCGCAGCGGAGATGACCCCCTCTGGCGTGCCCCCGATGCCCATAAGAGCATCAACCTCTCTTTCAGGCAGAGCTGCATCTATGCTCGCCGCAACATCACCGTCAGAAATCAATTTGACCCTGGCGCCAGCACTTCTAATATCCGATAACAACTGTTCGTG
>CAYSBO010000033.1:0-11614 GCA_964429285.1 uncultured Dehalococcoidales bacterium | reverse complement strand
CAAGTTGTACGAGTTGTTGACATCCTAATTATGTTGTGGTAAATTGGTTGATTGGTGTCTACTATAAGGTAAAGGCTTAGAAAAACTGCAAAAGCCGGCTGGCTAAAGCCGAGCAACATTTTCCTGGAGTAGACCGGCGCTTAACCAGACGGCTTTTCAATTGCCTAGAATAAGGGAGTATATAAAGATGCCGACAGTGAATCAACTTGTGCGCAAAGGACGGCAGAAGCTGGGAAAGAAAAGCGACGTGCCGGCACTGCATTACGTCCGGAATACAATGAAAGGAAGAACTAGCTGGGGTCAAGGGTCCCCTCAGAAAAGGGGCGTATGTGTTCAGGTCAAGACCGTGACACCCAAGAAACCCAACTCAGCCTTGCGCAAAGTTGCCCGTGTCAGGTTGACCAACGGCATGGAAGTAACCGCCTATATTCCCGGTGAAGGTCACAATTTGCAGGAACACTCGGTGGTCTTGATTCGCGGTGGCAGAGTTAAGGATGTCCCCGGAATCCGCTACCATATTATCCGTGGCACCCTGGACACTGAAGGAGTGGCCGACCGCAAGCGAGGGCGCAGCAGGTACGGAGCCAAGGCACAGAAATAGCGAGGATCTCAAATGCCAAGAGGAACTAGGGGAGTGATAAGAAGAATGCCGCCACCCGATGCTAAGCATAATAGCACCACTGTGGCCAAGTTCATCAACAGGCTTATGATTCGAGGACAGAAAAACACCGCTGAGCGTGTTGTCTACAATGCCCTGGAGTTGGCTGCTGAGCAGGTGAACAGCAGCCCTGAAGAAGCGTTAGAGCGAGCGATTAGAAATGCTACGCCACTTCTTATGGTCAAATCACGCCGTGTCGGTGGGGCTACCTACCAGGTTCCCATGGAGGTCCCGGAGGAGCGGGGGCGCGCGCTTGCCATGAGGTGGATTATTGCTTCAGCCCGAGCCCGCCGTGGCAAGTCTATGCCGGAAAGACTGGCGTCCGAGCTAGTCGACGCCATCCAGGGTCGCGGGGTTACCATCAAGAAGCGTGATGACCTCCACAGAATGGCGGAGGCCAACAAAGCCTTCGCTCACTATCGTTGGTGAAAGCCGTGTTGAAAGCAGTACTCGAGGAAAAGGATAAGCCCATGTCGTCCCGGATATTCCCTCTGGACAAGATACGAAATATAGGAATCATTGCTCATATAGACGCTGGCAAGACCACAGCGACTGAGATGATTCTTCACCATGCCGGACGTACTTACAAGATTGGAAGAGTGGACGAGGGGACCGCGGTAATGGACTGGATGGCACAGGAAAGGGAACGAGGTATTACTATATCCTCGGCAGCTACTACATGTCACTGGCGCGAACATTGTATAAACATCATAGACACCCCCGGGCATGTAGATTTCACAGCCGAGGTCGAGCGCAGTCTGCGTGTCTTGGATGGTGGGGTGGTGATTTTTGACGGCGTCGCCGGAGTGGAAGCTCAGTCCGAGGCTGTGTGGCGCCAGGCGGACAGATATGGCGTGGCCAGGATTTGCTTCATCAACAAGATGGACAGGATGGGCGCAGATTTTCATCACACTGTGTCCATGATTGATCAAAGGTTGCGACGCAAGGCGTTACCGGTACAGATTCCTATCGGAAGTGAGAAATCATTTCGAGGGATCATTGACCTTGTGGAAAACAAAGTCATTGCTTTCCCCGGCGATTTTGGTTCAGCTGCCACTGATGAAGAGAGTGAAGCTTTGCTCGTCAAGCATCGTCAAGTATTAATAGAGGACCTGGCTGAACTGGACGAAGAGATTATGGTGCCTTACCTTGATGGGGAAGATATCAGTTCGTCTCAAATCAAGGCAGCCATAAGAAGGTTGACCGTTTCCAACCATATAGTGCCTGTCCTTTGCGGCAGCGCTCTGAGAGATAGAGGTATCCAGGAGTTGCTTGATGCTATCGTAGACTATCTCTCATCGCCACTGGACACCCCTCCTGTTTCGGGCGTTAATCCTAGAACCGGAGACAAGGTTTCCCGTCCGACGAGTGACGATGAGGCTTTTTCTGCATTGGCGTTCAAGACGGTTACTGATCCCTTCATGGGCAGGCTGGTCTACCTGCGAGTGTACTCCGGTAGGATAAGAGCCGGGGCGCAGGCCTTGAACTCCACCATAGATAAGAGAGAGAGGTTCGGAAAACTTTATGTCATGCACGCCCATCACCGCGAAGAGATCGACCATGCCGAAGCCGGTAGTATTGTGGCTACCGTGGGGCTTAAGCTAACGTCCACGGGTGACACTCTTTGTGAGCCCACGAGACCAGTGCTTTTTGAGTCTATCCGCTTTGCTGAGCCTGTGCTAGCCATGGCCGTTGAGCCCAAGAGTAAGGCTGATCAAGACAAGTTGGACGACGCCCTGGCCAAGATTGCAGTTGAGGACCCTACCTTCAAAATCTACCGTGACAAAGAGACCGGGCAGACTCTAGTTTCGGGAATGGGGGAACTCCATCTAGAGGTACTGATGGAGCGCATGCTTCGCGAATACGGAGTAAGGATCAACACCGGGAAGCCTCAGGTAGCTTACAAAGCAACAGTTACCGTTCCTGTGGAATCTGAAGGAAGGTTCATACGTCAATCCGGTGGCAGAGGACAATACGGGCACGTTTGGCTCAGAATTGAGCCTGGCGAGCGCGGCAGCGGATTTGAGTTTCGTGACGAGATCCGGGGCGGGGCCATACCCAAAGAATTCGTTCCGTCAGTAGAAGCTGGTGTCAAAGCAGTCTTGCAGAGCGGAGGGCTGTCAGGCTATCCCATAGTAGATGTGAAGGTGACCCTGTATGATGGCAGTTTTCACGAAGTGGATTCTTCGGACATAGCTTTTAGGATGGCAGCTTCCATGGCCGTAAGGGACGGGATAGACAAAGCCAAGCCCGTTGTTCTGGAGCCAATTATGGAAGTGGAAATAATGACTCCCAATGAATTCCTGGGAGATATCATAGGCAATCTGAACTCCCGCAGAGCTCGTATCGAGGGCATTGAGAATCGCCCCGACTCCTCTGTAGTCCGTTGCCTGGTCCCCCTGGCAGAAACATTCGGGTTCGCTGGCGATTTGAGGTCGCTCAGTCAAGGGAGAGCGAGTCACACCATGCAGTTTAATCACTATGAGGAGTTGCCTCAGAGTGTGGCTGAGCAAGTCGGTATCAGAGGAGGTAGGGGCAAATGACAGAACAAAAAGTCCGCATCAAAATCAAAAGCTTCGATCACAGGTTGGCTGATCAAGCAGTGAGGCAGATACTGGAAACAATCGAACGTACTGGGGCCATAGCGGTGGGGCCAGTTCCTTTACCCACACGTATCGAGAAATTTTGCGTTATTCGCTCGCCCAATATAGACAAGGATTCCAGAGAGCAGTTTGAAATAAGGACCCATAAGAGGTTAGTTGATATCGTACAGCCAAGCTCCAAGACCATAGATGCGCTGAGTCAGCTCAATCTGGCATCTGGAGTGGAGATCGATATCAGGCTATAGTTAGGACCATGTTTCCAGGCATTATTGGCAAGAAAGTAGGTATGACCCAGCTGTTTCAAGAAAACGGGGATGCGATAGCAGTAACCGTTATCGAGGCCGGGCCTTCAGTGGTAACTCAGGTGAAGAGCGAGGCTAACGACGGTTACAGCGCTATCCAGGTAGGCCTTGTCTCTGAGGCCAATGGGCCAAAGCTCAATTCCCCACAGAAGGGCCATCTTCGGGGCCTGGATAGAGTTCGACATCTCCGTGAATTTAAGACCAGTCCCGATTTCATTGAGAGCAACCCGGTCAAGCGCGGAGACAAAGTGGACATTGGGTTTCTGAAGCAAGGCGACATGGTAAGCATAAGTGCCTTTTCTAAAGGTAAGGGCTTTGCTGGCGTGGTGAAGCGCCACCATTTTGCGGGTGGACCCAAGAGCCACGGTCAAACCGACCGCCATCGCGCCCCCGGTTCAATAGGTGCTACCACCTTTCCCGGTCGCGTGCTGAAAGGAAAACTCATGGCGGGACATATGGGAAATAGGAGAGTAACCGCGCGTAATCTAGAGGTAGTTCAAACGGACCCCGAGCGTAATTTGCTTCTGGTAAAGGGCGCAGTACCCGGAGCTAACGGGGGGCTGTTAGTAATTGAGAAAGCAGGGTAACCGGAAATGCAAGTTCCAGTGTATAGCTTGAACGGTGAAGTGGTTGAGCAAATAGAGCTTAGCCAGGCAGTTTTCGACCTGCCTTTCAATGAGGCTGTTGTTCACCAGGCAATGGCCAGGCAATTGGCCAACAGACGTCAGGGTACGGCATCTACCAAGGCACGGAGCGAAGTCAAGGGGAGCACAAGAAAGTTATATGTACAGAAGCACACTGGCAGGGCGCGGCGGGGAAACATAAAATCACCGCTGCTCAGGGGAGGCGGGGTGGCTTTCGGGCCCAAGCCACGCAGCTATCGCCAATCCATACCCAAGAAAATGAAGAGGTTGGCTTTGAAGTGCCTCCTCTCGGCCAAGGTAAGAGAGGGGAATATGAAACTGGTACAGGAACTCGATTTTGAGGAAGCAAAGACAAAAGACATGATAAATGTTCTGTCCTCTCTCGGCATCGATTCTTCCACCCTGGTTCTTACCGCCGAGTCGACACCGACCGTCGTCAAATCAGCAGCCAACGTGCCTGGTGTTAAGGTTCTACCTTCGACTCTAATCAATACATTGGATCTGCTTTCCCATGAAAAGCTGATAGCCACGGTGCCGGCCATACGCAACATTGAGCAAATTTGGGGGAAATAAATTGCATCTCTACGAAGTTTTGCGACGTCCATTGGTTACAGAGAAGGCTACCTTGCTCAAAGAGGGAGATAAATATGCCTTTGAGGTGACCAGCGCCGCCAGCAAATCTCAGATTAAAGAGGCAGTGGAGCGAGCTTTCAAGGTAGAGGTAAGCAAAGTCAACGTCATGACAGTGCCCGGGAAGACGAGAAGGTTCGGCAGGAGACAGGTAACTAGTTCACCCTGGAAGAAGGCAATAGTTACCCTGGCACCGGGACACAAAATTACTTTCTTTGAGGGTGTTTAATGGGTTCAGTCACCAAGTGGAGAAAAAAGAAGATGTCGAAGCACAGGCATAAGAAATTGCTTAAGAAGACTCGCTGGCAGAGGACACACAAATGAGGAGTGATCTGTGGGTTTGAAGACTTATCATCCGACTTCTCCAGGCAGGAGATTTATGTCTGGGGCTACCTTTGAAGAGCTGACCAAGGTAGCGCCTGAGAAATCTCTGCTGGCGCCTTTGAAAAAGAAGGGAGGGCGCAATAGTCGGGGTGTCATAACGGTACGCCGGAGAGGTGGAGGGAGCAAACGCAAGCTTCGCCTCATCGACTTCAAGAGGGACAAGATCGCCGTGCCCGGAAAAGTAGCTTCCGTTGAATATGACCCCAACAGATCAGCCCGCATTGCCCTGATTCACTATGCCGACGGAGAAAAGCGCTACATACTCGCTCCCCTAGGCATCAAGCTGGGTGACAGGATACAGGCAGGCGAGGACGCTGATATAAGACCTGGTAATGCCCTGCCACTGGCTTCCATCCCGGTGGGAACTTCGGTGCATAATATTGAGTTTGAGCCCGGCAAAGGCGGAAAGCTTGTCCGTAGCGCAGGAAACGCTGCCCGGATCATATACAAGGAGGGCAAATATGTTACGCTTAAGCTGCCCTCAGGCGAGCTGCGCAAGTTCCATCACAGGTGCTGGGCTACTGTCGGTCAGATAGGCAATGTTGATCACGAAAACATTAAACTAGGCAAAGCTGGGAGTAAGAGATGGTCAGGTAAACGCCCTTCGGTGAGAGGTTCCGCCATGTCCCCCCGCGATCATCCACACGGAGGTGGGGAAGGCAGAGCTCCGCGAGGAATGCCTCCCAAAACTCCGTGGGGAAAGCCGGCTTTGGGGGCTAAGACGCGGCGGCGTAAGACTTCCAACAAGATGATAGTTAGAAGGAGGAAACAGGATGTCACGGTCTCTTAAGAAAGGCCCTTTCTGTGATGCTAAACTGCTTAAGAAGGTAGAGGCAATCAATAGTTCGGGAGAAAAGACTGTGATAAAGACATGGTCTCGTTCATCTACTATCCTGCCTCAAATGATAGGGCATACCATCGCCGTGCATAATGGCAGGAAACACATCCCCATCCTCATCACCGAGAATATGGTAGGGCATAAGCTGGCAGAATTTGCTGCTACCAGGACATACAGGGGTCACGTTGCCAAAGCTAAAGCATCCACCCAGGCGAGGAAGAAGTAAGACACGATGAAAGTAAGAGCCGTGGCTAAAGACGTCGGCATTTCGCCCCGGAAAACGCGTTTGGCCATAGATATGGTTAGAGGCAAGAAGGTTGATGAGGCATTGACTATCCTGCGCTTCTTGCCTACCCCAACGGCCAAAGCAGTGGCCAAAGTGATTAGATCAGCGGCAGCCAATGCGGAAAATAACTTTCAAATGTCGCCCGCTCAGCTCAGGATCACCGAGATATTCGCCGATGAAGGCCATACCTTGAAGAGATACCGCCCCCAGTCGAGGGGGAGAGTAAGCCCTATATTGAAACGGTCCAGTCATATTACAGTACTTGTTGAAGAAAGGGAGGAATAGTCTTGGGACAGAAAGTTCATCCTCGTGGTTTTAGGCTGGGTGTCAACCGGGACTGGCAGGCCAAGTGGTATGCCGGGAAGAACTATGCTCAATTTTTGTTAGACGATTTGAAGCTACGCAGAGTCGTGGAACAGAAGTGTGTCGGAGGTGCAGTTGCCCGCGTAGAAATCGAGCGCTCGGGAGATGAGGTATATATAACTCTGTACTCAGCCCGGCCCGGCATCCTGATCGGCAGAGGGGGCCAGAATGTGGAGGCACTGAAGTCAGATTTGGAGAAAGTGACCGGAGATAAAATTAGGTTGACCATTCGGGAAGTTGACCACCCTGAACTCCAGGCGGTTCTGGTAGCTCGGAGCATAGCCGGGCGTCTTGAAGAGAGGATCCCTTTCCGGCGGGCCATGAGGCAAGCAGCCTTCCGTACCTCCCAGGCCGGTGCCAAGGGAGTGAAGATAATGTGCAAGGGAAGACTGGGTGGACTGGAAATCGCCAGGACTGAAAATCTCCATCAAGGCCAGATGCCGTTGCACAAATTACGTGCCAACATCGACTACGGCGTCGCTGAAGCCCACACCTTGATGGGGCGCATCGGAGTAAAAGTATGGATATACAAGGGCGACATTATGCCTGAAATGAAGGAGAGAAGTGCTACAGCCGAAAAGAGTGAAGTACCGCAAGGTACATAGAGGAAGGCTGAAAGGCGATGCCCAGAGCGGAGACACCGTCGTCTTTGGCGACTTTGGACTGCGAGCCGAGGAATCCGCCTGGATAACAGCGCGACAGATCGAAGCAGCCCGTCGCGTACTGGTGCGTCGGCTCCACCGTGGGGGCAAGCTGTGGATACGAGTATTCCCCGACAAAGCCGTGACCAAGAAACCCGCAGAGACAAGGATGGGTGGCGGTAAAGGCGCTCCAGAGTACTGGGTGGCCGTAGTCAAGAGAGGCAGAATCCTGTTTGAATTGGCCGGCGTAAAGGAAAACGTAGCTTCGGAGGCAGCTCACTTCGCCTCCTACAAGCTTCCTGTAAGTACTAGTTTTGTTACCAGGGAAGGGCATAAAATTGAAGGCTAGTGAAATTCGCGCTCTGACAAATGAAGAGCTGCAAATTAGGCTTGAAGAAGCTCACGAGGAACTCTTCAACCTCCGTTTTCGGCTGGCCACCAGACAGCTGGGTAACCACCGAGAGATTCCCAGAGTGAAGAGAAGGATAGCCAGGATAAACACTATTCTAAGGGAAAGGAAGCTTGGCATAACAAGATGAGTCCTATAGGGAGAAGAAAGACCAGAGAAGGCTTCGTGGTGAGCGACAGAATGGATAAGACCGTGGTGGTGGCGGTGGAAAACAGGAAATTCCATCCACTTTATAAGAAAAGTGTCAAAGCTACCAAGAAATACAAGGCTCATGACGAGAACAATGCCTGTAAGATCGGAGATAAGGTCAAGATTGTCGAGACGCGCCCCTTATCCAAGGAGAAGAGGTGGCGAGTAACAGAGGTAAGTTTCAGGAAGGAAACGGTTGAAACCAGACCAGAGCAAAAGGAATGATTCAGGCTTACACCAGACTCAGAATAGCCGACAATACCGGGGCCAAGCAGATCATGTGCATTAACGTGCCTATCGGGGCCAGAAAATATGCTCGTATTGGTGACACTATTGTGGCCACGGTGAAGCGGGCGATGCCCCACGGAATGGTGAAAGAGGGGGACGTAGTGCGCGCTGTGGTTGTGCGTGTGGCCAAGCCCTATCGTCGGCCGGATGGCTCGTATATCAGATTCGATGAGAATGCCGCAGTCGTTCTTGGCGAGAGAAACAATCCCAAGGGCAGTCGCATTTTTGGTCCTGTAGCCCGCGAACTTAGAGACAAGAACTTCGCCAAGATAATATCCTTGGCTCCAGAGGTCCTTTAGCATGAAAATAAGGAAAAACGATAATGTGATCATAACCGCTGGCAAGGACAGAGGCAAAAGCGGAAAAGTGCGCCGCGCCTTTCCCAAGGAAGATAGAGTAATCGTGGAGGGGCACAACATGATCAAGCGCCATTCCCGAGCCCGCCGGGCTACTCGCCAAGCCGGCATAATTGAGCTTGAAGCTCCCATCCATATATCCAACGTGATGTTGTTATGTACCAAATGTGGCAAACCGACACGAGTCGGTTACCGGTCTTTGGCCGACGGCAAGAGGGTGCGGATTTGTCGTTCGTGCCAGGAAGTGATTGACTAAGGGCTTTGATTGTGAAACCTCGATTGCAGGAAGTGTACTCGACTGATGTGGCTCCCCAGCTCAAAGCCAGGCTGGGCTACGACAACATAATGCAACTGCCCAAGCTGGAAAAAATCGTGCTTAGCATCGGTCTGGGTGAAGCCATACAGGACGCCAAAGCCCTGGAAGCAGCTGGCAAAGATCTGGCTACAATCTCGGGGCAGCGCCCGGTAACCACAAAAGCGAAAAAGTCCATTGCTACTTTTAAGCTGCGGGCCGGCATGCCGGTCGGGATGATGGTGACGTTGCGAGGTAAGCGGATGTATGATTTCTTCGACAAACTGGTCAATGTGGTTCTACCGAGGTTTCGAGATTTCCACGGAGTATCACGGGACTCGTTCGATGGCCGAGGGAACTATAGCCTGGGCATAAAAGAGCAGATAGTCTTCCCCGAGATTGATTACGATAAAATAGACAAAATCCGCGGACTGGAGGTAACCATTGTTACCACCGCCGAGAATGATAATGAAGCCAGGGCCCTGTTGGAGCTAATGGGCATGCCTTTCAGGAGAAGTTGATATGGCGAAGCTAGCTAAAGTTGTTAAGTCGAAACGACCGCCCAAGTATAGTGTACAGCAACGTAATCGTTGTCAGCTGTGTGGTAGGCCGCGTGCTTATATGCGTAGATTCGGCTTGTGTCGCATCTGTTTTCGAGAGCTTGCTGTAACCGGCGTAATTCCCGGGATAAGAAAGTCGAGCTGGTGAGAAATGACAATGACTGATCCGATCGCTGATATGTTGACCCGGATACGCAACGCCATTATGGCGGGTCATGACGCCGTGCTCGTGCCTTCTTCTCAAATGAAGCTCTCCCTCGTCAAGATACTGAAGGAGCAAGGCTTTATTGGTCGTTATGAAGTGCTTAAAGGAAAACCACAGTCAATGATCAAAATCCATCTCAAGTACGCAGATGACCAGCCTGCAATCTTAGGTCTGGAAAGGGTGAGTAAGCCGGGTTTGAGGGTTTATGTGGAAAGACGTAAAATCCCTCGTGTCTACGGGGGCCTGGGCATTGCTATCCTATCCACGTCCAAAGGCGTCATGACCGGCCAAGAGGCCTGGCGCCAGCATCTTGGCGGTGAAATTCTATGTTATGTATGGTAAGTTGACTCAGGAGCCATAGATCATGTCTCGTATTGGTTTTCTTCCGATTGCTATACCTGAGGGTACCCAGGTGACGATTGACGGCAGCGAAGTGGTGGTCAAAGGTAATAAAGGAGAACTCCGCCGTCGGTTCCACCCGGATATTTCCATTACTCTGAAGGACGGATACGTTATTGTAGCTCGACCTACCGATAACAAGGTTCATCGTTCCTTACACGGGCTCACTCGCAGCCTGTTGGCGAACATGGTTACCGGGGTGAGCACAGGTTTCGAAAAAGTCCTGGAAATCAACGGCGTGGGCTACAGAGCACAGAAAAGCGGCGACAAGCTGTTGCTCCAGGTAGGATATAGCAATACCGTGGAGTTTTCCCCTCCTCCTGGCATCGACATCAGCGTGGAAGGCACAAACCGCGTTCGTGTCGCCGGTATCGACAGAGAAGCGGTCGGGGAGGCGGCTGCCAGAATTAGGGCAGTGCGGCCTGCCGACCCCTACAAAGGAAAAGGCATCAAGTATTCTGGAGAGGAGCTACATCTTAAGCCCGGCAAAGCAGGCAAGAGAAGCAAGAAATAGTGGGTATGATGAGCCGAAGAGATTCAGAGACAATCAGAAAGATACGACACAGGCGGGTGAGGCGGAAAGTGAAAAGCACTCCGTCGCGGCCCCGATTATGTGTGTTCCGAAGCTTGAATCATATCTATGCCCAGCTCATCGACGATTCTGCAGCCCACACCCTGGTTTCCATGAGCACCCTTGACCCTCGGGTGAGAGGCAAGACCGACGGAATGGGGAAAAGCCAGAAAGCCGAGGCTGTGGGAACTCTGCTTGCCGAGCAAGCACTGAATAAGGGAATCAAAGAGGCAGTTTTTGACCGTGGCGGCTACAAATATCACGGCAGAGTTAAGTCTTTGGCCGAGGGCGCCAGGAAAGCTGGATTGAATTTATGAGAGTGAGCTTATGAAAGCGGTTACCAAAGTAAAAGAAGAGAGAAGCAAAATCGACGCCTCAGAATTGACTCTCGAAGAGAAGCTGTTAGGCATCGACCGTGTGACCAAAGTAGTCAAAGGTGGCAGGCACCTTCGGTTCAGAGCCCTGGTGGTGGTTGGTGATGGCCAGGGACATGTTGGGTTTGGTTTAGCCAAGGCGGGGGCAGTCCCCGAGGCAGTCCGCAAGGCCGGGGCCACGGCCAAGAAGAGTCTTATTGAAGTGCCGATCAAAGAGGGCACCATCCCTCACGAAATTCTCGCCAAGTTCGGGGCGTCCAAAGTCTTGCTGAAGCCGGCGGCGCCTGGCACAGGCTTGATTGTCAACAATACCTCTAGAGCTTTGCTCGAATTGGCTGGCGTAAAGGATGTCTTGGGCAAATCATTGGGCGGACCAAGCAAAATCAATGTAGCTAAAGCAACGATGCTAGCCCTGGCTCACTTGAAGAGAACTGAGGAAGTAACCACCCAAACCGGTATGGAAGCACAGGAGGAAGAGGCATATGAAACAGAATGAACTCAAGCCTCCTGCGGGTGCCAAACATAAGAGAAAACGCGTAGGCCGAGGAAACAGTAGCGGGCATGGCACCTATTCGGGACGAGGTGTCAAAGGACAAAACGCTCGCTCTGGCGGGGGCGTGCG
>CAYSBO010000032.1:5549-11665 GCA_964429285.1 uncultured Dehalococcoidales bacterium | reverse complement strand
CGATTGGTAACATCTAGGAAATAAAGCTTAGCCATCCGTGCCTCCTAAGACAAAACATCGGATAAGGATACCATTATTCCGTCAGCTTATCAAATGTCTAGGCCCTGCTGAGGTTCAATAATGTTGGGTGCCAGAAGATCGAGTGTTCTTTTGGCCGCGGGTGGCTTTTCTTGTCCTTATCCCTGTCGGAACGTAGCACTCACCTTCCTTTGTTTGCGTCCTTTAGATTATACTAAGCACCATGGTAGCCAGAGCGATACAATGGTTGGATGGCAAGCTCAGGATACTGGACCAGAGCAGGCTTCCAGGAGAACAGATCTTCGCCGACCTGGACAATTACCGTGATGTAGTCCTGGCTATCAAGGAAATGAAGGTTCGGGGGGCGCCGACGGTTGGAGTCGCTGCTGCCTATGGCATAGCCCTGGGAGCATTGGGTATTGAAACAACGAATACAGATGAATTCTTGATTCAGTTGAACGAGGTTATGCAAGCCTTTGCTGTCTCCAGGCCCACCGCAGTCAACCTCTTTCGATCCATTGGCAGGATGAAGAACTGTGCCATAGGAAAAGAGGTTGCTGAGATGAGGAGAGCACTTGTCAGGGAGGCAAAACGGATTCACCAGGAAGAAATAGCGGCTACGGAGCGGCTTAGTCATTTAGGAGCGGAGCTTGTGAAAGACGGCTTCACTTTGCTTACTCACTGCAATGCCGGTCCTCTTGCTACCTCGGGCTACGGCACTGCCCTCGGCGTAATTAAGGCTGCCAAGGACCAGGGAAAGGAAGTAAGCGTGTTCGTCACAGAGACCCGTCCCCTTCTTCAAGGAGCCAGGCTCACTACCTGGGAATTGGTACAAGAGGCCATCCCTGTGACTTTGATTACCGATTCTATGGCCGGCTATTTTATGCAACAGGGCAAGATCGATTGTGTGATTGTGGGTGCCGACAGGATCGCCGCCAACGGGGATGTCGCTAACAAAATTGGTACGTATACTCTGGCAGTACTGGCCAAAGAAAGTGGGGTTTCCTTCTATGTTGCTGCTCCCATCAGCAGCATTGACTTCTCCTTGAGCTCGGGCGGCGAAATTCCGATTGAGGAGCGGAGTCCCGAGGAGGTGACTCATATCCAGGAAGTGCCCATCGCTCCAGAAGGCGTAGGAGCAGCCAATCCGGCCTTTGACGTGACCCCTCACAGTTATGTCACCGCCATAATCACTGAGAAGGGCATAATACGGGCACCCTACGGACAAGGACTAATGGGCATTCGTTTCAAGTCTGCCTAGTTGCCCGGTGTATGAAGCGAGGACCCTAGAGCGATATTCGGGTGAGCAACTGGTTTCTCGGACGGCATGATTGAGGGTTCGCTAGAAGAAGTGAGAAATGGGTAAATAGGTTGCGGGGGTGGTTTAGTAGGCAGAGATGGGTTCTTTGTCGGTGATGATTTTCTTACTGGTAGCTAATTGCTGGCGGATGTGCTTGGGTATAGTAAACATAGCTTGATGGGTAAGGCCATCGTAGGACTTCAGTTTCTTCGATAATCTGGTTGAGATCCTGGTGTCGATTTCGTCGCGGCCGAGTTCGCGGGGGTCGAGGCTCTGAGAAGCGGAGACAAAACCCCATAGGCCCAGAAAGGAAGGAACGTGGACCTGGTAGGGACGGGCTACCGAGAAGACACTTCCCAGGGTACTGACAATAGCAGTGAAATTATCCAGGTTCGTCCACTCAGCAGGTTCGGCCTGTACCGAAAGAATGCCGTTGGGTCCTAATCTGTCTCTGAGTATCTGGTAGAATTCCCGGGTGTATAGTAAGCGGGCCGGCCCCTCTTCCAGAGGGTCAACCAGGTCGATGATGATGACATCAAAACGGTCGCTGGTATCCTCGAGGTATTTCCTAGCATCCGCGAAGTGAAGCTCTGTCCTGGGATCATCGAAGGCGTTCTGGTGCCAGGAGGGGAGAAAGCGGCGGCAGATGTTCACGACTTCTTCGTCAATATCCACCATGACGGCCTTCTTCACCGTCTTGTGTGCCAGGACTTCCCGGAGCGTTGCCCCCTCACCTCCTCCGGCAACGAATACACTCTCCGGCTGCGGATGCGTGAGCATAGCCGGGTGCACCAGAGCTTCATGGTAGACAAATTCATCCACCTCACTGGACTGGATCTTGCCATCGAGGACAAGACACAGCCCGAAGCTGCCCGTGTCGACAATATCTACAGACTGAAACTCGGTTCGCCCCGAATATATCCTGTCCCTGATGCTGTGCAGCACGGTCAGGTCAGGAGTTATATAGTCAGAAAGCCACCTATGTTTGTCAGGGTCGCCGCTGTCTTTCATCTTGCGCACCTAGCCTGTGTATCCTCCATAATCCCCCGACGAAGCTCCATCAGGGAGTGATTTTGCGCCCCCAGCCTTTCTGTTATCAACCTGGCAGCCTTCTCCGGGTCTACGTCGTCCCCGCACGTGAAGACGTCAACGGCAGCGTACTGATATTCTGGCCAGGTGTGAATGGCAATATGTGATTCGGCAATATTGATCACTCCGCTCACTCCGCAAGGGGAGAAATGATAGAAGGACTCCCCCACTACGGTAGCGCCGCTCTCGATAGCAGCTTCGTTGAGACAATGTTGCAGAAAATCTAGGTCATCCAGCACCTCCTCGTTGCAGATTTTTAGTTCTAGTAACAGATGTCTTCCGAGTGCATTCAAATCACCTTCCCTCCTTCAGAATTTAGATTTGTGACAGGCGCTTTGGGGCGCCAGGTGAAATTCTATATAATGTTGGCCCTTTTATCAATACGCCGAGGCTTTCTGCTAAAATAGGCCGAAGGAAGGACCATGTGTGCAGGAGAACAGTTGGTTACGGTGCGCATTGCGGGGCAAATGGAGGCGCAAGTAATCAAGGGACGGCTTGAGAATGAAGGCATACCGGTCCTGCTGAGCTACGAGAGTGCCGGTGTGGTCTATGGGATTACAGTGGATGGGCTAGGTGAGGTGAAGGTGATGGTTCCCGAGCATCTAGCAGAGGAAGCAAAGCAGATTCTGGGAGCGGTGTAGAAGGAACAAATGGTCTCGAGATTAGAACGCATAGCCGAACAACGGCTACAGAGCCTGAGCAGGATACGCGCCCGAGGCATAGACCCTTATCCGCATTCTTATCATCCCAGTCACACTATTCGAGAAGCAGTGAACCTTTTTCAGCAGCAGGGGGACAGCCTTGAGAATGTGGTTCTGGCCGGGCGCATTATGGCCAAGCGCGTCATGGGCAAGATGTCCTTTGCCGATATTCGCGACGGCTCGGCGAAGATTCAGGTTTCCCTGCGGTACGACCTCTTGGGCGGGGAGAAATACGAATCCTTTCAGGATATGGATATCGGTGATATTATCGGGGCAAAAGGAAAGCTTTTCCGAACCAGAGCGGGAGAGATTACTCTGGAGGCATCCGATTTCACCGTGCTGTGTAAGTCTCTCCGTCCGTTGCCGGAGAAGTGGCATGGGCTGGCTGACGTCGAAAAGCGTTACCGGCAGAGGTACCTTGACCTCATTTCAAATGAGGAGAGTCAGAGTATTTTTGCTTTACGCAGCAAGACGATCGGCGCCATAAGGGCTTATCTGGATAGGGGGGGATTCATGGAGGTAGAGACTCCTGTGCTTCAGGCCCATGCCGGTGGAGCACTGGCACGGCCCTTCGTCACTCATCATCATGCACTCGACCAGGACCTCTATCTGCGAATTGCCCTCGAGCTCCACCTGAAGAGACTGATTATAGGGGGGTTTGACAGAGTCTATGAGATGGGACGTACCTTTCGCAATGAAGGCATTTCTACTACACACAACCCGGAGTTCACTTTGCTTGAGTGCTATCAAGCTTATAGCGATTACAATGACATGATGAGGTTGGTCGAGGAGCTATTCATTAACGTGACTGGTATGGTTTTGGGCAGCACCGAGATCATCTACAATGGACAAACGATCACTTTTGATCGCCCGTGGCGACGAATCTATCTCCGTGACGCGATAAAGGAGTATTGTGGCATCGATTTTGAGGATTACCCCGACGCCGTTTCCTTGAGGACACGGATGGCGGCACTGGGGATAGAGACCGACCCAAACAAGGACAGGGGCAGGTTGGTGGACGAATTACTTTCGACTTTTGTTGAGCCGAAGCTGATTCAGCCAACTTTTCTGGTGGACTACCCTGTGGAGATGTCACCTTTGGCCAAGAGCAAGCGAGGCAATGATCGGCTGGTAGAGCGATTCGAAGGGTTTGTGGCTGGCATCGAGGTTGCCAATGCCTTTAGTGAGCTTAATGACCCGCTGGAGCAGAGGGAGAGATTTCGTCAACAGCAGGAAGAGCGGGCTGTGGACGAAGAAGTGGAAATCGCCGATGAAGATTTCCTTCAAGCTCTGGAGTATGGCATGCCGCCTACGGGTGGATTGGGGATGGGGATCGACCGCCTGGTGATGCTGGTTGCGGGTCAGAAGTCCATTCGCGAAGTGATACTTTTCCCTCAACTGAAAACAAAAGAGTAGACAGTCAAAGTGACAGGGTGGGGTATAGTCAATCCGAGGGCTAGAATTTGATACGCTATGCTTGACATAAAACTCATCCGCGAAGAGCCTGAGTTTGTTCGCCAGGGTTTGGAAAAAAGGGGTGATGCCTTCACTCTGGAGGGCATACGTGAGGTTGACGAGCGATATCGCAGCTTGCTACGGCGAACGGAGGAACTCCGTGCCCAACACAATCAAGCCAGCAGACACGTGGGCAAGAGCAAGGAGAAGCCGCCTGAGCTCATCACCCAGATGCGTGAGTTGGGAGAGGAGATATCTGCCCTGCAGCAGCAGGCGAAAGAAGCTAAGACCAATCTCGATTCCTTGTTGCTGGAGTTACCTAACATTCCCCATTCCAGCGTACCGTTAGGAAAAGGCGAGGCCGATAACGTGGTGGTGCGCACCCGGGGTAAAGCAAGGGAGTTTTCCTTCAGGCCTCTACCTCACTGGGAGTTGGGGGAAAGACTGGGCATAATAGACTTCCAGCAAGGTGTGAAGCTGTCGGGAAGCAGGTTTTATGTCCTCAAGGGGCTGGGGGCGCGCCTGCAACGAGCGCTTATCTCATTTATGCTGGACGTCCATGTGAAAGAGCACGGGTATACAGAGATCTATCCTCCTTTTATGGTAAAGCGAGAGTGTATGGTGGGGTCAGGAAACCTGCCCAAGTTCGGTGACAATCTATATCATGACCAGGAGGAGGACTTCTGGTTTATACCCACGGCGGAGGTACCGTTGACCAACCTTCACCGTGACGAAATACTAAGTGCGGCCAGCTTGCCCCTCCATTACGTTGCCTATACTCCTTGCTTCCGTCGAGAGAAGATGGCTGCAGGCACGGACACGAGGGGCATAAAGCGGGGACACCAATTTGACAAGGTAGAGATATACAAGGTCACGGATGCGCAGAGTTCGGACGACGAACTGGATAAACTGGTAGCTGATGCCGAGGACATATGTCGGAAGCTGGACATACCTCACCGGCTGGTGCAGTTATGTACCGGAGATCTAGGTTTTGCCGCCTCCAAAACATACGATATTGAAATGTGGGCTCCCGGCTGTGCCGAATGGCTGGAGGTGAGTTCCTGCAGCAATTGCGCTGACTTTCAGGCGAGGCGGGCAAATATTCGCTATCGCCCTGAGCCAGGCGCCAAACCACAGCTTGTCCACACGCTCAATGGCTCAGGATTGGCTCTACCCCGAGTCCTTATCGCGGTGCTGGAAAATTATCAGCAAGCCGACGGCACAGTATTAATTCCGGAAGTACTGGAGCCTTACTTGAGAGCAAAGTAGGGGCCGGGAGCTAAATGTAGTTGCCCAATTCATTGAGTGCATCCATTGTGTCATTGCGAGGCTGGCTTCAGCCAGCCGAAGCAATCTCGAGGGGACAAATAGATTGTTGGGGACCTTTCTGGTGCTCGCAATGATAAGAAGGATCTGATGAAGCAGGCTCAGAATGACCGCACAGTTAGGTGGAGCTAGAAATTAAATCGGGACTCCTGCTCGACGGCATTCTCAATGAGTTCGATACGCTTGGGCTTACCTTTTTCATCGAGTTCTATGGCTACCACATCTAT
>CAYSBO010000032.1:0-5449 GCA_964429285.1 uncultured Dehalococcoidales bacterium | reverse complement strand
GATTCCATCATGATACGGTCCCTGGTGACTTTGGCTATGATAGAGGCACAGGCAATGGAAAGACATAGTTTGTCACCCCTGGTTATCCCTATTTGAGGAATGGGGCACTGGGACAAACCGAGCCTGTCAATAAGGAGGTAGTTCGGTTGTTTGGGCAGCTTTTGGACGGCCTGCATCATGGCAAGTCTTGTCGCCTTGAGGATGTTGATAGAGTCAATCGTCTCGGGAAGAACGATGCCGACGCCCACGGCAACGGCTTCCTTGTTAATCAAGTCAAATAGGCATTCACGCTTCTTGGAGCTTAGCTCCTTGCTATCTCGCACCAGTCCAAACCAGGGTAGAATTGTCGAGTGCGGGAGGATAACGGCACCGGCCACTACGGGGCCGGCCAGGGCGCCGCGCCCCACCTCATCAACCCCGGCGATAAGGTCATAGCCCTGTGATGTAAGCTCGTTTTCGTGACCAAGATTTGGCGGCTCTGACATATGTCTGCCAAATTCACAAGGATGGAAGCAGTAGTTGGCTCACCTTATCCCAGATGATCTCAGCAATTTGCATCTTGGGTAGAGAGGCATCTACTAACAACCACCGGTCAGGTTGGGCCCCAGCCAGTTTGACATAACCTTCTCTTACCCGGCGGTGAAATGACAGATCCTCCGATTCAAAACGGTCCCTCAGATTTGGCTTTCGCGCCAGCCCTTGCTCAGGGGGAATATCCAGAAGAATATTCAAGTCGGGATGGAGGTTCTGCGTTGCCATGTCGTTGATCATCTGGACAGCGGCAGAATCAAGCCCGCGTGCATGACCCTGGTATACGGCGGTGGAATAGGCGAAGCGGTCGCAGACAACTACTTTGTCTTCCTCTAGAGCAGGGCGAATTAGCTCAGCTACCAGTTGGACACGGGAAGCGGCAAAAAGGAACAGTTCGGCCTGGGCCGAAATCGAGGACCCACGTTCTTTCTTGAGGAGCCTTCTTATCTCATTGCCGAGAGCAGTGCCTCCGGGCTCACGGGTCAATACCACGGATATGTCCTGTTGTTGAAGCTTGTCCGCCAGAAGCTCGGCCTGGGTCGTCTTACCGCAGCCTTCACCACCCTCAAAGGCAATGAATAGGCTCAAGATTACCTCGATTTCCTTTTGCCACCGGGCTCCATGCTCCATTCAGCAGAAGTGGAATCACGGCGCCCGGCCAGGAGACGCTGCAGGTGATGGACATAGGCAGATTGAGTGTCGCGGGGATAAAGGGCGTCCAGACATTGCTTCACTTGAGCAGCATTATTGCTCTTAAGGACATAAATGGGTACGCCCACTGCTTCAGCATCACGTATCTTCTGTGGTTTACGGCGGTAGTAACTTCGCGTGGTGAGAAGCATGTCAGCTTGCTTCAGGTCGGTGACGATTCTGATATCCCTTTGTCCTTCCTTGGCGATTTGTTCTAGGCGCGAGCGATTAGCGCCGAAGAGGTAGAAGCGCAGCGGTTTTTCTTGCTGTTTCTCCTCTTTGCTCTCCCATGAAAGGGAGGATGTTATCGCCTCCTTCTTCACCTCTCCGTCTTCATCTATCCACCGCACTTCGGCCTTGGGGGGTCGTCCATGCAAGAGAGCATCGACAGCCTGAGTCACATCAGGATGTACGGTTACCTTGTAATATTCTACAATTTCTACCACCATATCGAATGTGGGTGGGGCCTTGCGCTCGAGAATAGATTTCTGTGTCCGCCGTCGTCTGGCTTCTTCATCTCCAAGGGTAACGGTCTGGATTCCACCGATAAGGTCAGAGAGGGTAGGATTCATTATCAAGTTTTCCAGAGTGTTTCCATGTGCAGTGCCTACCAATTGGACGCCACGCTCAGCGATGGTGCGAGCGGCTTGAGCTTCGAGCTCGGTGCCTATTTCATCTATGATGATGACCTCGGGCATGTGATTTTCCACTGCTTCAATCATCACTGCATGTTGTTCAGCAGGGCTTCCTACCTGCATGCGCCGAGCATGGCCGATAGCAGGATGAGGAATGTCCCCATCCCCGGCAATTTCATTGGAGGTGTCGATTACAATAACTCGTTTCTTGAAATCGTCAGCCAGAACTCGGGCTACCTCTCGCAGCATGGTGGTCTTACCGACTCCCGGTCGACCCAGGAGCAGGACGCTCTTACCCGACTCTATGAGGTCCTGGATCATCCTCATGGTACCGAACACAGCTCTACCCACGCGACACGTCAAGCCGATTATGTGTCCATGTCTGTTGCGTATGGCTGAGATGCGGTGAAGGGTCTGGTCGATTCCGGCACGATTGTCGCCGGTGAATTCTCCGATGCGTGATACTACATAGTCAATATCAGACTGGTTTGCCTCTTTGGAATTGAGGACCAGTTCTCTGTGCGGAAAGCGGGCTTCGGGAAGGCGCCCTAGATCTAAGACCACCTCAATCAATTCGCTGTGGTCCGGCTGCTGGTACAGGAACTCACGAATATGGAGCGGCAGGATGTCGAGCAGTGCGTCTAGATCGTCAGTAACTACCCTTCGCATTCTGAGAAGAAACCTTTTTCACCTACCAACCTCTCGGACCCAATAATTCGTGTTCCGGTATATCCTTGATGTCGAGACCCGCCATCGCAGTTCCCAAGCCTTTAGAAACCTCGGCGACGATGGCGGCATCCCGGTAGTGAGTGGTAGCCTTAACAATGGCCTGTGCCCGCGCTGCGGGATTGCTGGACTTGAAAATACCCGAGCCGACAAAGACCCCCTCTGCTCCAAGTTGCATCATCAAAGCAGCATCGGCAGGCGTAGCTATGCCGCCGGCGGCGAAGTTGACAACTGGCAAGCTTGCAGTCTCATGTAACTTGGTTACTAGCTCCAGAGGAGCGCCAAGCGTTTTTGCTTCAGCTACCAATTCCTCCTCAGGCAAAGCCTGAAGCCTGCGAATGCCATCTTGCACCGCGCGCATGTGTCTTACTGCTTCAACGATGTTCCCGGTTCCGGCCTCGCCCTTGGTACGAATCATCGCTGCTCCCTCGGCGATGCGCCGGAGCGCTTCGCCCAGATCACGGCACCCGCAGACAAAGGGAATCTTGAAATCATGTTTCCAAATATGATGACTTTCATCAGCAGGGGTGAGTACTTCGGATTCATCAACGAAATCAACTCCCAGCGCCTCGAGCACTTGAGCCTCGGCAAAGTGGCCGATGCGGCATTTAGCCATTACGGGGATGCTCACAGCTTCCATTATGGCCGTAATCACCACCGGGTCAGCCATGCGAGCGACTCCTCCAGCTGCACGGATATCCGCCGGGACCCGCTCTAAGGCCATAACAGCACAGGCGCCGGCGTCCTCGGCGATTTTCGCCTGCTCCGGGGTGACCACATCCATAATCACTCCACCCTTCAACGTTTGGGCGAGTCCCGTCTTAACTTGCCAGGTACCTTTTTCCATCAATTTTCATTATAACGCCGTGGGAGCCAAATCACAAACGCCTTCTTGCTTGCGTGAAGAGAAAGCCTATCGTGAAGGAGTGGTACGCGGATTTGCGGGTATGGCGATGTGGCTCTTTCTGGCACTGGAAGATAATTGGGGCTTATTTGTCATAAGCTGTTCTTTGTTTCCTCGATCTCCTTTTCGACTTCCTTCAGTTCTTCCTCCAGGTCTTTCTTATACTGTTCCAGCATCTCGAGGTACTCCTTTCCGCTGGGAAAGGGCTTGAACCCGTGGAAGTAGAAGCCGAAGGGGGGAAAACCAAAGTAGAATCTCCAGTCTCTCTTACGCCACATCTTTGTTCACCTCCTCTAAATTGGTCGGCGCCTCGCCAGGCCGGGACGACGAGGATATCTATCCGGTGTAGGGCCTATTTTATCAATAATCACCAAATAACGGGCATCATGGAATTCGCTCAGTTGGATTTTCTTCATTTGCTCCAGTTTGCCTCCCAGAAGAGCAATAGCTTCCTTGGCGTTACTTAGCTCTTGGTCAATTTGCCCTTTTTTCTGAGCGACGAACCTTCCCCCTATTCGGCAAAAGGGTAAGGTGAATTCCACCAGCGCGGGCAGTGGGGCTACGGCACGGGAGAGAACCAAGGAAAACTGCTCACGATGGGGCTCCGAATGAGCTGCTTCCTCGGCCCTGCTATTCAGGACTTCGATATTTTCCAGTTCTAGTTTGCGGATGATGTGGCGGAGGAAAGTCGTTTTCTTGGCTGTGGGTTCGATAAGCACCAGCGCGGGCCGGGGAAAAGCAATTTTCAGTGGCAGCCCGGGGAAGCCAGCGCCTGTGCCTACATCTATGATATTGAAACCTGATTTCCGCAACTCTTGCTCGGGCAGGGCTAGAGTGACGGTGAGAGAATCAAGGAAATGCTTTACCTGTGCTGAAGAGTAATCTGTTATGGCTGTGAGGTTGATTTTCTTGTTCCATTCGATCAAGTCCTGGTAGTAGAGCTCAAACTGCTCTACCTGTGTGGAGTTGAGATGTATTCCGAGCTTGCTTGCCCCTTCGATGAGTGTTTTCATTGTCAGTCCAGCTTGAGTGCTACAGGTCGGCCACCGTTACGTGCAGGCTAGGCATTCGGCTCGCCTTGTGTCGAAGGCCTGTCGTCGGATAAATCAATTCTATCCTGACTGCTGTTGGTGTGTCGACGTGCTTGCTACTGGCCATTCGGATTACTGTGATCCGTTGGACTGGTGGTAGGGTTTGCCACTACATTCGGTCTTATTCGGCCATATTGAGCCCTCGATTTCAGGTCATTTGACAGATTAGTAAGAGAAATCATACAATACTGACGACACTTATGCGGGAGGTAGGAATGGAAGAAAGAGATAAGCGCGTAATAGGCAGTTGCTATGGCACGGCGGTGCTCGGCCCTCGGGGGCAATTGGTGATTCCCGCGGAAGCTCGAAAGGAACTTGGGATAGACACCGGTAGTAAGCTTCTGGTTTTCGGGCATCTTGACGGGCGAGGACTGCTCCTCATGAAAGCTGAAGCAGCGGAAGAGTTACTGAACATCATGAGCAACCGGCTTGACGAGCTTGCCAGGCTGGTCAAGGAAGAGAAGAATGGCGAGGCTGGGATGGAAGGTGAGGGTAAGCGAAGGTAATCACCCGATCAAGCTGTGTTGCACGTATGTCGTTACTTGCACTAATGAATTGCTGCTATAATAAGTGGTTTTTCAGAAGAGGGAGAGTCGAAAGAATATGAGGAAAAAGCGAGCACTGATAGTAATAATCTGCGTGGCTGTTGCCGGCATAGTGATTGGTTTGATACTCACTAGAGGCACGACGTCAGAAGCTACGCCGAACACTGCCCCGGTTACCCGAGGCGACATAGCTAAGACGGTTCTGGTGGATGGCAATCTGGTAATGCCTAACAAGGCGTATCTATCGTTTGGTGTCACGGGAACAGTGGAAGAGGTGCTGGTCGAAGAGGGAAGCAATGTGTCAGAGGGGGACGTATTAGCCAGGCT
>CAYSBO010000031.1:3039-11887 GCA_964429285.1 uncultured Dehalococcoidales bacterium | reverse complement strand
GAAAGGAGTTACACCATGAGCGGTGCCCAGAGAGTCTATCTCTTCATTACGGTGTTTCTGTTTGTCGCCGCGATAGCCGGTGGCATCATGCTGGCAGTACAGCACAGCAGTAGTGATCCCGTGGAAATCATTCTATCCGAGACTGTGCCTCCGGAGATGTGCGGCGGAGTTTGCATAGAAGGTGCCGTGGCAAACCCGGGCGTGTATCCCCTAAGGGCAGGTGATACCCTGGAGATGATCCTGTGCGATGCTGGGATTGAAACCGATGCCGACCTCAGCCACATCGAGATTTACGTTCCGCGGGAAGGGGAAGAACAATGTTCACAGAAAATAGACATAAACCGGGCCGAACCCTGGCTGCTCGAAGTTCTACCCGGTATAGGCGAGGTACTGGCCCAAAGGATTGTGGATTACCGCAGTGACAACGGTGCTTTCAGAACAATACAGGACTTGCTACGAGTCGAAGGCATCGGCTCGGTCACACTCGAGAAGATAGAAGACTACATAACGGTGTCGGACTAAAGAGATTTTGGTCAAAGGTATTCACGTACCAGGTGAATCCATAGTAGGCAACTACTTTTCAGGAGCATCTGACTCTCAGAGTTAACTAGATTTGGTCTGACTCGAGGTAGAAGTACTCCTTGGTAACAGGGTCAATAGCAATTCTCCTTTCTGCTTCGGCTATGGGGCTGTACCCAGGATAGCCATATTCTCCAGCAGTAAGCTCCAAGACTACGGCCTGCTCGCCTTTTAGAGTGTAGTAAGTTATCTTCAACCCTTCGAAATAGACTTTATACCTAAAGGTGACTTTTGCATCCACCATTGCGTCCCTTGAGGTCGGATTCTGCACGGCCATGCCCCCGTATCTCGGGATTTCACACGTTGACTCCATTTCATAAACTCCCTGTCCCTGACAGTCCGCATAATGTTGAAAGCTTCTTCTTTCAACCAGATTGTCGAATTCATCCCTGGACGGTAATATGTAGATATTTACCGGCTCGGACGATAACACAGAGTAGTCGATGTCCAGGCTTTCAATCTTGACCACCGAATCACCGAATGTGGCAGCCTCGATGGGAAAAACCCTGCCATCGCCGCCATAGTAATAGACGTATCCCGCTTCTAGTTGAAATACCTCATCTATAGATGAGACCATATCGTAGTCCTCGACAAACTGTTGCTGCAAAGACTTGTTAATGTAGCCCCATAAGTTGTCGGAATTAATTCCGGACACCAGCGCGTAAGCATGGTTTTCTGTAAGGACCAAGAATGTCCTTATTCCCATATTCTCAAGCAAGGAACAAGCTAAGATTGTCAGGTCTTCACAGTCGCCACCCTCAAACTGGAGAGTCTCAAATGGTGACTGGATAGACTCCGCACCCTCGGGATCAGCTATGTACGTGAATTCCTCTACAATGTAGCGGTATATAGCATTTACCTGACCTTCTCTATCAGGATAACTCTCCACAACGCCCTCTCCTAGTTTCCTCAATTCAGCATCGTCGACAACAATCTTTTCTATGTAAGGTTTCGCCAGCCTGACTTCATAAGGTTCTTTTTCAAAAACCTGGCATCTGACAGGAGACCCACCCACTATAAGAATGACAGCTACCCCGCAGAGCAGCAAAGCTAGTAGCCACCTCTGCTTAGTCACCGCTGTGGTTCCTCTGTCCTGCCGATACGCATGATGAGTCAGCGGTCGCTGCCAGAAACCTAAGGGACGACACGAGTGGCGAACCTATGTCATGCTTCTTCCGACTCCAGCTACATCAGGAACGTCCATCGACGTTTCTCGTTCCAGCCGGTTCGTCATTCCACTTCCCAGAGCGAAAGGCCGGTGACTTCGTCATATTTTCGTTCCAGCTTCAGGCCTTCTAATGTACGCAAGTGCACTTCGGCGGCGAAAACGATTCCCTCCAGCAGATGGCCTGCCCTAGTATTTCCCTTTTCATCGGCGAGCACCACGTGCGCATGGATGAAGGCCTCTCCATCCTTCAACGATACGTTCCCCATACAACTTGCCATTTCGTGAGGTGAGTCGATGCTTATTTCTCGATATTCATGAATCCTCTGGTCATAATAGCCGAGCCTAGCGCGCTTCAAAGCGCCAATTGCCGTGAAGCTTCCGGCATCCATTGCCTGATCCCTGGCAAGCTGGGTTATAGACTCGATCATATCGCTATCATGTTTCAGCCGCACAGCCAGTTCTCTATCTGGCCTATACTCAAATGTACCCCCGGGCTCATGGGACACTTTCATAGTCTTTCATCTCCCCCTTTATCGCTGTCCACATTCTAACAAGAGTGATGTCCGCTGACTATCTCTATGACATTACCGTCACTCAGTCCTGGTTCGAAAGACGCCGGTATCGAAGCTGGCGTCAAAGGCACAGGTAAGGGAAGTACCTTGACCGAGCACCATCGACGCACTGCTTGGGAGTTTGCAGATCTCTTGCCTAACTCTCAAAGGTCCTGTCGTAGTTGATAACGTGGCTACGCCGGAAACCCTGCCGCCTGAACAGGGCCTGTAGCTCCTTACTCTCTCTCGGAATGAGGGCCCGAACTGTGCCTATACCTTCATCCTGGCAGTGGTTCAGGAGCGCTCTGATTAGTCTGCTGCCAATGCCGCGATCCTGATAGTCAGGGTGAACAAATATGGCATGGATAATGCACACTTCCGTAAGCGGCACCATCAGAAACATCGATCGGTTGACCGAGAAGCCAACTATCTTACCCTCAACCTCAGCCACAAGACTTAAGTCAGGCGGTGTCCCAGGATTGGCAGCAGCCATATCCCCGTAGCTGATAACACTCCCTTCCGGGCCTGCGGCTACCCTCTCCAGTGCCAGAACATCATGGATATCTTCACGTCCCATGCGCCGAATAGTCACTTGAGCCTTTTTCACGTTGCTCATCTTAAACACCTCCAACTTTGTCTTTCTTGCACAAGACAGCCCCGCTATAGCTGCAATCCGGTCACCGGGCTCCTTGCATTGCGCGGGTTCCTCTGCAGTATCGCCAGGGCACTCCTTCGATTCATTCAGGACTACATTCCCTAGCCTTCCTTTCTAGACACCCCGAATGCCGGCATGCCTTCTGTTTGCTCAACTTGCACGTTCACATGAGCTCCTCCATAGGGGGCAAAGCTTTGAATGTGAATCTATTCTACCACACAGACAAGTTCACTGTGTCTATTCTTGATGCAACCCAAACTGGTAAACTAGGTCTGAACACAGTTCTGCAGGACTGGGCTCTTCAATGTGGCTTCTCTTTGTTAGCTGTGCCTGGGTCGCCGGGATATTCCTGGGTTCAAAGGTCAGCCTCCCATTCCTCACCTTGTCCTTTGGGCTTATCCCTTTGCTGCTCATGCCTTTTCTTCCCGGCAGCAGGAAGACCCTGATAGTAGCAGGATTATGCCTTTTTGCCATCTTCGGCGGCAGCCTCCACTTCCCATCCACTTCACCTCAACTAGACGAGCATATCCTCTCTTTCTACAACGACAAGGGAGTTGTGCAGATGCAGGGTACGGTGGCAGATGAGGCTGATGTTCGGGATGGATATCGCCTGCTGAATTTCTCGGCCAGCGAGACAATTGTAGACGGTGAAACCAAAGAGGTACGGGGAAAAGCCCTAATCCACACAACCCAGTATCCCTCCTACCGCTACGGCGATGTCCTTCTAGTGACGGGACAGCTGGAGACCCCCGGCCAATTTGGGGATTTTGACTATGAAAGCTACCTGGCTCGCCAGGGAGTTCATTCAGTCATTTACTATCCCCAGATCGAGCTTCTTGACCGTGGCCAGGGTGTGAAACCTCTACAATGGATCTACTCTATGAGGGCACGGCTTTCTGCTACCTTAGGCAGAGCGTTACCCGAGCCACAGGGCTCACTGGCTCAGGCCATTTTTCTGGGCCTCAGAGGCGACATCCCTGATCCGCTCTACAAAGCCTTCTCCAGGACGGGAACCGCACACCTGCTGGCTATATCCGGTCTGCATATGAGCATCGTCCTGGCCATATTCCTCAGCTTTGGGATCATGGTCTTTGGGCGCCGGCGTGGCATATATGTCTGGATACCTCTGGCAGCTATCTGGTTGTACGCTCTGCTCGCCGGCATGGGTCCACCAGTAATTCGGGCGGCAATTATGGGAAGCCTGTTTCTAGTAGCCGAATATTTGGGCAGGCAGCGAAGTGCCATCATCGCTCTGGCTTTTGCTGCTGCAGTGATGGTCGGAATCCAACCATATCTCTTGTGGAGTCTCTCCTTTCAGCTTAGCTTTCTGGCCATGGCCGGGCTTGTGCTCCTTTTTCCATACTTCCAAGCTTGGGGACGGAAGATGGTCCTTGCCGCGGCCAACGATAGAGAGATACTGGCCCACACAGGTGCCATGATAACCGACGTATTTGCTGCAAGCCTGGCAGCCGTCCTTGCAGTTTGGCCCCTCATAGCTTACAACTTTGGCATAGTATCTCTGGTCGCCTTGCCAGCAACCTTCCTGTCGCTCCCCGCTTTGCCCTTCATCATAGTAACGGCAGCGTTGGTTGCCTCCGCCGGACTAGTCAGCTTGTTTGTCGCCCAAGTGCTCGGATGGCTGGCCTGGCTTTTTCTCAGCTATCTCATTTCCGTCGTCCGAGCCTTTGACAGCCTGCCATACTCTTCAGTAGAGGTGACCAACATTTCTACCTGGCATATCCTGGGATACTACGCCATATTGGCTGCAGTCATAGCATTCCTTAGGTACCGAAATCGTCTGGTTGATTTTTCTTCCAGGTTCACTTCAAGAATGAAGAAACTTGGTGAAGACATTCCCAACCCTCGTAGCGGCTTCTCTAGCAAGTGGCTCATCCTTCCCCTTCTGGTGGTAGCCATCCTGGTTTGGTCTGTAGCTCTAACTACGCCCGACGGCAAACTTCACGTGAGTTTTCTTGACGTCGGACAGGGAGACGCCATGCTGATCCAGACGCCCGATGGCCAAGACATACTCATTGATGGCGGCCCAGATCCACAGAAGATCAATCTGGCACTGGGCGAGAAGCTTCCATTCTGGGACAGGACGATAGACCTCGTGGTCTGCACTCAACCTCATGCTGATCACGTCACAGGCTTGGTAGCCGTCCTTCAGAGGTACACAGTGAAGCAAGTCCTTGAGCCTAGAGTACCTTCCAATTCTTCGGCTTACCGTGAATTACTGACACTTGTTGAAGATACAGGAATCGAGCATAACATAGCTCGGGCAGGACAGGAGATTGCTCTGGGCAATGAGATCAAGATAGAGATATTGAACCCGCCGGAACGCCTGCTTGAAGGGACCAGCCATGATGTCGATAACAACGGAGTTGTACTCAGGCTCAGTTGGGGCCAGATTAGTTTCTTATTTGCCGCCGACATCAGAAAAGAGGCCGAATACGAACTCATAATACAGCGAGCCAATCTGAAGAGCACGGTATTGAAAGTCCCGCACCACGGCAGTATGACATCTACCACATCGCATTTTCTGGCCGCAGTTGAGCCTGCAATGGCGGTGATTTCAGCAGGCGCAGACAACCCATTTGGCCATCCCCACGCTGATGTGGTGCAGAGACTGATTGATGCGGTAGGTGAGGACAATGTCTATCGCACAGATCAGCACGGCACCATTGAATTCACTACCGACGGGGACAGATTGTGGGTGGCGATAGCCGGCTAGACAATCTATCCGGTTGCCAGGCCGTTATGGGAGTATACCTTATTACCGCGTCACAGAAACTCCAACGAGGTCCTGTTTCAGATAAGGATTTTGCCATCCTTGAGGAAGAGAGTGCCGTTCACGAGCACTTCTCCACCATCGCGTAGGTCGCAGACCATATCCCAATGTATGGCAGATTTGTTTTTGCTTCCTGTCTCCGGGTAGCCCTTCCCAAGGGCCAGGTGGATCGTTCCACCGATCTTCTCATCGAACAACGTGTTCTTGGTAAATCGCTGGATCCCGGAATTGGTACCGAACGCGAACTCTCCCACATAGCACGCTCCTTCGTCGGTCTCCAGCATATTCAACAAGAACTGCTCATTCTTACCCGCCGTGGCCTTGATGACTTTCCCATTTTCGAACTGGAGCCGGACATCCTCCACCTCACGACCGAAGTGGCAGGCAGGATAAGTATATCTGATATGTCCGTGAACGCTCTCCTCGATGGGGCCGGTGAATACCTCCCCATCGGGAAAGTTTTCGTGCCCATCGCAGTTCACCCACTTCCGGCCTGTAACCTCCAGCTTCAGATCTGTGTCGGCGCCAATGACGTGGATTTCTTTGGCCTTGTTTAGCCAATCAACGAGGCGCTGCTGCTCTTTGGAGACCATCTTCCAGGCCTTGATCGGATCGGGTTCATGGACCAGACAGCCGTTATAGACGAAATCCTCGAACTCGCGGAGCGACATCTCCGCGTCCTGAGCAAAAGCCTGCGTAGGATGGATAGTGCCGGTCCAGCGCAGTTCTTTCTTGGCCGCCCGCTCCAGGAATCGGTCCGATAACGGGCGCCTCGCCACTGCCCGCCGCGACTGCTTGGCGGGATCGGCATTGGTAAGCCGCTTCGTATTCACATCCGTCCAGATCCCGATACTTGCGTCGATTTGCTCGATGATGTCCCTCATAAACGGCGGAACGTAATCAACCTGAGTGTCGCTGGCATAGGCGTACAGAAGCTCTTCTGCTTCTTCCAGCTGAACCTGGAGAAAAGGGTGAGCACCCCGCTCAATAACCTTTTGATACACGGCCAGTATCAGCGGTGCACCCTCAGGGTCGCCGCTGATTTGGACCAGCTGGTTAGGTCGTACCTCGACGGAATAATCGACCAGAATCCTAGCTACAGTTTCGACCCGTGGATCGGCCATTTCACCTCCTGTTTTGGCAGTACTATAACGTATGGGCAGTCTAGCAAACCCAAGCCAGCAAGGGAAAAACAGCCAGTGTCCTATTTCGGCTGCTTGTCAACCACATGGGCCGACTGCGTAGCACCTCTACTGACTACACGAAAAACAGATGCCCTCTCTGGAGAAGCAATTAGGGGAGCAATTTTGCCCTCAATCTCTCGCCGCTCATTACCGGATGCCCAGGCTCTCCAGGATGCCTCGTCAGCCCACGTGCTCACGGTTACCCAAACTGACGGGTCCTCTACAGAATGCAGTGTCTCACCGCCAATGTAGCCGTGCGCCGCCAAGGCTTTCGATCTCATTTCAATTAGCAGACTCACAGCATCCACCTCCTCATGCTCCTTGAATCGCCTCTCCACGATAACCCTTATCATTTCCCTCACCTCCTCGCTACTGCCATTCAGCAGCCAACTTATACCGTATTATACCACGCCGACTATTCAATGTTGCAGCTCATGCGAAGGAAGGAACATGGCGCCTGTCCGGCGCCAATTCCTTCCTTGACTGGCTAACGGTGCTCGATTGTGATTTTGCGTTCAGTTTTCGGGATTGTTGGCATCTCTTGATTCAACGACTCCCCTGCATCCTCAATGCAACCCAGCCAGCAATCGTTCATACGCCTGGATTCAGAACACGTCCCACAAAGAGAATGGCACCCGTCTCAATGTCGCGTATGAGGAAGATGAATGGGCGGTCCATGGTGACCTCCACAGGAGGATCAGGCAATGCTGTCAATCCCACAATAACTGCAGTAGCAGCAGCAGCCTCAGTGCCGGCTTCATCAACCGAAACGAACGCCTTGTGCACAACGTCTGTTATGAACAGGTCACGGTTACCAGTCATTCCGGAGAAATCCGCGCCACTGGAAAAGGCAACCGGCATGCCCATATCAGCGAGAGTATCCTTCAGACTGAACTCTGAGTCAAATTCAAACTGGGGCATCGTCAGGGCCACCTCGATGGGTTGCAAATCCCTTACAATATCAGTGACCTGTTGAGCCCCAAGCCCTTCTTCAAAAGCTTCAAATTTGCCGCTTTCAGGCAGAAGGATGACCATAGAGAGTTCTTCACCGTCATATCGCAGCTCAACCGCCTGGTATCCTTCCCCCTCGGTGTAGCCGAACGACTCAGTCTGCCTCATCATAGGCATGGTGACCTGCGCCCCATCGAGAAGATAGAACGGCCCGTCTGCTGTCATGTCTTCATCGAAAGGGTACTCCCAGGCAGCGTTGAAGTAGATGGCATTGGTTAGTACAAGGCGGGTCAACGCATCAATCGCGCCTGGCGGAATAAGGTCTTCAATGCATTCTTCAGTCTGGTTATAGACCCAGTCATTGATGGTGAGCCGGGACTCTTCCGTTTCTGTTATGAAGTCCAGTATTCTCAGCCCGGCACCGTAGTTCTCGGCCAGGACGTCCAGGAAGTCGGATAGGAACTCGTAATCCTTCTGCCCCCAGATGGCGTTAACAATGTTCAACCTGAATCCTTCTCCATCCTTGCCTTCGGCACCTTGACCTCTGCTGGCCAGTTCGGCATCGAGCCAGTTAAACGCCGGGTGCAACCTGTCCTGTTCAAGTAAGAATTGAAGAGTATCTGCCATCTGCTGGGCGGTTTCGCCACGCGCTCCAGCGTAAGTCATCGCCAGGGCCAGTGAGATGCTGTAGGGAGAGTAGAAAAGATTGCCCTCCTCTCCTTTGAGTGCCTTGTAAAGCTCGAAGGCAAAGGCACTGTTTCCCTCAACCAGCGATGCCTGTTCACTCGTGCTGACATCCGGCGAAGTTACCCGTTGCTTGTCTGATTCGAGCACCTCGCCCACTGCCGGCTGAGTCATCTCAACAGAGGCTATCACCGGCACCAGCAACACTAAAGCTATTACTATAACCATTATCCTCTTCATTTCGTTTACCTCCGATAAGTTTCCAGACTATCCGACTGCCACCCC
>CAYSBO010000031.1:0-2939 GCA_964429285.1 uncultured Dehalococcoidales bacterium | reverse complement strand
TACCAGGCAAATTCTCCGGCGTCTGTCGTTTCCTTACCTATCCCTATGATATGGTTCTCGTCGTAGGGATGGAGGTAGTCTGAATAGCCTGTTACCTTCAAGTAACCGAGCTCCTCAGGGTTATAGGGGTCACTGAGGTCTATCACGAATAGCGGGTCAACTTGCTTGAAGGTTACCAGATAGCCTCTTTCCCCCATAAACCTGGCTGAATAAATCGTTTCACCTTCAGCGAGGCCCTCCACCCAGCCGGTCATGTTGAGGGCCATATCCAGAATGTATACGTTGTTTGCGGACGTTCTTCCATATGTTGTGGTTGCCACCCTGAAGTGCTCTCCATACTCATCCATGCAGAACTGATTGAGTACCATACCGGGAACCTCTCCACTGGCGACATACTCTATCTCAGCACCATCTATGTGAATCCGGTGGATGGAGCTCCTCTGGAAATCCCCCACACCCCTCCCCCACACTGGAAAGGTGAGATAGATGTTGTTCAGAGAAACATACAGGTTGCTAGAGGCTCCAAGCAGGATTGTTTCGTATGTTGGCTCCTCATCATCGTTCTGCGTGTTTACGGCCATAATAGTCGTGTACATGTAATAGTAGTCAGATACATCGGAATAGTAGATGTCTGTGGCGGGTATTTCAGTTTCGTTGCCACCGGAATATAGCCTGGGAAGGTTTGGTTCGCCGTCTTCCTCATACACAGGCTCGTTCATCACCACATAAGTGTAGTTGCCTACCATCCTTGAACTGACGTATTGGCCGTTGGCGGCAACCTTCCTCTGCAATTGGGGGTTCTCTCTGTCTGAGATATCATATACTCTGATATGCGTCTTGGGTGATACTACTAAAGGCATCCCGACCTCGGCGCCCGGCCGAACATCATAGTACGGGTAGTAAGGCGTTTCCTCTGCGAATACAACCAGCTTATCCCCGTTGATAAATATACTTATCGGTGCTTCCTTCAGCTCTATTTCGGATAGAATTCGAGGTTGTTCAGGAGGATATACCTTTACGATTATAGTCTTGTTCCCTGAAACAACGTAAATATACTTTCCATCGGTCTTGACAGTATCTGCCTCATCCACTCCCGCAACCTGAATATTGGTGGCAGAGTAATCTGAGCTAGACACACTAGAACTGCCATCTTCTCCACCCGCTGACTCTGGTGCCGGCGCAAAGAAGACATCCCTCCCTGGGAATGCTTTGTTCTGCGTGTTGGTCTCTATGAATTCCTGCAATTCTTCATAAGAAGCGAACCTGCTGATTTGATTCCCTGCCAGGGGTCCGGGCTGGTCCACCGCAAGGACTCCCACAACCGCTATCAGAAGCACAGCAGCAGCAACAGGGGCCACTATTTTTGCCCAACCCACAGCAGTCCTCGCTCTGAAACGCTCCGAGCTGAGCAAAGCCATTTTCAGTGCATGTTTGTGACGCGGCAGCATAATTTCCGGAGTCTTCAGGTTTTCTAGTCTCTTGATTAAGTCCTCATGCTTCATTGGTCTCCTCTCCTTCTACTATCTTGAATGCAGAAGGCAAAAAAAGGTTGCATCTCTCGATTCCAGAAGATGTAGGGCTCCTGGATGCTTTGGTTTCAATCCGATGGTGGCCCCGGGGAGAATATCAAGTCTCTGGCGAGGCGGTTCAATAAGGCTCTCTTAGTTTCTCCACAGCCCGGTGGAGCAACGATTTTATCGTTCCCTCTTTTTTCCCCAGGATTTCAGCAATTTCCTTAATCTGTTTCTGCTCAAAAAACCTGAGAGTAATGACCTCCTGGTACTTAGCAGGGAGCCGGATTATTCTTTCCTGAATTTCCAAGAAATCCTGGTATTGCCTTAGTTTTTCCTGCGCTTCCATTAGTTCGCTTTCGGGGTCTTCGGCCGATACGGGTTCAAGACCCTGTTCCTGTAATTCTTCCAGTGAGACCGATTTTCGGCGTTCTGCCTTTCTGAAGTACTGGTTAATCTCGTTAGTGGCGATCTTATACAGCCAGGAGGAAAACGAGATACTACGCCAGCGAAATTGCCAGAGCTTCCTTAATGCCTCAAAAAATGTCTCCGAAGTAATGTCCTGAGCAACTTCAAGGCTGGCCGTGCGCCTCAAGACATAGCCAAAGATCTTGGGATAATACCGGTCGTAGAGCTCGCCAAAGGCATCGGGGTCTTTCTGTGCTTGCTTGACTAGGTATTTTTCTGCATCTAGATCCATATCACCGCGTGGGAAGGATTAGGCTCACCCCACTGACCAAGTGTACTATCAACGTTCTGTGTTTTCAACAGGAGAGGTTAATTTTCCATCGCCGTCAACAGCATCAAGAATCGTCCGAATCCCTGTCAATGATTTCGTCGATTTCCTGAAGAAGGAGTGACTATCGCAGCATGAGATGTGGATGGCGACTTTCGGTCTAGGTTAGGAGCGTGAGTAGCTTACTAGAATAATACCCTGGCTTTGAAATCCCGCCTCAAAAAGTCCAATAATTTGGTTAACTCTGAATCTTCGAATCTGGTCTTCAGCTTTTCCAAGTACGAAGTGGACTATATTTCCCGTATTTCCCTTTCTTTCTCCTGTCCGAGTTCAGTTACCTTATTCACAGAAGCTTCCGTAAGCTGGTCGACTTTCTTACTACTATTCCACAGCTCATCTTGCGAGATTTCCTTGTTCTTCTCCATATCTCTGAGTTTCTCGATCCCGTCTCTCCTTATGTTACGTATGGCAATCCGTCGCTCCTCCACCCTCTTCGATACTAGTTTGACCAGTTCATCCCGTCGTTCCTCACTCAACGGCGGGATTACCATCCGGATCACATTCCCGTCATTGGCAGGATTGAGCCCGATGTTCGCCGCCAGAATAGCTCTTTCAATATCGCGCAAGGATGTACGGTCCCAGGGTTGAACAACTATTAGATTGGCTTCAGGTATGGACACGGTAGCAAGTTG
>CAYSBO010000030.1:1420-12162 GCA_964429285.1 uncultured Dehalococcoidales bacterium | reverse complement strand
GGGTCGGGTTCGGGGATGATAATCGTCAACGAAGCCCTGTCCCACGGCGCCAGGGTAGCGCTGATAGACAAAGGCCCCCGATTAGGTGGCACCTGTCTCAACTACGGATGCATACCGTCCAAGATGCTGATCCACGCGGCGGACCGGGTAATGGAAATACAGAAAGCCCGAGAACTGGGTGTCGCCGCCAAATTAGAAAACATTGATTTCAGTGCCATAATGAACCGAATGAGAAAGAGCAGAGACGAAGGCGAGAAAGAAGTCAGCCAAGGTATCAAACAGTTGGATGGGCTGGACTTCTTCCAGAGCGAAGCCCACTTCGTGGACGACTACACTATGGAGGTCGGGGAGAAAAGGATTAAGGGAGATAGAATATTCATCGCCTCAGGCAGCCGTCCCTTCATTCCCCCGATCAAGGGGCTGGAAACCGTCTTCTTCCTCACCAATGAGTCTGTCCTCGAGCTCAAGGAGAAACCGGAAAGTATAGTAATCATAGGCGGCGGCTACATCGGGGTGGAGTATGCTCATTTCTTTGCTGCCATGGGAGCCAAGGTGACCGTTATCGAGATGGCTGACAGGCTTGTATTGTCTGAGGAACCGGAAATGGCAGACCTTCTGCTCAAAGAGCTAAGCAAACGGATGACCATCTCAGTTAGTGCCAAGGTGGTGGAAGTAAGAAAGGAAGGAAATGGTATCAAGGTGTTAGCTGAAGATGCCGCCAGTGGCAAACAGAAGGAGTTTGCTGCCAACACAGTGATGGTGGCTATCGGTAGAAAGTCGAACGCGGACCGGCTCAAAGTAGAGAACACGGGAATAGAAGTGAATAAGAAGGGCTTCATAAAGGTCAATGAGTATTTTCAGACCAGCAAGAAAAACATATTCGCCGTGGGAGATGCCAACGGCCAGCAGATGTTCACGCACGCTGCCAACCGGGAGGCAGCTCTGGCTATCGACAATGTGCTGCATGACGGCAAAGCCACCATTCACCGGAACTCCGTTCCTCATGCAGTTTACTCCTATCCTCCTATCGCTTCGGTCGGCCTGGCGGAGCAGGCGGCAAAGGAGAACCACAAAGTCGTGGTGGGCACAACACGCTACTACGCCATTGCCAAAGGGGAAGCCATGATGGAGAAGGAGGGCTTCGCCAAAGCTATAGTGGACAAGGATAGCGAAAGGATTCTGGGCTTCCATATCATAGGACCCTATGCACCGATGCTCATCCAGGAAGTGGTGAATGCCATGACCTCCGGAGGACAGATCAACGAGATATATGAAGGAATACATATCCATCCAGCGCTTTCGGAACTGATACCAACAACCCTGAGTGAACTTCATGAAGGTTAGCCTATTGGAAAACAGGAACTTCCCAACGTGAACAGGCGGCAATAGAGAGTGCGTGCCGTCGAACGGAGAGCCCATGAAGAACAGTAAACACGAAGGGCATGAACATAACGGGGGACATGACCAGCAGAGCCATCATGCCATGATGGTAGCCGACTTCAAACGACGCTTCTGGATATCCCTCGCTATCACCGTCCCGGTCCTAATACTGTCCCCTCTGATACAAAGGCTTCTGGGCATTCAAGACATCGTCGCCTTCCCCGGTGATTCCTATGTTCTCTGGGGGCTGTCCTCGGCCATATTCGCCTATGGCGGATATCCTTTCCTCAAAGGCTTGTTCGATGAACTGAAATCAAACTCCCCGGGCATGATGACCCTCATCGGACTGGCCATCTCTGTCGCCTACATCTACAGCAGTGCCGTGGTATTTGGGCTCAGCGGAAAGTTTTTCTTCTGGGAGCTGGCCACTTTGATTGACGTCATGCTGCTGGGACACTGGCTGGAGATGAAGTCCATCATGGGAGCATCGTCGGCGCTCGAGGAGCTGGCGCAACTCATGCCTGCGGAGGCCCACAAAGTCACTTCAGATGGTAGTACGACAGAAGTCCCAGTGAAGGAGTTACAAGTCGGTGACAGAGTCCTAGTCAAACCGGGAGAGAAAATACCCGTGGACGGCAAAGTGACTGAGGGAGAGACATCGGTCAATGAAGCGATGCTTACGGGTGAATCCAAGCCGGTGTCCAAGCAGGCAGGTGACGAAGTCATCGGCGGTTCCGTCAACAGCGACGGCTCCATCACCGTGGAAACGGAAAAGACAGGCGAAGAATCCTACCTGTCGCAAATGACAAACCTGGTCAAGGAAGCCCAGGAGAGCAAATCCAGGAGCCAGAACCTGGCTGACAGGGCGGCGTTGTGGCTTACCATCATTGCCCTCAGCGCCGGTATCATAACCCTTATCATGTGGCTGACGGCGTTCAACCGAGAATTCGTCTTTTCTCTGGAACGCATGGTTACGGTGATGGTCATTACCTGCCCCCACGCCCTGGGCCTGGCCGTGCCTCTGGTAGTTGCTGTGTCCACAACTCTGTCGGCAAAGAACGGGCTGCTGATAAGAAACCGAAACAATTTTGAGAAGGCAAGGAAAATTCAGGCAATTTTGTTTGACAAGACCGGTACTCTTACCAAAGGGGAATTCGGGGTTACCGATTCGATTACGCTTGACGACAATGTCAATGAACAGGAGCTGTTGAAATACGCCGCCTCGGTCGAAAGTCATTCCGAACATCCCATAGCCAGGGGAATCGTTTCTTCAGTCGAGGAGAAGTTCCGGGTGGAGGACTTCAAATCGATTCCCGGCAAGGGCGCCCAAGGCAAGGTAAATGGCACAGAGGTCAAAGTAGTGAGTCCTGGCTACCTCCGGGAGAACAATATCAAGGTCGACGATACCCGACTCGCGGAACTGGAGGGGCAGGGCAAGACCATCGTATTCGTACTTATTGCCGGAAAGCCCGCAGGAGCCATTGCTCTGGCTGATATCATCCGCCCCGATTCCAGGAAGGCAATCTCCAGACTTAAGGAGATGGATATCAAGTGCATGATGATAACCGGTGACAACGAGCAAGTAGCTAAGTGGGTTGCCGACGAAGTCGGTCTGGATGAGTACTTTGCCGGAGTGCTGCCCGACAAGAAGGCGGAGAAGGTGAAAGAGGTTCAATCTCGAGGGCTGGTCGTGGCTATGACCGGAGATGGGGTGAACGACGCTCCTGCGCTGGCTCAGGCGGACGTGGGCATAGCTATTGGCGCAGGCACTGACGTGGCCGCGGCCACCGCTGATATCATACTGGTGAAAAGCAATCCCATGGACGCAGTATCCATAATCAGTTTGGCTCGGGCTACCTACAGGAAAATGCTGCAAAACCTGGGCTGGGCAACAGGCTACAATGTTGTTGCCATCCCTCTGGCAGCAGGAGCACTGTACAGCTTTGGTATCCTGCTAAGCCCGGCGGTGGGAGCTGCTCTGATGTCTGTCAGCACCATAATCGTGGCCATCAATGCCAGATTCTTGAAGATGGAGAAATAAACACAAGGGTAAAACACTCAGCAACTTATTAGCCTCTTCAGTGCCTATCATCTACCACCACTCGATGATGGACCCCCTCCTCGGCAATATGACCCCTTCCCTCGTCTCCACTTCTCTTATCCAGTCGGCTAACCCGCAGGCATGATGAATGATTAGTGGAATGCTGAACCTGGGAAGGACATCCCGGTTCAGGCCGTAAGCAAATATGATGCTGGTCATCTCCTGGTCCGTCTCCGGAGAATCCCAGGGAGTAGGGTGTATGAAACCATGACTTGCCCCCTCGTGAGTGGCATAGAACCAGTTGTCCGGGAACTCTTCCTTCAGCTGCCTCATCAGCTTAACGGCAGAAAGGTTCGTATCGACCGTATAACCCTTGTTCAAATTCCTCAAGATAGCGTTAGCGAAGGATTCAAAGCCCACTGCTGACATAAGGAGGCGCACCTTCTTGGCCCTGGCCAGCTTCAAAGCGCTCCGAAGTTCTTCTTGACCCATTACCAACCAATCTGCCCGGCTGACCAGGTCCACCTGGGAAATCCGAATCCCCTGCCGTTCAGTGGCAGATAGCAATTCAGGCAGAGTAACCAAGGGCGCCTCGTTTATCAATTCAAAGCGGATTTTTCTCCCGTCTCCATTCTCAGGCAAGTTGGTTATCTGTTCCAGCACAGTGTCAAGGGATAGCTTACCGCTAAACCCTTTGTCCCTGGCCACATCACAGAAGCTACAACCACGAAGGCTGAGGGAGATCTGACCTTTCTTATTGAAGGGGACACCCTTCAGGTTGGTAGGATAGTCAATGCTGACCCTCGCCGTCCGGGCAGCGTAAGGACACCCTATCTGCTGAACCACCTGGGCACTGATTACCGGCACAGGCTCCAGTCCCGATGGACCCGGCATATACAGGTTCCCCCAGTCGACCTTCCTCAAAAAATCCCCATTCCAGTTAGCCCGCTCATTTATCAGGCACCTACCGTCCTGAGTGAAAAGGGCCCCCGAGATTTTCTCCGGCGTCTCTTTACCCTGAGAACTAACAAAGGGGACTAGTTGCTCCGCAGGTCCTTGAAGAGCAAAACTGAAGCAATCCCTTACCCCGGGAAACCGGTGAGGATGGTCTTCCCAGCCTATCTCCCCCATATAATCAACGTCAGCTTGAGGGCCGCCCATAATGGTCATAGCCCCTTCTGCCTTCAATTCCTTAGCCAGTTCCCAGAGCTCGGGACGACCTCCCAGGCTGCTGAAGCCAACAATCGGTCTGTCGCCACCAGCCAGCTGAACTACGTTCTTCTTGAGCAGTTCCTTGTCAAAATCGTGGCCTACTGCTACCACAGGACAGTCGTAACCGGTACTGTCCCTGATAATAGTGGCTGCCAGCTGCGGCCCCAGCAAGCCATACCCCTCCTCCATATCGGCATAGTTGGCCAGAATAACCATCGCGTTCCTTATCATAGCCCGATTGCAGGATAAGTTCGACCTCCACATATCATACCTGTCGAGCACCCACCGTATCAAAGAAAGGGCTGAGTGATTCGTCACCTTCGATCCTTCAGGCTGTTTCCACAAATACGGGCATTATCCCGCCAATTTCAGTAGACATACGGATACACCAGGGAAAGGCGCATGGGTATTCTTGAACGAAATGTTGAAGATTGTGCTGGCCGACGACCAACCATCCGTAAGGCGAGGGATAAGGGGCTTACTGGAAGATGAGCCGGACCTCGAAGTCACCGGTGAAGCAGAAAACGGCGCTGAAGCTGTAGAGATGACCGGCAGGCTGAAGCCAGATATCCTGGTAACTGACCTCAGGATGCCTTATCTTGATGGAATACAAGTAACTGAGATTGTGGCCAGGTCATGCCCGGACTGTCGGGTGATCATACTATCAATGTACGGAAGCAAACCATATGTAGAAGCTGCTGTGCGGGCCGGGGCGTGCGGCTATGTGCTTAAGAAATTTAGCGCCGATGGATTGCTAGAGGCAATAAGAACTGTAGCTACCGGCGGAAGCTACTTCAGATACCTCAATACCTGAAATCGGCAAAGCCATCGCACTCGGTAGACCTGATCAACATGCCTGCCAGGAAACCAGGCAAGCAGTCCGGACAATGAGAAACAGATACCTGTTGATATCAGTATTGATCATAGTGGGCACCATCGTTTTGTCGGTCGGCACCTATAATCGGTGGTGGGACCTACGCCTGGACATCGGACCGGCGTATTTGAGTCACTTACTGGGCTGGATCGGGTTCGCGTTCATCGCCATCTACACTCCCATCTACTCCTACGCAAAACGCCGCTCACAGGGAGGATATGCATTGCTGCTTAACATACACAACGTAGGCAACCTGGTGGCCTTCATGCTCATTTCCATGCATTTCACCCAGCAAGTCGGGAGACCGGCGGAGTTCTATCCTGACCTGGGAACCGGCCTGGCCCTGTACATTTCAGTTTGCCTCATGGTAATAACCGGTTTCCTGATGAGGTTCAGGCTTGTAAAGCGATTGTCCAAGACCTGGCGGTTCGTACATACCAGTTTCGTATTGCCATTCTATATCCTGACAGTAATCCACGTCCTTCAGAATACAGGAGTTATCTAGGCCCCACCCCCTACACATCCACGCCCACGAACTGCCGCACCAGGAAGCCTATGCCGAATGACACTGTGCGTTACTCATTGTCTGCCTCCCTGCCGCTCACCTTACCTTCAAGAAGCTTGTTCAGCAGGTCGTCCACGTTCCGGCTCTTCGTCTGCCGCGTTTCCACGCCCGCATTAGCAAAGGCGTAACCCGGCCCTTTGCCTGATAGTTTCTCTCTAGCTATAACGATATCGGGCTTATGACTGAGCAGGAACTCGGCCACCTTAATACCTTTGCCCTTCTCAGTTCCAGGGTGAGGGCCGTCTATTATCTCACGCCTGGTCACTTTACTGCTCTTCCTGTCTACGTCGACCAGCAAGAAATGCCCGGATTCCCCGAAATGGGGACTGATCTCACCTTTCTCACTGGTGAGTGGGATAGCGTAACGAAGCACCGTTTTCTCCTCCGGCTCATAGTGTATCAGTACCCGGTCGACCAGCCGCTGGGTTTCCTTGACTTTGTTCTCCAGCTGCTCGCTGATTTGATGTGCCCTGCCCAGGTCGGACACCCTGAGAGTCACCGTAGCCTCTACAAACATGTAGCGGCCGGAATTGCGACCGGTAACGTCTTTCACCTCAGTCACCGCCGGCTCGGCTTCCAGGACGGAGCGAATTCCGTCCAGGGTTTCCTTATCTACAGAAGCATCCAGCAGTACCCGCATACTGCTCGACAGAAGGCCCCAGGCAGCATAGCCAATGAACAGCGCCACAATCCCGGCGGCTATCCTGTCCACCGGAAATCCGAAGTACTGGGCCAGCAAAGCGAAGAACACTATTGACGCAGAAAGGACGTCGGCACGAAATTGCTTGCCATCGGCGATCAGGCTCGGAGAGTTGTATTGATTGCCCACCTTCATCTCGTAGCGGCTGAACAGGTAGGGCACGGCTATCAGCGCACCCATAACTGCCAGGACCCAGCCGCTGTAGGGGACTACCGCAGTCTCCCCTCTGATCGCTTCGCTCAGTATCTCATAGGCTGTTATGAACAGTATTACAGAGATGACCACCGCCACCACATTCTCCACCTTATACATACCATAGGGGAATTTGCTGCTCTTTCGATTGGAAATCACCAGTCCCACGATCAAAGCGATCGACCCGAATACATCTACTGAAGAGTGTATGGCATCGGCGCGCAGTGCCAGACTACCGGTGATAGAAGATAGTGTCAGTTTGACTGCTACCAGGCATATGTTTACCAGCAGAGAATATATACCCACCTTGAGGTATGGCGGGGTTCCTGCCTGTTCCGGTTGAGAAGCGTTTTCTGCGTTTTCCACGTGGTCTCTCCCCAAACACGGCTATCCCAGCAGAACCAGACTCACTGCCATCACCACCATACCTATTACAATCCCCACTATTGCCAGGTGTGCCTCCCCGTACTTGTGCGCTGCTGGAAGTAGTTCGTCCAGACTGATATAGACCATAATTCCGCCGGCAAATCCCAATAGTCCGAAGGCCACCGCAGGCGATAAGAAAGGCATCAGGATAGCATAACCGAGGAGGGCTCCTATTGGCTCCACTACGCCGGCCAGAAAGGAATAGAGGAACGCCCGCCGCCTGCTGTTGGTAGCTTCGAAGATAGGAACAAACACGCTTATCCCCTCCGGGATATTGTGGAGGCCCACCGCAATAGCCACAATAATGCCCAGCCTAGCATCTCCTCCAATTGCAGCACTGAATACCACCAGTCCTTCCGGGAAATTGTGGATGGCCACTCCCAGACCTGTGAGGACCCCCGTCCGCATAAGCACCGGGGACCTGCCGGCCCGATCTGACCGGGTCCCGGAGGTCAACCTCGCAACCAGCGAAGGATGTGAGTCTGCGACACGTTCCTCCTTGTATTCATGAGGTATAAGGAAATCGAGTACGCCGATGAAAGCAATGCCTGCAAAGAAAGCTACGTTGCCCATAATGATCCCGATGCCGGCGACCGCCGAGGGGAGCAGCTCTGCAAAGGATATGTAGAGCATTACCCCGGCCGAGAATCCAAGGATCAGGGCCAGATGCCCGCACTTGGGCCTGCACATAAAAATGGCAATGCCTCCCCCTATGGCAGTGGAGAGGCCGGCCAGGGTGGCTAACAGCAGACCGAACCCCGCATTGGCTTCCATGTGACCTGTTCCCTTATGTACCGCGGCCTATCCTAATACTAAGGCCCGTATACGGTTAGTTCTGAGTCCTTCTGTTAAGCAGACCGGTTTCTACCGGGGGGCAGGCCCCGGTTCAGGGCTCTGCTGCCCCATTATACGAACCGGCTTACCAGGTCCACCGTGTCAACCACGTTCAGCTTCTGAAACAGCAGGGAGAACCGGTCTTCCAGCGTCTGCCCTATGCCGGCCAGGCTCTCCTCGGGCAGGTTCCACAGTTCCTCTCTGAAAAGTCCAAACGCCTTCTTCCGGGTCTTATACAGAAACTGTTCTTCCGTATCCCTGGGCTTCTTCTCGTCTTTGTACCTCTCAGAGATCTCCCCGTATATCCTGTCCAGCAGCTCCTCTGGGAAATATGGGCTATCGAAGATGAGGTTCTGAAATCCGGTGGCCAGGTGCACTTCTGCTGTGCCGGCCTGGGGGAGCATGTCAAAAGATTCGTCGGGCAGCGTAGAAGCACCGTGCTGTACCGCTCCTGCCAGCCCGTATTCCTCTCGCGCTACCCTGGATATTTCCTCCAGAGCCTGGAAATCAATTTCCACGTCGGCTATTGACCCGTCGGGCAGCACCACCCCTCCATGCTTGGTCCCTGTCTGAATGCTTATCTTGGAGATGCCCTGTACCTCCGGCCCCACATGCCGAAGATATCCGGCCATGAAAGCCCTCAGGTCGCTCACCGTGCTGTTCCTGCCGCCCACTTCTCCGATCTCACCACCCACAGAGATGGTCACCCCTTCGGGCTCGATACTCCGTATCAACCGGGTCATATCACCTGTTACCACACAGTTCGCCTCCTGTTGCTCCTCAAGAGTAGGCCTCTCCAGGTCCACCAGCGTCGAGGCATCGACATCGATGTTCAGGAAGCCGGCCGCCACCGCCTCCCGTATAAGGTCCCTGACGGCGTTCAGTTCGCTGTCCCGTTCCGAGGCGTACTTGTCCGGGTTGACCTGGAAATGGTCTCCCTGGAGAAAAACAGGGCCTGTGAAGCCTTCCTTGACTGCTGCCGCCAGAATGCAGGTGGCATAATCAGCCGGCCTTTGCGCGGTGTAGCCTACCTCAGACCGGGCGATTTCAAAGATGAAAGCACCGACCTTGTGTTTCAAGGCGGCTCTCAACACCGCCCTGGCCACCTGGTAGGTAATACCTCGGATGTTTATAGCCGGGACCGTCTTGTTGGAATACAGTCCTTTACCGGCGGCAGTATATAAGCCCTGTATGCTGGCGGCATAGATGCCCCGACCCGAGGCAAGTTCGTGAATCGAACGCCGGGACTCCTCTGCAGTCTCCTTCCGGCTGGAGAACATAGCGTCATATACAAGATTATCTATTTCGTTTGATGGGACGTCCCCGACGTGACGCCTGGCTTCGCTTTGCTCATTATCTGGATGCATGCTTTTTCTCCGCCTTCCTGAGTACCGTCCGCCGCCCGTTGTATCTCTCCACATCATACTCTGTATTCACGTCAACAAACCTCGGCCGCCCGATGATATTTGCCAGCGGACAGGTCGAGATCTCGCCATTTCGGACACGTACCATGTTGCCAAAACGCCCCATCACCACGAGGTCCATGGCAGCAATGCCGAAGTACCTGCCCATTCTCCTGTCAAAAGCACAGGGAGAACCACCCCGCTGCAAATGGCTGAGATTGATGCTTCTTGTCTCCACGTTTGTCGCCTCCTGGATCTCACGAGCCAGGGAATCACCTACGCCGCCCAGGAGCTTGTGACCGAAGCCATCCAGGCCCTCTTGTCTGATGCATTCCACCCCACCCTGTGGTTTGGCACCCTCGGCAACTACGATGATGTCGTACCTGGCTCCACCCCGCCTCCCCTCCACAACCAGCTCGTTGACCTTGTCCACAGAGAAATCGTGTTCCGGGATGAGAATGATGAAGGCCCCGCTGGACTCCCCTCCTTCCAGGGCCAGCCAGCCGCTGTGCCTGCCCATCGTCTCCACCACGAATATTCTCTTGTGCGAACCGGCTGTGGTCCGCAGCCTATCTATCTCCTCGGTGATGACATTCACCGCGGTCTCGAACCCCAGCGTATAGTCCGTCTCGGGCAGGTCCTTGTCTATCGTTTTGGGGATGCCCACCACGTTGACTCCCTCTTTCGCCAGCAGGTAGGCCACCCCCAGCGTGTCATCACCACCGATCACCACCAGTGCCTCCAGGCCCAGTCTCTCGATATTGGCCAGTACCCTCTCTGACTGGTTGTTCTTGGGGTCATAGGGATTGGTGCGGGACGTACCCAGCATGCTACCGCCGTACCTGTCCCAGGTCCGGACCACCTCCTGGGTCAAGGGAACTACGTACTCTTGCGGGACCGGTTTTTCGGGCTGACATTCGATCAGTCCCCTCCACCCATCCTTTATACCCAGAACACTGTACCGGACGTGTCTTTCCGACTGCAGCCGCTCGTCGAGCGCAGTCTTGACCACCCATTTGATGGCGGGATTGATTCCGGCACAGTCCCCCCCACCGGTCAGGACTCCTATTCTGCTCTCCCTCATGTTAACACCCTCCTGGCTATGTACACTTGAT
>CAYSBO010000030.1:0-1320 GCA_964429285.1 uncultured Dehalococcoidales bacterium | reverse complement strand
AGACGAGGCCGATGGGTAAATTCATTCCGTGGAATAGCCAACCGATAGAGCACTGGACGAAGGAATATGCCCCGGGCAAGGTCATCAGCCTGGATGGACACCAAACGCACTACCTGGAAAGCGGAGAGGGCGAACCGGTAATTCTATTGCACGGCTTCGGGTCCGACAGCTACTCATGGCACAACAACATGGAAGCCCTGGCGGCCAAATACAAGGTCTATGCTATTGATCTATGGGGCTGCGGTTACAGCACCCGGGAACCGCTGGATTACGGGTATCCGCTATACGTCAGGCAACTGCGTTCCTTCATGGACGCCCTGAACATAGAAAGGGCTTCCCTTGTCGGACAGTCGATGGGTGGCGGTACTGCAGTAAAATTCGCCACAGAGACCCGGAACAGAGTCAAATCGCTCATTCTAGTATGCGCCGGCGGCATGCCGCACAGATGTCTGCCGGCCCAGCAAATACTGGCTTTGCCCGGGTTGGGAGAATTGATGCTTAGCCTTCCAACCGACTTCTTCCGCAGGCTCATCATCAAGAGGGTCTACCTGTACCGCAAAGAGGTCAACAAAGATTACTTCGATGGCCTTACCTGGTCGCAGAAAATCAAAGGCAGCAACCAGGCCTTCCTTAAGATCCTGTGTTTGAAGTTCTTCCACACGCTGGAGAATGAGATTCGGCGGCTCGGAGAGATGGAAATCCCCACCCTGATTGCATGGGGACGCCACGACAAAGCCATTCCGCTCAGACTCGGGCAAGAGATGCACCACATTCTGAAAGGTTCGGAACTGGAGGTTTTCGACCGGTCGGCACACGAGCCGCACGACGAGGAGCCGGAGAAGTTCAACCGGGCTGCACTCGCTTTCCTCACCAGGACCGTATAGTGCCGGGCCACAAAGCTCATATAGAATTCCAACGACTCTATACCAATCAGGCCTGCTACTTCTATAAATGCAAATGGGCCGGGGTTTCCCGGCCCATTTGCCTCCGTAATCAAACCGGTATTATCTACTCAGTCTGACCTTATTGTAGCAATCACTACAATAGACCGGCCTGCCGTTGGTGGGCTCAAAAGGCACTTCGGTGTCTTTGCCGCATTCTGCACATACGGCAGGAAACATTTCGCGGGGGGGACCGTAGCTGTTACCACGACCATATCGCTCTGCCTTCCTTGCCTGGCGGCATGAGGGACAGCGCTTGGGCTCGTTGGTATAGCCCTTGGTTTGAAAGAACTCTTGTTCCTCAGCGGTGAAGCTGAACTCAGTCCCACAATCGGCACACTGGATGGTTTTGTCCTGAAAACTCATTGGATGACCTCCT
>CAYSBO010000029.1:8605-12263 GCA_964429285.1 uncultured Dehalococcoidales bacterium | reverse complement strand
ACACCTATTATTGAATATGGTCGAGTATTGCCGAGCTTCGATCTCGGAAAACTTGAGAAGGAAGGTGAAATATGAAGACAAGACGCGAGTCGAGAGTATGCCATTACGCCAAAGGAGTCAGCGTCTTTCTGATTGCAGCAGCGTTGGTGGTAGTGACGACGGGTTGTGGACTCTTTCTGCCTCCGTTTGTCAATCCTGACCCGGATATTGTATACAACCTCGACATCTCCAGCACCGCTGGAGGGTCGGTAACCGACCCCGGCGAAGGAATGTCCCAGTATTACGAGGGAACGGTGGTTGACTTGGTGGCCACCCCCAATGCCGGCTATCGCTTCGTTGGCTGGACTGGCGATGTAGACACCATTGAGGATGCCGGTGAAGCTGCAACCACTATCACCATGCAAGGCGACTACGAAATCACCGCTAACTTCGACTTGAGACCGACCTATGAACTCACCATGGTTGCCGATCCTGAGGTAGGTGGCACAGCGACCGACGTAACGGGCGAGTCATCGTACGCAGAAGGTGCTCAAGTGAGCATAAAGGCGGAAGCCAACCTCGGCTACCACTTTGTTGGCTGGATGGCAACTGCTGGTGGATTCGATAATGCGGATGAATCGGAGACAGTCTTCACCATGCCAGGGGAAGCTGCAAACGTAACTGCCAGATTTGAGGTCGATCCTATGGTGACAACGGGCTCTCAGCACACGGTGGGACTTAGAGCAAACAGCACGGTGGTTGCCGTGGGCAACAATGCCTCGGGGCAGTGCTGTGTCGGAAACTGGACAAACATCATCCAGGTCGCTGCAGGTGTAGCTCACACCGTGGGGCTTACAGGCAACAGCACCGTGCTCGCAGCGGGAGATAACGAGTATGGACAGTGCGACGTCGGTGACTGGCAAGACATCATCCAGGTCGGTGTAGGCTACTATCACACGGTGGGACTTAGAGGGAACGGCACCGCCATAGCTGAGGGACTTGACCTGTACGGACAGTGCAACGTCGGTGACTGGGCGGACATAGTCCAGGTTGCCGCGGGCGAGCACCACACGGTGGGGCTTAAGTCCGATGGCACCGTGGTCGCCGTCGGGTGGAACCTGTTCGAGCAGTGCAATGTTGATGACTGGCAGAACATCGTTCAAGTGGCTGCCGGTGCATATCACACGATAGGGCTTAAGTCCGACGGCACAGTGGTCGCTACAGGGTGGAACAACCACGAACAGTGCGATATGGGTGGCTGGGTAGATATCGTCCAGGTTGCCGCAGGAGAATATCACACAGCAGGGCTCAAATCCGACTGCACAGTGCTCGCTGTGGGCAACAACGATCACGGGCAGTGCAATGTCACCGGCTGGGCAGACGTCATCCAGGTAGCCGCGGGCGGATATCAGACAGTAGGGCTTGAATTTGACGGCACCGTAATCGCTGTGGGCAACAATGATCAGGGCCAGTGCGACGTCAGCGACTGGATGCTCAAATAGACTATACCCCGTACCCCCATCCATAAAAGGGCGGGGGTACGGTTATATGGTGGCTGACCATAGCGTTGTACAACTAATGCTACAGGATTCATCCCCACCATCGTCTGCCCTGTCGCTCAGAGGCAGCGCATCTACGTACACGTAAGCCTGTCACCAACTAAAGGGGATCATTTCCCCGGAGAGTTAGGGCCCTCGTACCAATGCCATCTTTCGCTGCGGCTTTCAATGGCCACTACCCATTGTACGAAGCACACCTGCGTACGTATTTGTCGGCATCGAATTTTCGCCTCAAGCCTTCTGCGCTCATGTAACGAACATTGCCAAAAATGCCACGCTCTGGCCAGGGACGATCGTGTTTGCCAAAGCACCAGGCAACACCGGCAAAGCTGTTAGGATCCCGGCCGTCGAGCTCATATTTGTTGTTCAGATACACTGCGGTCGAAAAGGCGTCTTCTGGATTGGCCATCCACTCCAATATCTTCTTGCCCCAGTACATGCGCATGTACCCGTGCATCTTGCCGGTGACTACCATCTCTCTTTGAGCAGCGTTCCAGTACGGATCATGTGTCTGCGCCTTTTCCATCTGTGCCAGTGTGTACAAATACTCTCGGGGGTCGCCTTCATGTTCCCCTAGAGTACGCTTTGCCCAGTCAGGCAACCCGGCAAAGCGGTCATAGTCTTGATTATAGTGGACAAAATTCATGCTCAATTCACGCCGAACAATCAACTCCTCAAGGAAAGCATCCCGACCCGGGCCGCCATACCGGTCCAGTTGTAAATGGATATACGAAGGCGCGATCTGCCCGAAATGAAGGTACGGGCTCAGATTAGAAAGGCAGTCCTCATTGGGGTCATTTCTTGATTTCTCATACCTGGCCAGCTTCCTGCTGACGAACTCCTCCAGGCGCTTTTTCGCTTCTTCGGTGCCACCGTGGAAATCCGCTACAGGCTCTACAGAATGATCGATGCCGAGGGCCGATACGGTCTTACCCGTGTCCGAAATATCCCGGCTGTCGAATTCCAGCGACGAAGCATCTTTTTTGAGGGGTTCCTCTTCAAGGGGAACAAGATACTCATCTATTACCCCAACCACTTTGCGCCGCAAAGTGGCAGCCGAGTACTCCTCTTTTCCTGAAGCCGCCTCAACGGGAACCAGCACATCGCTTTCTACCTGCAATAACGGGCACTCAATGTTCTCTGCTACATATTGCCGCCAGTGTTTCTGTATCCTGAGATAGCCGCAATCACACACGACAAGTGAGGCTTTCCCTGCGAACTTCAGAACTCCTAGCTCCGGAGAAATCCGCTCGATGACCATGGCCGCACCTCTGTCTTTGAGTTCTTCCTGGGTGTCCTTCAAGCCTTCCAGCATGAAATAGTAATGTCTTGCATTCGCTTCAGGGAAGGCATCGGTGAGGCCGAAATAGACTATGAGTGGCTGTTCTCTCTGGTTCGCCTGGTTGACAGCAAATTCCAGCGCCTGGTTGCATTGGGCCCGCTGTGAAGCCTGCATCCAGTAGAGAACGTAAGCCCCCTTCACAGGGTCATTTCTATTCAGCGGCCGGATACGGGATTCCTCAATCATTCTTAGCCCACAGAGCCTTGCCAGAATTCTAGCATAGCCAATATTACCAGCCCTGTCAGTTTGAGCCTTCACGGAAGGAGTAGTAGAATACTCCGGTGAGCCGTTTACCCGGTCTGGAGGACAATCATTGAACGTGGCCCCATACGAGCAGCTGTTAAGAGAAGTAGTAGGCACTCAATACTTCGCCGTGCTCAATACGGTGGGTCAGGGCTTACCTTATAGCAATCTGGTATCTTTCGCCACAACTGAGGACTTAAGATCACTGGTCTTTGCCACCGGGCGAAATACGCGAAAATACAGAAACATGGAAGAGAATCCCAGTATTTCCCTGCTAATTGACAATAGGGCTAACCAGCCTTCCGATACTTCGCAGGCCATCGCCATAACAGTTGTGGGTACCACCCGCGAAGAAATAGATAATAAGAGCATCTTTCAAGCTATTCTCCTTGCCAGACATCCTCAACTGCGGGATTTTGTCGAGGCCCCGGACAGTGCCATAATGGTGGTGACCGTACAGGAATATGTCATTGCTGGTTTTGACAAGACACAGCGAGTGGCTATGTCGCAGTAAGCCCTATCTGTATTGAAGCAT
>CAYSBO010000029.1:0-8505 GCA_964429285.1 uncultured Dehalococcoidales bacterium | reverse complement strand
CTGCGTAGTCGCCCACAGGCACAGTTCTCAGTACATTAAGGCCCCTCTTCGCGATATCTTGCAGCACAGCATCAATTATGTCCTTCAGCGTTCTGCTTCCATCCATAAACCTGGTAGCATGGTATATGGCATCCCCTATAGCCCTCGTCTGGCTGGTGTCAACCAACTGCTCCACAGCTCCCAGGTCTATTGTGTGAGTACCGAAGGCAATGGACTGGAGCCCCTTTGGGGAAATCTTGACCTCTCTCTTGCCTTTGCTGGGATCAAAGCTATGCACCAGAGGGATGCGTTCCGAGATCGCCCCGAAACGTTCTCCTCCTTCGCGTCTACGTTCTGTTCTCGACTTTTCTGCGATACCGCGTGCCTCTTCGGTTACGTCGTATGGCTTGTACTCCACCATACAGATCACTTGATCAGCAACGTCGAAGTAGTCACCGGAGCCCCCCATCACCAGGAGCGTTGAGAGCCCCTTTTCCTTATAGAGCTGACGGACCTTATCTATGAAGGGCGTGATGGGCTCCTTGTCTTTCGATACCAGCTCCTGCATTCGGTGGTCCCTTATCATGAAGTTGGTAGCCGAGGTATCTTCATCTACCAGCAGCACTTGGGCACCCACCTCTATAGCCTCTATAATGTTAGCGGCCTGGGAAGTGCTTCCACTAGCGTCCTCGGTCGAGAACGCCCTGGTATCCTGGCCAAGCGGCAGATTGGCTATGAACGGAGAGATGTCCACCCCTTCGATGCGTCGTCCATCCTCAGCCCTTATCTTCATAGAACACGGATTGGTCACCACGAACTCTCTCCCATCCCCGGGCATATGGTTGTACACTCCCAGTTCCAGCGCGCGCAGAAGGGTGGACTTGCCATGGTATCCTCCACCCGCAATGAGCATTACGCCCTTGGCTATCCCCATCCCGGTGACCATACCGCGATTGGGTAGTTCAACCTTCACGCGAAGCGATTGCGGAGACTCAAAAGGCACCACCAGACCTTTCCTTAAGGGGCGGGGGTCTATACCGCTGGCACGGGGAAGGATAGCCCCATCAGCCACAAAGGCAACCAGGCCAAGACCGTCCAGTTGACTTCTCAGGGAGTCAGCATCTTCCGCTACCTCAATGTGTTTCCGAAGCATCCGTTCATCGAGATTCCGGAAGAAAAGAGAGGCATGCACAATCTGAGGAAGCTCATCGAAAAACATAGCCTGGGCGTGACTTGCAGCTACACTTCTGCCATGGGCCGGCAATCCCATCACAAACCTTGCCTCTATGAATGACCCGTTGACCAGTACTGAAGTACGCTCCAGGATTTCCTGGCCCGGCCGGTCGATCGCTATAATGCCACTATTGCCTGTCCCTCGATTTCCTCTGCAGAACCTTTTGGTGGCATACAAGAATCTCCTGGTCAAGAAGTCTCGGAGGGCAACCTCGCGACTTTTGCTGGAATAAGTGTCGTCTGGGAAGAGCGCGACCTTCTGAGGAACGCGCACCCGTACCAGACTGGGAGATGCGAACGGGTCCCCTTGAACGTGATCGACAAAAAGGATGAATTCTCCCCAGTCGTAGCTACCTTCTACATCCCTGTAGGCCTTATACCCCTTGCCCTCTATCCTGCGCAGCGTGGCTGCCAGGTTTGCCAGGCTCTTCATAGGCTTGGTCCTTATGCGGGCGATTGTGTCGCCCGAATGTGCTCCGAACTACGGAACAAGTTCATTCAATCACTATGTATTCGCCCTCTGCTGCACCCAGTCCGTGCCTCGACGCGGTGGCGATTTGCGGCAGCTCCCAGGGGTTGGCAGCAAGCTTGTTAGAAGCCGAGTAATCCAAGAGTACCTTCATTGCCTCAACGTCGATCGCCACAAGGTCGCCAGAGGCGAGCACCAGGCCCGGCTCAACCAGTTGACCCTTGTCCGGTCCACCGGATACGAAGGCTTTTCTCCCGTCCATTATGATGAGGTCGGGTTGCCAGCAAAGGTTTACTTCGGCCAGCTTCTCCTGCAAATGGCCAAGATGAAAACCACGCCGTTGCCCGGGGGCAACAAAGCCGAAGGCAAGTTTCATTGCACCCGAGAATGCAGCGAGGTTGTGGGTCTTCATACAGGGCAGATAGACCATCTTGTCGGCTTCGTAAGCCGAGCGAGGCATTACGACTTCGCTCAAGTAATCTCCATTGACCTTGACCGACACCCAATCATCGGGCCTATCCTCAAAGGCAATGAGTTCAACGCCTAGCCTCCGGGCTAATTCGCGAACACCTAGCTGATTGAACACCTTTCGAGTTGGCCGCCAGACGCCACCGGAACTCTCGCCAATGGTGACTTTGGCGTCAGCTTCCAGGATAATTTCAATCACTGCTTGAAGAAAGGCCAGGTCAGTAGCCGCCGGAAAAGGATCCGGGCTATTGAAATTTGGCTTCACGAGAACTCGGTCACCCCTGCCAATGACCTGCCTCAGGTTGCCCATCAATCCGATAGCCCGGGCTATAGCGAGCCGAAGGTCCTCGTTTGCTTTCACTTTGGCCACCACCGGCTGGCTATTCCTGAGCCACGGATTGGCCTTTCTTGGTTTTGGCTCCACCGCTGGAATACCCCGTGGTGTCCTGTCGCCCAGAAAGTGATAGACTCCAACAACTCTGTCAAAGAAACTGGTCATATGGCACCGGAAGTATATTCAGGTATTTGTTGGTCCTCGAATGGCCTGTCGAGCCCATTATGCAGTAACTACCAATCTGTGTCCACCCAATGCCGGCTCCAGTAGCAAAATGGCTTTCTGTCCGGCAGAAACGCACGCCGAGTCGCCTTCTGCGTGAGACTTCGCGTTGCAATGGTATAATTGCATACACACTCGAAGACCGACGCCAGCGGGGGAAGAATCGGACCACCCCAGAAAGCATTCGGAGCGAGGATAGGATATCTCATCCAGGTGCAAAGACGATCCATTCAGGCAGAAACACAACAGAGGAGGTAAACAATAGCACCCACCAGAAATGATACCAGGATTGTGAAAACCTTCTGCAACATGTGCATAAGCCGTTGCGGGATGGACGCACATGTAAGAAACGGAAAGCTGGTGAAGGTTACCGGGATGAAGGAACATCCCATTAACAAGTTATGCGTCAAAGGACGACAGACACCGCATTGGTTGTATTCCGAAGAGCGCATTACCTCCCCACTCAGGAAGGTGAATGGGACATGGCAAAAGATCTCTCTGGACGAAGCATTTGAGATTATCGCCGACAGACTTACCAGTATAAGAGAGGACTATGGAGCCAAATCCCTGGTCACGCATCTAGGGTTCGTCTCCATAGGTACTCATACGGGGAGACTGGCCAGTCGGTTCTGCAGCCTTTATGGCACGCCCAATTTTACTTCCGCGGCCTCCCTTTGCTTCGCTGCCAGAGGGCTAGGGCACGGGTTGACGGTGAGTAATCGGATGATGCCTCTCATGCCAAGCTACAATGATTCCAGATGTGTGGTGGTATGGGGCTATAACCCCGAAGAATCCAATTTCATAGATGCCGCACATATACTTTCGGCCAGGCGGAGCGGGGCCAGGATCATTGTAATTGACCCCAGGGTAACCCTACTGGCAAAGAAGGCACATATGTATCTGCAGATTAGGCCCGGGACTGATTGTGCTCTGGCGCTCGGACTGTTGAACGTAATCATAAGTGAGCAACTGTATGACAGGGCTTTCGTTGATCAATGGACGGTTGGATTTGACAAGTTGAAGGAGCATATCAACGGCTATAGCCCTGAAGTGGTAGAAAGAATTACCTGTATTCCGGCGCAGACTATTAAGGAATTTGCCCGCACATATGCTACCTCTAAGCCGGCAGCTATCGCTCAAGGCGTGTCTCTTGACCACTCGGTCAAGGGCGTGCAGACCAGCCGGGCTACTTCAATCCTGATGGCCATTACGGGCAATCTCGATGTACCGGGAGGGAATATCTACAACCGTCCCCTCAGCCTGACCAGCCTCAGGATAAAAGGATCTGTTTCCCCGGACGAGGCGATAGGTGCTCACTATCCCCTATTCGGCAAGTTCACCGGTGAAACAACAGCTGTGCCGGTACCTGAGGCCATAATCACCGGGAGACCGTATCCTGTCAAGGCATTGATTGTTCAGGGGGGTAACCCCGTCTTGACCTGGCCTAACACCAGCAAGGTTAAAGAGGCGCTTAGCAAGCTAGACTTGCTGGTGGTATCCGACCTGTTCATGACGGAAACGGCCGAGCGGGCTGACGTATTCCTGCCAGCAGCCACCTCCCTGGAACAGGAAATGCTGCGCGACTATACCTTTGAGGGGCTGCCGCTGGTTGTCCTCAGTGACAAGGTGATAGAGCCCCTGGGAGACTCTATCGAAGACTGGAGAGTGTGGTCTGAACTGGGCAAAAAGATGGGTTACGCCGACCAGTTTCCCTGGCAAAGCAGTATCGAGGTCATCTCTGATTTGCTCCAAACATCGGGCATCACCGTGCAGCAACTCAGACAGAGCCCGGGGGGCGTACTCCACCAGCAGCCCAATCGAAAGCAGAAATACAGAGAGGAAGGGCTGAATACTGCCTCGAGGAAGGTAGAAATATTTTCCCAGATAATGGCTGACCACGGATATGATCCTCTGCCCACATTTAGCGAGCCGGCAAATAACCACCAGCCGGCTGATAGCTATCCCTTTACATTGATGGCCGGCTCAAGGGTAAGAGCCTTTACTCACTCGCAGTACCGTAACATTGCTCGGCTGAGGAAACTTGTTCCTCAGCCCTTGGTCGAAATCAATACGGATGCCGCTACCGGTCTGGGTATAACCGACGGTGACCAGGTAAAGGTAGAATCCCCTGAAGGGAGCATCAAGCTGCAGGCCAGACTTACGCCGGACATTCATCCCATGGTGGTTAGCCTACAGCACGGGTGGGCTGAAGCCAATGCCAACCTCCTGACCGATGATGAGACTCTGGACCCAATCTCAGCCTATCCTGCGTTTAAGACGGTGATGTGCCGTCTGACGAAAGCCTGATAGGCTCGACCATAGATGTGCTAACAAGCCACGCGGGTCGAAATTCCCAGATGATTGACAGTTCAGGTATTGGATAGGTAAGATTGCCCTCAGGCCTGATGGAAGGAAAATTCAACAGTGGTTGAAGCAAACATCAGAGTCACCTTCAATGATGTTGCTTGGGCAGCGCTCTGTTTCTACTACAGGTCGATTGCCGACAGAAAATACTGTAGAATCATCTGCGACACGCCTTTCATAGAGAGGCTCCGACAATCACCTCATGAAATCACCCCATCAGAGTTTGAACAGAAGGTTCTTCTGGATTACGTGAGCATCAGCAATTATGACCTGCTTATTGAGCATAAGATAGCCGAGCATCTCCTGGAAAGAATTGTTAGCCTGCAGCCCGATATTTCAGCCCTGCAGGGTCTAACGCTGCTTGATTGCGACCTTTCTGACACTGACATAGTTGATAGAATAGAGAAGGTATACGCCGCCCTGCATTCCGCTCCGGGTCTTTGGGTCACCGGTGTGTCGAAAATCGCCCACCTGCTGAACGACAGGCTGCTCGCACTATTGAATCCTGATATTTCGGCTCACTTCAACCTGCTGGACGGCGGCTCCGGACTTATCAATTGGATCAAGATCCTGCAGGACAGTGCGATGCAGGTGACCAGGGATTTTCAGGATCGAGGATATTCGGACACCCCCGAAGATTTCATCTCGGAGAAGCTTGGCTACGCCAGGAACGGCTGTAACAAGTCACTTGTCAAGTACCTCGATGAATACTACTGGCTACGATTTGCTGACAGCCTGCCCATCCCACCGCCTTGGACTCCGACTTAGTCGCGGTTTGGGGAAAGGGAGAGACCGAATACCCACTTTGACGCTTGCGGCCAGCAAGGCCCGTGTAATGTCAGCTAGTCCTCCTTTGCCGACGCAATGCTTTCTCGTCCTACAATCCGGTACCAGTCTTCATAGCAATAGACTCCCTGAAAGACCACAGCGGACAGGCACGCATAGAACACCTCTGGTGTCACCACATAGAAGCCTTTTGCAAAGAACACGCCCCCGGCAATCAGGACAAGAAACCAGTGGTGGAGATGAAGCTGGTAACTGCCACAGGGGATGATTATCGACCTGACGATTCCCTGTCTGCCCTCTGTCCGGCCGCTCAGGAACTTGGTAACAAGGAAAACCGCAAGCCAGGTCTTGTAGCAGATTACACCCAGGAACATGAATACGGCGACCAGACCGATGAGGACTATCTTTTTCTTTATTCTACTTCTTGTGACAGTCCCTATTTGCCCGGAAGCCCGTTTAATCGCATCACCTCTCTGCGTCAGCTCGTGATATGATTGCTTCTGAAGCTGGCAGCAGGCAACTCAGTCCACGCTGCAAGCGTATGATACTCCATCCTTTGACGTCCATCAAGATGGTCGACTGGAAAGTAATTGCGAGACATGTGATACCAGAAGTGAAGACATTACCACGTCGGGCTATTTACAATAGCCATTACCTGTCCTATAATGCAGCATTCCTGAATACGAGAGGGGCATAAGTAAGATGCAAAACCGCAGCGTGCTAGTCCTGTCGATTCTAAATCTGCTGGGATTTCTCGGTACAATTGTCGTTAACGCACTGGCCAATATCCTTCCCATAAACGGCGTTACTACCGGTGAGCTATCTGATTTCTACCCAAATCTGTTCACGCCGGCGGCACTCACCTTTTCAATCTGGGGACTGATCTATGTACTGCTTGGCATCTTCGTAGTTTATCAACTACTACCCTCGGTTAGGAGAGACCCGCAGAAGGCCGATTTCATACAGCGAATCGGCCCGTTCTTCTTCATTTCCTGTCTTGCCAACATGGGGTGGATATTTGCCTGGCACTATCAGAATATGGCCCTTTCTCTAGTTCTCATGCTGGTTCTGCTGGGCTCCCTGCTGACGATTTACCTCAGACTAAATGTCGGAACAACAGACGCGACTAAAGCTAGAAGGTATCTGGTACATCTGCCCTTCAGTGTTTACCTGGGCTGGATCACCATAGCCACGATTGCCAATGTTACCGCCGCACTGGTCCATCTCAATTGGGGTGCATTTGGGCTTGGCCAACAGTTCTGGGCGGTGGCGGTGATCATAGTAGGTATTGCCATCGCACTGTCGGTTCTCTTCACCCGGAAGGACATCTATTATTGCCTTGTGGTTGACTGGGCACTGCTGGGGATACTATTGAAGCGGTTGTCGGATGCCACAGTCCCTGATCAGCGCGTAGTGGTTGCTACAATTGCAGGACTGGCTATCATCACGGTCGGAATTGTAGTGCAGGCGGCAAGAAGAAAAGTATACTAGTAGCTTCCTCAACGGAACGAGCCAAGCCAGCCAGGCTCTGTACTTACCTGGTTCTTTGTCTCGCCCGTCTCACGGGCGGCAGGAATCTGCCCGTCCGCTCCATATAGGAACCGTACTGGTCACCAAACCTTTCTAACAACATCTGTTCCTCCCTCCTGACCCTCAAAAAGATGATGATGGTCAGACCCGCCAACCATGTCACGCCGATGAACCAGTTTGCCGTAAGGAAGAAGACGGCTATGTGCAACAAGTAGAAAGCCGAATACATGGGGTGTCTTATCCAGCGATAGGGGCCGTCGGTAACCAGCACGTGCTGGTCCTTGATCCTGAGCCTGGCGGATAAATTAGTTCCCAGGCTGCGGTGTATCCAGACAAACCACAGAAGAGCGGCCAACCCCAGCAAGCAACCAAAGATCCTTAGCCATACCGGAAGAGGAACCGCCGCCCATGCCAGTGCCTGCGGAAACGCAATGTACAGAAAAAAGGTAAATACGGTATAGCAGATGAATATGCTCAGCCATATCGAATATCTCCTTCGCTCTTCAATGACCGTCGTATACCCCGCCCTCTTTGTCCTCCTGTAGTGCTCAGCACGGATAATGGAAAATGCCGAGAAGACGGCAATCAATACGATTTTGGTGACCAGTTCGATGTGCATACTTCCAATTAGCCACACTCAATGTCTGGGTAGATTTGAATATATCCTATACGCGGTTCCCAGTAGCAGCCAACCTCGCTTGACCACCTGACCGCACTACCGGCCCTTGCAAACTCCATCGCAGTGGCCAGCGCATAAGAACAATGCCCGGCATTCACAACCATATCTGTACACGATTCTACGACGTGTTTAGACCGCCTACACGGCATCCCGAAATAGACGGATTTGCCCGGCAGCCGACCGGACCGAAGTAGTGCTGCTCTACACGCACTCTGCGTTTGCCCGCCGACTACCCTGCTACAATACACTCAGGAGACTCAGCAAGAGGTGTACGCCCGCCTGGCACTGAAATTCGTACCCGAGAGCGAGCTATGAACAGTGCTTATTTCCTTATCTCCCAATATCGTGCCAGGATGCCGCTCCCAACCCAGCAGGCTATACCTATTATCAAACCGATCACGAAGCCATACGCAGCGGTAAGCAACCCTACCAGGAACACTA
>CAYSBO010000028.1:6718-12777 GCA_964429285.1 uncultured Dehalococcoidales bacterium | reverse complement strand
GACGGCTGGGCGGATGTTGTTGAGATCGCTGCAGGCGGGTTTCACACGGTGGGGCGTAAGACCGACGGCACCGTGATCGCCGTGGGGCATAACCAGCACGGCCAGTGCAATGTCGATGGCTGGGCGGACATCGTCCAGATCGCTGCCGGTGTGCATCACACTTTGGGGGTTAAGGTTGACGGCACCGTGGTCGCGGCAGGACTGAATGATGACGGTCAGTGCGATGTGGCCAGTTGGACGGATATCACACAGATTTCTGCGGGCGGATTTCACACGGTAGGGGTTAAGTTTGGCGGCACCGTCGTCGCCACAGGACTGAATGACGACGGGCAATGCAATGTCGATGACTGGATGGGTATCCTCCGGGTCGCCGCAGGTGGCTATCACACGGTGGGGCTCAAGCCGGACAACAACATGGTCGCTGTGGGATTGAACAATGTTGGGCAGTGTGATGTCGGCGGCTGGTCGGGAATCGTCCAGGTCGCCGCAGGTGGCTATCACACGGTGGGGCTTCAGGACGACGGTCTTGTGATGGCTGTGGGATATAATGAATACGGCCAGTGTGATGTTCGCTAGTGGGTGTCTATCCTCTTAGTCGCTGCAGCCACATCCTCATCCAATGCCTAGTAGCTTCAGTGGTGGACAGGTACGATTGCTGATGCTACACTTCCCATCAAGCATTAATCTAGGGCTAGGCAGGCTTCTCTGACAAATTGGAACTGACAGACTACTGAAGTACTACTGCATTCGCATTCTGAAAGACCTAGACTATCAATAGCTCAAGAGTTGAACCATGAATTTCGCTGATGAGAGGAGGGCGTGAGCGCCAAAGTCAGAATCGTAACCGATAGCTCTTCCTACCCAGAACCGGAGACTATCGCCGCATACGATATGCATGTTGTGCCACTCAGGGTTGCCTTCGGCAATGAGGTCTTTGCCGAAGGAGTGGACATTAGCAATGATGAATTCTACTCAAGGCTGGACAAAGCCCACAACCTGCCTACTACGTCGCAACCCTCTGTTGACGACTTCATTAAGGTTTATCGCGGACTGGCAGAGAAGGGGCATCCTATCCTGTCGATTCATATTCCTAACGAAATGAGTGGGACTTGTGCCTCGGCTTTGGCTGCCAAGAGGACACTCCCAGAGGCTCAGATTGAGATAGTGGATTCACTTACCGTAGCCACGGGAATGTTGGTTCCCCCTGCTGGCAAGGCAGCAGAAAGAGGGGAGAGTCTGCCACAAATTGCGACTTCTATAAAAAGACTCAACAAATGCATACGAGTGGTCGGCGTATTCGATACGCTGGAGTACCTCTGGAAAGGGGGGCGCATCGGAGCAGCTAGCGCCCTGATTGGTACTTTGCTAAGGATCAAGCCTGTTCTGACCCATGAGGGTGGAGAAATCAAGATCCTAAACAAGGCAAGGACCATGAACCGGGCGATAGAGTACATCATGAAATTTGTGAGCACGGAAGTGAAAGGAAACATCTCGCTTCACGGCTGGGTTGCCCATAGCCGTGCCCCCGAGGTGGCCCAGATACTGGACCAAAGGCTTCGTGAAGCCTTTCATTGGATTGACCTGCGCCTGTTTGAACTGGGTCCGGTGCTGGGAACCCATATGGGGCCGGGTTTCGTTGGCGTGAGTTTCTATTGTGACGAGGACTGGCAAGGATCATGAGTCAATCAGTGCGTTCACTTATCCTAAGACACTGAAGATGTGATACTCAAACAGGTCAAGATAGACAGCACAGTCGTTAGATAGGCTGAACAAAAGCCCGGGAAGTAACCCCATAAGATAGCGGGCTGTTCGATGAACCGGGATTTCACTTTTCTTGTGCAACATGAAATCATGGTACAATACAGTTCACAGAGACTCAAGACTGTACGATAACATAGTATGCCAGCCAGAAGATGAACATCGCAGTCGTCGGAGATTCAGCCTGTTCTGCACAGGAATCCAAGCTGGCAGAAACTGTGGGTGCACTGCTGGCCGAGCGGGGTGCCACAATAGTATGCGGGGGCTTGGGTGGAGTTATGGAAGCCGTATGTCGCGGAGCTAAGTCAAAAGGCGGCTTGACCATCGGCATCTTGCCCGGGGCAGACGCAAGCACAGCCAATCCCTGGATCGATATTCCTATACCCACTGGCATGGGTGAGGCCAGAAATGCAGTTGTGGCAAGGTCAGCCCAGGCATTAATTGCCATTGGGGGAGGCTATGGAACCCTCAGCGAAATTGCTTATGCTTTGAAGAGTAGCATCCCAATCATCGGCTTGAACACCTGGTCGTTGTCTCGAAACGGGCGACAGGACGGTTCTATCATCAGAGTTGAGAGCGCTACAGCGGCCGTGGAGAAAGCAATTTCTCTGGCCAATAGGCACGTAGGGCCCTGAGATCACTTCAGTATGCTTGCTATGACGGTGGGTCACCCACACAAGGCGCATAGAAATGGCGAGTATTGAGAGTACAAAAGCCAGACAGATTCTTGATTCTCGTGGCAACCCCACCATTGAGGTCCAGGTAGTATTGGTTGATGGCACTGTGGGCATCGCTTCCGTTCCCTCAGGAGCAAGCACCGGAAAATATGAGGCCGTAGAACTCCGGGACGGCGATAGAGGCGTACACCGCGGATTGGGCGTCCTGAGAGCCGTAGAAAATGTCAATACTGAGATTGCCTCAGCGATAGCCGGCATGTCTGTTTCAGATCAGGCAGCTGTCGACCAGCGACTGATCGAACTCGATGGTACTCCTAGTAAGGCCCGGCTCGGGGCCAATGCCATTCTGGGAACCTCTCTCGCCGTGGCCAAGGCCGCAGCCAGCTTTTGGGCGACTCCTTTGTACCGCCATCTAGGACAGACAGAAGCTAACATGCTGCCCATCCCAATGTTGAATATCATAAATGGCGGCAAGCATGCCCGTGACTCAACGGACTTTCAGGAATTCATGATAGTACCGCTGGGCGCCGCCAGTTTCAACGGCGCAATGCGAATAAGCAGCGAGGTATACCACTCCTTGCGCGAAGTCCTTGAACGTAAGGGGCTGAGCACTAGTGTAGGGGATGAAGGTGGCTTCGCCCCCCATCTCTCCTCCAATCAAGATGCACTAGAGTTGATATTGGCAGCCATTGACACAGCGGGCTACAAAGCAGGGCAAGATTTGTTTATCGCTCTGGACCCAGCCGCCAGTGAACTCTACCAGGACGGTAAATACATCCTCTCCCGAGAAGGTATTGCTTTCAGTTCTGCAGAGATGGTCGACTATTATGCCCAATTAATCGGGGAATACCCTGTCATCAGCATTGAGGATGGGTTAGCTGAAGATGATTGGGAAGGCTGGGCATCTCTCACTGCCAAGTTGGGCAAGCAGATTCTACTTGTGGGCGATGACCTTTATGCTACCAACATGGAGCGCCTTGAGCAGGGCATTGCCCGGAAAGCTTCCAACTCGGTCCTGATTAAACTCAATCAAATAGGTACACTTACTGAAACCCTTGCTGTTATCAAGAGGGCACAGGAGGCAGGGTGGACAACCATTATCAGCCACCGGTCCGGTGAGACCGAGGATACCACTATTGCCGACATAGCAGTGGCCAGCGACGCTGGATTCATCAAAGCCGGTGCTCCTTGTCGTAGCGAGAGACTGGCCAAGTACAATCGTCTTCTCAGGATAGAGGAGGAATTGGGAGCGGCCGCGCAATACCCCGGCAGAAGGGTATTATATAACCTGGAGAGGATGAAATAATGGAGGTATTAAACGGCGTTCATCAAATAAAGACCCCATCCCCCGGAGACGGATCGTGGCAGACCAACGTTTATGTAATCGAAGGCAGCGATGGTCACATACTGGTTGACGCCGGCTGGGATAGCCAGGAGGCCCTCTGGGCGCTCCAGGAGGGAATAAAAGCTGCCAACCTCAAACTTCGAGATATCAAGAAAGTGGTTATCACCCATGTGCACCCCGACCATTATGGGTTGTCAACAAAGATAAAACAGATTTGTGGTGCCGAAGTAGCCATGCACAGGCTTGACGCAGATCTCATCTTGCCCAGGTACAAAGATTTTGCCGCGTTGCTCAAAAGGGTGGGGGAGACACTTCGGCAGAACGGTGTCCCTGAGGACGAATTGCCTGAGCTACAAGAGGCTTCGTTATGGATGAATAAGTACGTCACACCGGATTTGCCTGAAGTGAAGTTGGAGGACGGCGATACGATTGCCAACGGCTCTTTCGAATTGGAGGTATTGTGGACACCGGGCCACTCGCCGGGCCATATTTGTCTTTACGAACGAGAGAAGAAGTTCATTCTTAGCGGTGACCACATTTTGTACGATACCACCCCACACGTCGGATTCAATCCACACTCTGGTGACAACCCTCTGAGCGACTATATATCTTCGCTTGGCAGACTCGCACGCCTTAAGGTTCATTTTGCCCTTCCGGGACACGGGCCGATATTCAACGCCTTAGGCCTGAGAATAGAAGAGATACTCAAGCACCACGAGGACAGGAAAAGAGCCATCATGAGGTCCATGGGCAGCGGCCTTAAGACAGCCTATGAGGTAGCTCAGCAGATTCCCTGGACGGTAGGCGGGGCAAGCGCTGCCTTTCAGAACCTGACGCTCTGGGACAAGAGAATGGCGGTCAGTGAGACCGTTGCCCATCTTAAGCTCTTGAAGGAAGAAGACAGGGTGGGCAACGTCGACATGGATGGTGCTTCTTTATATATATCTAAAGACTAGCCTTACCCCCCCTTGACTGAACAGGACAGAGCGACGGCGGGGAACTAAAGAGAAGGGAGAAGACAGAAATGGCAACAAAGATAGGAATCAACGGCTTCGGACGCATCGGCAGGTTGGCTCTAAAGGCAATCCTCCAGCGTTGTGCTGGTGAATTGGAAGTAACCGCGGTGAACGACCTTACTGATGCCAGGACAAACGCCCATCTTCTTAAGTACGACAGTAATTACGGCATCTATCCCGGCAAGGTGAAGGCCGAAGGCGATTACATCGTAGTGGATGATAGCAAGATAAGGGTACTGGCTGAGCGTGACCCGGCAAGAATTCCCTGGTCAGACTACGGGGCGGATATTGTGATTGAATCTACAGGGCTTTTCACTCAGGCAAGCAAGGCTGCTGCGCATCTTCGAGGCGGTGCTAAGAAAGTAGTTATTTCAGCCCCGGCTCAGGAAGAAGATATATCCGTCGTCCTCGGTGTCAACGAGAAACAGTATGACCCTACCAAGCACCATATCATATCTAATGGCTCCTGCACTACCAATTGCATTGCCCCCGTGGTCAAAGTGCTTCATCAGAACTTCGGCGTCGTTCACGGGTTAATGACCACCGTCCACGCATATACCAACGACCAGAAGATATTGGACGTCTTCCATCGTGACCTGCGCCGAGCAAGGGCCGCTGCCACCAACATCATCCCCACTACTACCGGTGCAGCTCGTGTTGTAGGCGTAGTCATTCCGGAACTTCAGGGGAAGCTACATGGCATTGCCTTGAGGGTACCCACTTCGGTGGTATCTGTCGTTGACTTTGTCGCTGACTTGAGCCGAAAGGCAAACGCTGATGAGGTCAACGACGCCTTTCGTAACGCCGCTGGCAAAGAACTCAAGGGAATACTGGAGTATTGTGACGAACCACTGGTGAGCTCGGACTTCAGGGGCAATCCAGCCAGTGCTATCTTCGACGCTCCCAGCACTATGGTCATCGATGGCAACTTCGTCAAGGTTCTGGCCTGGTACGATAACGAATGGGGTTATAGCTGTCGTCTTGCTGACCTCGCTACCTATATTGTCGGACAGGGACTGTGACACCCTTTCTTCTCCCCCGAGAGGAACGGGGGACGGCACAGGGAATACCCATCCGCGACACTTTCCTGCATTGCTGGAAAGGAACTATAATGTAGACCATTCACCGGCAAGGTGATAGCTGCCAACTGGACAATGCATGTAAGTGTGTGCCGGATTGAACTACGCCTCCCTGAGAACGAATCCCTTAAAGGTAAGAGGCAGGTGATCAAGTCCATCATCGCACGGCTACAGAACAGGTACA
>CAYSBO010000028.1:0-6618 GCA_964429285.1 uncultured Dehalococcoidales bacterium | reverse complement strand
AAAGGTAAGAGGCAGGTGATCAAGTCCATCATCGCACGGCTACAGAACAGGTACAAGGTTTCGGTAGCCGAGACGGATAACCAGGATTTGTGGCAGTTAGCCACACTGGGAGTAGCTTGCGTTAGCAACCACAGGAGACATGCCGACGAAACCTTGTCCAATGTCATTAAGTTCATCATCCAGAACTATCCCGACGTAGAACTGTTGAGTTCGGAAATAGAAACGTTTCCTTGATGGATGCCGCTACTTTCCTTCACTACCTCGTTACTCTGCCCGACTACAGACAGCAGATCGTCCATATCGAACGCATTCCTGCACAGGATGCCACCATTGACAAACTAGACGAACCTCTTCATCCTGGTCTTCAAACATGTCTGGAATCTCTGGGCATATCCGGCCTTTACAGTCATCAAGCAAAGGCAGTGAATGCCATCTTCAGCGAGAAGAATGTCATAATTGCCACGCCCAGCGCCAGTGGCAAAACCCTGTGCTATCACCTGGCAACCCTCGACGCGCTGCTCCGCGACAAGAGCAGCCGCGCCCTTTATATCTTCCCCACGAAAGCTCTGGCCCAAGACCAACTACGCAGCTTGAAACAAATCGCAGGCCCGCTGTCATCGCGATCGCCAAGCTATCGAGACGTGGTGATTCCCCCACAAGCCATGGCTACTTTTGATGGTGATACACCTCACAACGACAGAGCAAGCATCAGAAAACAAGCAAGGGTATTGCTCACCAACCCGGACATGCTCCATTTGGGCATTCTCCCCAACCACCAGTCGTGGTCCAGTTTTTTTCGTAATCTCAAGTTTGTCGTAATAGACGAAACTCACATCTATCGGGGCGTTTTTGGGTCTCATGTGGCTAATGTCCTGCGGCGCCTGCGGCGGCTTTGCGATTTCTATGGCTCCAGCCCTCAGTTCATTTGCAGTTCGGCTACCATTGCCAACCCAGAAGAACATGCCCGGCATATCGTTGGCTTGCCTTTTGAAGCCATTGTGGAGGACGGTTCACCACATGGCGAGAAGTACTTCGCCTTCTGGAATCCACCCTTCCTCGACGAGGCCAAGACCAGCCGACGCAGCCCCAACAGCGAGGCGGCATTCCTTCTCAGCCAATTGGTGCAGAAAGATGTTCGGGCCCTGACGTTCGCCCGCACTCGCAAGCTGACCGAACTCATCTACATCTATGCCCGCGGGCAATTGTCCTCTTCACTGGCGGACAAAATCAGCCCTTACCGGGCGGGATACCTCCCTGCAGACAGACGCCGGATTGAGCATCAATTCTTCAACGGTGACCTCATTGGCCTCGTTGCCACAACAGCTCTGGAGTTAGGAATAGATATCGGCGACCTGGATGCGACCGTGCTTACCGGCTATCCGGGCAGCATTGCCAGTGCCTGGCAGCAGGCGGGGCGCAGCGGACGAAGTAGCCACAGCTCCTTGAGTTTTCTTGTCGCCCAGGAAGACCCGCTCGACCAATATCTGATGCGCAATCCAGATTTCTTCTTCAGAAAGAACTTTGACAACGCCATCATCAATCCTGACAATCCTTACATCCTGAAGCCTCATCTCCTCTGTGCCGCCTGGGAGAGGCCACTACGTAACGAAGACGAAGAGTTCTTCGGTTCGACCACCAGCACTATGCTAACCGAGCTGGAACATAAAGGGAGCTTAAGAAAGCGCGACCGCAACTGGTATCCCATTCCTTCCATCACCTACCCGGCTCAGGATGTGAACATACGGGCGGCGTCAGGGGAGAACTATGCTGTCATTGATCGGCGGGACGGTTCCTTGTTGGAGACAGTGGAGGCCGGTGTCGCCTTTTTCCAGGTGCACCCCGGGGCTATCTACCTTCACCAGGGCGAAGCTTACCTCGTAGAAGACCTCGATTTGACTCAGCATATTGCCTGGGTACAACCGAGTACCGCAGACTACTATACGCAGTGTATGGACATAACCGACCTCCGGGTCACAGGCCTGGGCAAGCAGAAGGACTGCCAGGGCACACAAGTCCACTTCGGAGACGTCGATGTCACCACCACGGTGGTTGGCTTCAAGAGAAAAAGGCAGCTCACGGAGGAGGTAATGGGCGAGGAGCCTCTCGATTTGCCACCGCAGAACTTTCCCACCAAGGCCCTGTGGTTTGATTTGCCCCAGACTGCGCTTGATAGGATAGCCGCTGGCGGACTTGACTTCCATGGGGGCTTGCACGCCTGTGAACACGCCGCCATTAGCATACTGCCTCTATTTGCCCTATGTGACCGCAACGACATCGGCGGCGTCTCCACTCCCTTTCACCCCGACACCGGTAAAGCCCAAGTCTTTGTTTACGATGCCCACCCAGGAGGCATCGGCATCGCTGAGAAGGGATTCGAAATGATAGTCGAGCTCTGGCAGGCCACTTTGAAAGCAGTGGCAGCGTGTCCCTGCACAGACGGCTGCCCTTCATGCGTGCAATCGCCCAAGTGTGGCAACAACAACCAGCCTTTGGATAAGGAAGCTGCGGTCATATTACTTGAAGAATTGACTGTCCAACTGGTAAGATAGACACACAAAGGCAATTCTCTCCTGACAAAGCATAGCCTGGTCTGGTTGATACCTTAGAAGGACGCGGCGGTTGTTAATGACTCTTACATCCCAGATATTCAAGGCCTTTCACTTCAAAGACAAGGCAGCATAAGCCCATTTGTCAGTGACTCGAGGTTACCATCTCAGAGACTACTGGTCAGCACAGGAGTTCATAGCCATGGGATTAGAAGAAGTTAAGAACATAGCGGCGAAATGTGTCCACTTCGGTATGTGTAAAATAGATTTCTTACAGACAGGCGTTTGCCCTTCTGGGACCAAGCATAAATACGCTAGTTACTACCCCCAGGGAGGAATGGAGATCGTCAATGCCCTGGCTAACAAGCTGATACCTGTCACTGAAAGGCTTGTTGACATAGCAAGGTCATGCACCTTATGCGAAATCTGCGACAAGCAATGTTACTTCGTGACTGAACTCCGACCTATGAAGGTCATGGAGGCACTTAAAAATTATGTTGAAGCCTTTGTGCAGAACAATCAGCCGATTGAGAGTCCGGCGGAAGACCGGGTGTTGCGCGATTTGAGAAAGGTTGTGGGCGAGGAATGGGCAACGAATGATCCCGCAATCTTAGTGACTTACTCTAGAGACATAGGTCCAGTCGACCCCGCCAGCTTGGTCAGTTACTCCGTAGATATGAGGTCAGTCAGTTACGCTGGAGATCTGGGCCCATGTCACTTGCGACATATGCCTCGATACGTTGTCATGCCTGAATCTACTCAGGAAGTTGCTGGGGTTGTTGAAGTGGCCAATAAGCACAATGTGCCATTTGTGCCCAGAGGGACAGGCCAGAACAGCCATGGATTGACCCTTGGAGAAGGAATCATTGTTGACCTGAGCCGAATGAAGACGCTCGACGTGGATCCCAGGAACTGGACTGCCACCGTTGGAGCAGGAGTGACCTCGTTTGAAATGCAGAAGGAGGCGAACAAGCACGGAATGAGAGCCAGTGTGGCAGAACCGGCAGCATGCGTCTGCGCTAATATGGTAATGACTGGTATTTACGGGACTCTCTGTCACGCTTACGGATATGCGGGCGACAATTATGTCGATGCAGAAATTGTGGCTTTTGATGGGACAATATTCAGGACAAACGACAAGCATGCACCCAATGTAGTCAAATATTCTTTGCCTGCCCCAGGTACTTTTGCCCCTCTCCCTGGCATATGTACCCACATTGCCGTGAGACTCTATCCAGTTGTAGAAGATGAAGAGGGAATTCTAGTTCCCTTCTCAGACCTTCATGAAGCTCTAGGAATGATGCGGGAGATAGCTAGAAGCAGGCTAGGCCTGGTTGATTCGATTCTGGGATTAGAATATTTTGCACCGTTCATTTCCCCAACTTTCCAGGCATCAGAGGAACTCAGGCGTTTCTTCACGGAAGAAATGGATGTGCAGTACCTCCTAATGGTGGTGGGAGACAAATACACGGTAAGGACCGTAAAGGAAATGGCAGAAGTCACTATAGATCAGAAGATGGTCAGAACGATTATGCTGAGTCTGTCAAAATTCTATAGCGATGAAGGGATGGAAATACTACGCCAACTTTCAGGGGTTGAAAAGCCTTACAAACTCCTTTTCAGGGAAGAAACACGGCCTTTACTCGAGATGAGCTTGTCCCCCTCACCTGAGAATATAGCTGCATTAGTCGATGAAGATTTGCGGGATTTCTTCAAGAAGCTATATTCCAGGCCGGAAATGACGGACCTGGTCTGGCTAAATATGTACAGGATCCTCTCAAGTAGAATAGGCAGAAACTATGCATATTCCCCAGGCTTTGCCTTCGTTTCGCTAGAAAACCTGGATAAGGTGGTTGAAATATGTGATACGCTGAAATCAATCGGTGACAAATATGACTTGAGAAGCGGTTTAGGAGTAATAAATCCACTGGACTTTGGCAAACGGGCCCAGATAGAACACGTGTACTACTTTGACCAGACAAATCATCAGGAAAGGGAAAACGCAGCCAATGCCCTCATAGAATCGATGAACAAGGTAAACACGTTCACGCAGGAAATGAAGACCCCCTCGCTTCTTTCAATAGTGTTTCAGGGGCTATGCAGAAGCGAGAATTTGCTGTATCCGCAGGACTCTGTTAGATAGAGGACTATGGGTTTGTGGTGACGAGGCTAAAGATTCACGAGCCCCTGTTAGACGAACAACCTTACTTACCAGCGAACCTTGTGCAGAGCTAATGATATCCAACTTATTGTGGGGCGCTAGGATCTCCCCAGCGAACGAAGAATTGAATACAAGCGACTTCGCCAATGGGAGTAGTGAATGAGGAGATCTACAGATTGCCTAGTTGAAAAGAGACAGAACGCACAAAGCGTGATATTTCTGACCGGCGGCACCGGTTTCATGGGGAGTCACATTGCGATGGAGCTATTGAAGAGAGGCTGCTTCATTGTTTTGTTATGTCGGCCAAAACATAACATGAGTGCCTACGAAAGGGTGCAAAAAGTCCTTGAGTGGCATGGCCTTGATTACAGCAAGAACTTCAAAGTAGTAAGTGGACAGGTGGATGAACCCAGGTTGGGCCTGGGGGAAGAAGTGTACAGCTATCTGGTGGAGAACATCGACGAAATATGGCACTGCGCCGCCGACACGTCATTTGCGGAAAAGCTGAGAAAACAGGCGGAAAAGGTTAACGTCCAGGGCACGCTCAACCTGTTGAAGCTGGCAGCGGAGAGCCAATGTTATTTCTTTCATCATATGAGCAGCGCATATGTCGCAGGGAGAGTTCGCGGAAAGTGCATGGAGACATATGCGCCTCAGTGGCAATTCTACAACGTTTACGAAGAGACCAAACATATAGCTGAAGGCCACGTGCTCAACACTTGTGGTACAGAAGGCATAAGAGTGAACATCTACCGTCCTTCGATAGTATACGGGGATTCAAGAACGGGGAAGAGCCTGAGCTTCAAGGCTTTCTACGTTCCTTTCAGGGCGGGACATTATTTGAAGAAGTTATTTGAAAGGGATATCGAAGAGAACGAGGGTTTGAAAGCTAACAAGCTGGGTGTTAGAAAGACTGAGGATGGGAAGCTCTATATACCTATCCGGATTGGAAAGACAGATGGAAGTTCGTTTGATTTGATTCCTATCGATTTTGCGGTCAATGGCTGTATGGCAATCATGGAGAATTCCCTGGATGGTGGCATTTTTCACCTCGTTAGTAGAGAGCCGAGCACACTCGAGGACCTCATCATATTCGGGGAGAGATTCTTCAATGTTACGGGTTACAAATCTGTGCCGACCGAGGAATTTGTCGGTCAGCCCAGAAACGCTCTCGAGAACTTGTTTGATTCGTTCATCAGGGTATATGAGCCAAATTTTCACGACGACAGGATATTTGATGACACACAGGCAAGGGGGATTCTGGATAAGAATAAGGTTACATGTCCTCGCCTTGACTACGAGATCTTCAGCAAATGTATCAAATACGCCATAGAAATGGACTGGGGCAGAGCATTGTCATAGAGTGGATTTCCAGAGCTAATTGCAATATTGTTGCATTTAGCTTCTGGCCGGAGTAAAATACTTTCGTGGTTCGAGACTCAATTCGAATCCTGCAGGCCCAAGGGCATAAGGCAACCAGGCCCCGGAAGCTGGTGCTCGAGGTGCTCGAAGAAACCGAGAAACCGCTTTCTCCTTACGATATACAGGCAATCTTGCGCTCCAGAGGCAAGTATCTGAACCACGTTACCATTTACCGTACACTCGATTTGCTTTGCAGCCTGAATCTAGCTCACAAATTGCTATCCAGCGGTGGATTCGTAAAGTGCAGTCTCGATACAATAGAAGGCTGCCACCGCTTCATGGTCTGCCAGCACTGCGGAGCAATCCAGGAGTTTGCTGATAAAGGACTATGCGAAGAGGAAAACAAATTCGCCCGGAGTTTTGGGTTTCATACCGAACATCATTGTTCGGAATGCTCGGGATTCTGCTCCCGATGTTGTGAGAAATAGGCCATTCGGCAGTACGAGAAATGCTCAGGCGGATAATAAAAGAACTCAAAGAACATAGCCC
>CAYSBO010000027.1:1811-12808 GCA_964429285.1 uncultured Dehalococcoidales bacterium | reverse complement strand
CCTCAGCGCTCAGATTGTCTGAACCAGAAAGTGCCTACGTGGCTGTTCGAACTGTTGCGCTGGCCAGAAGGGCTTGCTAAAATAGTTCAACCGCCGATAACCAGGTAGTAGCCATGATAGACTCTCCGGTACTGGTCCTTAACCAGAGTTATGAGCCCCTCAACTTGTGTCGCACGCGCCGGGCCATAGTCCTGATTTTTCGTGGCAAGGCTGAAGTGCTGGAAAACAGCAGAGGCGAGCTTCACTCCATTAGCCAGATATTTCAGATACCTTCGGTAATCCGGCTGGTCTACATGGTCAAGCGTCCTCACCACCAGAAGAAGTTGAGCAGATTCGAGGTATTTAGTCGTGACCAGTACACCTGCCAGTATTGCGGTCGGCAAACGAAGGAACTTACCTTAGACCATGTCATTCCACGGCGGCGGGGTGGTGAGCATACCTGGGACAATGTGGTCAGTGCTTGCATTCCCTGCAACAGACGCAAAGGCGGACGAACGCCGGATGAAGCAAAGATGAAACTGTTACGCCAGCCGCGTGCTCCTCGCAGCGACGGCTTCTATGTCCCCTACCACCTTCTCGGCGACCGCAGTGAATGGCAGAAGTACCTACCGACCTTGAACTAATTCGTCCAGCGGTAGCTCCCGTACCGACTCATTCTCCAGCTGCACGGTTACAGTCTCTTTTAGCAGGTTAGTGCTCACTACTTTGCCTTTGCCCCAGGGGGTCGTCACTTCTCGTTTCAGTTGAGGCATCCGCTTTCTTACAGCCGCATATTCCTTGTTTTCATATGCCAGGCAACAGAGGAGCCTTCCACAGATGCCCGATATCTTCATAGGGTTCAAGGCTAGATGCTGCTCCTTGGCCATCTTAATAGTCACTGAGGCGAAATTGGTGAGGAATCCCCGGCAACACAAAGGATAGCCACACCTCCCCAGACTACCGAGCAGCTTTGCCTCGTCCCTTGCTCCCGCCTGCCTTAACTCGACCTTGATTTCCAGTGCATGGCTCAGTTTTCGAACCAGCTCTCGGAAGTCCACCCTTTCCTGGGCACTGAAGAATATGGTCAGACGTTCATTCTCGGAATCATAGCGAGCCACCAGCGGCTTCATCTGCAAACCCAGCTCAGTCGCCATTTCATGGCACTTGCTTAAGCCCTCGTTTTCGAGGCTCCCCCAGGCTTCCTCCAAATCCTCCGCCTCAGCCAGGCGTACTATGGTGCCCAGGAGCTCGCTTGGTCTGGGCGAGGCTTCAAGGGTGATGACCCTGGCCACACCCAGAGCATGGTCGGTATCCACCACTACATAGTCATTCACCTGCGGAGCCGTCTCACCAGCATCACAGTAAACCATTTTCCCCCTGGGGCGGAATTTCACTCCAATTATGTTAGCCATCAAGGTATATTATAACGCCCCCTGCCCGTAGTTTCTAAATTCTGCCATGACATTCCTGTCTAGAAGTCCCATATTCAGGTTTTCCCGGGCAATTTGAGCATCAGCCATTCCAATGCCAGCCGGGAGTTAACATTCCTGGCGATTTCCCCTTGTAGAAGGCTGAGATTACCAAGGAAACCTCTAATTTCGCTCAGGCTTAGGCCACGGGCCTGGTCTTCCAGAGTCATCCCGTAGTCTGCATTGATAATGGCTTCCCTGCAACCGCCCTTGATGAGCATCAAGTCACGCCACCAGTCGAGCCAGGTTTCCATGATTTCCACCCCTCCCCTACGATCCTGGCTAAATTGGCCTGCCAGTTCCTGTGCACAGGCGAACCTTTGCCCTAAGCTCCGACCTGTCGGAGTCAACAAAGACAAGAGCGTATCTATCCTCTGGGTCCGTTGTTCTAACAAATCCTCGTTTGCCAGAGCGGACAGCGCCCAGCCGAAGCGACCATGACACAACTGGGCCAAAAGGCTCGCTCTGCTGGCATCAACGTTGTACGAGTTTACGAGTATTTCCTGCACCTGCTCTGATGGCACGGGCTTCAATGTCAGCCGCTGGCAACGGGAGACAATTGTTGGTAGGAGGCGCTCTTCCTCAGCAGCCAGCAGAACCCAGACTACCCTTTGCGGTGGCTCCTCTAATACCTTGAGTAAGGCATTGGCCGCCTCAGTGGATAGATATTCAGCGTCATCAATGATGAATACTTTGCACTTGCCCTCATAAGGCGGCAGGTTGGCCAGGCGTTGCAGCCCCCGAATATCATCAATGCCAATCTCCGTCTTGGAACCCAGGCCAATACGAGTGACATCGGCGTGCTTGCCCTCGAGAATGCGCTGGCAGGAATGACATTGGCCACAAGGCGGCTCGGGTTGGTCGCAATTCAGGGCCTGGGACAAATTGAGAGCCAGAGTCCCCTTCCCTACATGCCGCGGCCCTACTAGAAGATAGGCATGGGCGACCGAATCGGTCTTAAGGTTATAATCCAGCAAAGCCAGATTCTTGTCCTGTCCTATAAACTGCCACATGCTACATCAGGTCCCGGTTCATCAGGTCCTCATAGCTTTCCCGACGCCGAATGAGACGAGCTTGCCCTTCCTTCACCATGACTATGGCCGGCCTGAGCATGGCGTTGTAGTTGCTGGACATGGGTATGGAATAGGCCCCGCAGACCGGGATAGCTATGATGTCGCCGGGATGCGCTAAAGCCAGATTGATATCCCTTACCAGAATATCACCTGACTGACAGAGCTTACCGGCGACGGTGACCAAATCTGTTTCCGCGTCCAGAGCTTTGTTAGCCACCAGGGCCTCATACTCAGCCCCATAGAGTGCCGGCCGGATGTTGTCGCTTATGCCGCCGTCGACACAGACATATTTCTTTATGCCGGGTATCTCCTTAATCGCCCCCACCTTGTATAAGGCCACTCCTGCCTGACCCACTATCGCCCTTCCTGGCTCAATAACGAGCCGGGGCCAACCCAGTCCAAGTCCCGAAATAAGGCCAGTCAGCCTGGCAGTTAGCGCCGCGGCATAGTCGGCTGTTGTGGGTGCTTCAGAGTCCAGAGTGTATGGAACGGCAAACCCGCCGCCTATGTCCAGTTCGCCAAGGCTGAAGCCGAATTTGTCGCCCATTTCCCGGGCAGAGCCAAGTACCAGCTCCATAGCCAGTTCATAAGGCTGGATGTCTGATACCGGGGAGCCCAGATGAAAATGAAAGCCCAGCAGGTTGAGGTTGGAGGCTGACAAAGCCTCCTTCACGGCCTCTTCAGCCTGCCCGGTAGCTAAGGGAAAGCCGAATTTGCTTTCGATGGTCCCGGTCGTAGTATGCTGGTGGGTATGGGGGTCGACCCCAGGGGTGAGACGTAGCAGGATATGTTGTTTGGCCCCCCTCTGGCCGGCCAGCTCATTGAGCAGCCCAAGTTCATAGAAATTGTCCACCACTATTCTGCCCACTTTCCAATCCAGGGCAAGATTCAGCTCTTCCGGCGTCTTGTTGTTGCCGTGGAAATACGCCTTGTTGAAAGGAAAGTCCACCGAATGGGCGATGCTGAGTTCTCCTCCAGAAACGACGTCCAGTCCCAGTCCTTCATCCTTGAATATAAGAGCTAGAGCTCGATTCAAGAAGGCTTTGGAGGCATAAATGACCAGGGTATCGGAATACCCTCTGGAGAACTCATCCTTGAATTCACGACACCTCTGGCGAAGGGTAAACTCATCAAAAAGATAGAGCGGCGTACCGAATTCGTCAGTCAGGTCAACAACGTCGCAGCCACCGATGCACAGATGACCCTGTTTACTTATCTCGGCGGTGAGAGGGAAAAGACTCAGCTTGGGCACAGCCTTCGCACTCATTTCGATATGGTAGCTTGTGACAAGTGATAAGTCAAAGAATTAACGAACCAGTCTGTCAACGACGGCGTCGGCTACCTGGCTCGTGCCCACCGCACCGGCGGGGTCAAGTCTCAAATCATAAGTGACATTCTGGCCTTCGGCTATGACATCACCAACAGCCTTTTCCAGCCTCCTGGCGGCGTCCTTCTCCCCCAGGTGACGCAGCATCATCACCCCGGAGAGCATTGTAGCCATGGGATTGACTTTGTTCTGGCCGGCGTATTTGGGGGCACTTCCGTGGGTGGGTTCAAAGATAGCTACTTCGTCTCCGATATTGGCTCCGGGCGCTACGCCCATCCCCCCGACCAATCCCGCACAGAGGTCCGAGATTATGTCGCCGTACAAATTGGGCAGCACAAGGACATCGAACATCTGTGGCTTCCTGACCAGCTCCATGCAGGCTGCATCCACAAGTATGTCGCTGAATTCCGTATCTGTATACTCTTTGGCAACCTCACGGGCGGTATCCAGGAAAAGTCCATCGGAAAACTTGAGTATGTTGGCCTTGTGGACCGCGGTGACTTTTTTTCTGCCGTTCTGCCGGGCATATTCAAAAGCAAATCTGACAATTCGGCGGCTGGCCAGTTGAGATATGACCTTGAGGCTCACCGCAGAGTCTTTCCTTATCTCCGCTCCAATAGCATCGCGCACAAAGTCCAGCAATTTCACGGTCTCCTGATCACCCCTGGCAAACTCGATACCGGCATAGAGGTCTTCGGTATTCTCCCTCACCACTACGATATCCACACCCTTGAACGGCGTATGCATCCCCGGGTAAACCTTGTAGGGGCGGAGGCAGGCATACAGGTCTAACTTCTGCCTCAAAGCGACATTGACGCTCCTGAAGCCGGTGCCTATGGGGGTGGTCACCGGCCCCTTGATGGCGACTTTGTTCTTCCTTATGGACTGGAGGGCCTGGTCAGGGAGAGGTGTGCCAAACTTGTCCTGGGCCTCGCTGCCCATAATAACGGTGTCCCACTGGAACTTGACCCCGGTAGCCTCCAGCGCCCGCCTCGTCGCCTCGGCCACTTCAGGTCCTGTTCCATCGCCCGGGATAAGAGTCACTCTATGCTGCATCGCTTATATGGTAACACAACTCTGAACGCATATTCTCCGCCCCCCACAAGCCGAAGTTCAGAATGACAACCGGACCGGCTCCATTTTATAGCTTGAAGTCCTTGTGTTTCTGTATGTAGGGTATAAGTCCACCTTCCTCAAGAATGGCGGACATAATGGGCGGCATCTTGCCAGAGTCTAGCGTAGCACCAGAGGTCAAATTGGCAATCGTACCACCGGTCAGACTTATTTCCAACTCGTCGCCCTCGTCGATCTTGTCGGTGTCGCAGAGCAGGACGGGAAGACCCTGGTTAATGGCGTTTCGGAAGAATATACGGGCTACCGATTTGGCCAGAATAGCGCCTACCCCCGACATCTTGATTACTAGCGGGGCATGTTCCCGACTGGAACCCAGGCCAACATTCTGTCCGGCAACCAGAAAATCACCCGGCTGTACCCTCGAAGAGAATCCAGGCACGGCATCCTCCAGGACATGTTTGGCCAGTTCAGGCAGGTTGCTCCTCAGATGGGCAAACCTGCCGGGAATAATGTCATCTGTAGAGATATTGTCGCCCAGCTTGATGGCTTTACCCTTGAGCACCAAATCTGACATTACATAAGCTCCCTGGGGTCTGTAATCTCGCCCCTTATGGCCGAGGCCGCAGCAGTTGCCGGGCTAGCCAGATATATCATAGCCTCGGGATTGCCCATTCTCCCCTTGAAATTACGATTGGCGGTGGAAATGCAAACTTCGCCATCTCCCAATACCCCCTGATGAAGGCCCAGGCAAGCAGCACAACCGGGCGGTAGGATAGCTGCTCCGGCTTCAAGTAAGCTCTCAACATACCCGCTCTCTGTGGCTTGAGCGAGCACCTGCCTCGAGGCTGGCGCTATGAGTAGTCTGGTATCGGGATGCCTCTTGTTACCCTTAAGAATCTGAGCAGCCACAGCCAAATCCTCCAGACGTCCGTTGGTACAGGTGCCAATGAACGACTGCTGGATTTTGATTCCTTTCACTCCAGTCACCGGACGGACGTTGTCTACGGTGTGAGGAAGAGACAGCATTGGCCCAAGCCGGTCGATAGACACGGGGATGACCTTTTCATAACCTGCCTCAGCATCAGGATATATCGGCTTGTAGCTATCGCCCCTACCGTGCTGCACGAGAAAGTCCTCGGTGATTCTGTCGCCGGGAAACAGGCCAACCTTGGCCCCGGCTTCCACGGCCATGTTGGCGATAGTGAGACGCTGCGACATATCCATCCCGGCCAGAGCCTCACCACCAAATTCGAGAGCCTTGTAGTTAGCACCGTCAGCACCAATCCGGCCAATGAGATACAGAATTAAGTCCTTGGCATAGACTCCTTGAGGGAAAGCACCACTGAGGTCAACAAGAAAGCTCTCCGGCACCCGGAACCAGGTCTTGCCCAGGGCCAGGGCCACAGCGACATCACTGGAACCCATGCCGGTGGCAAAAGCTCCCATAGCTCCACCGGTGACAGTATGAGAGTCTGAGCCGACGATAACATCTCCAGGATTGGCGAATTCCTCCGCCACCAGCTGGTGACATATGCCTTCGCCCACCTCATAGATGCGACTGCCTGTTTCTTTGGCGAAGCGGCGCAAGAAAACGTGGTCATTGGAAAGCTGCCGACTGGGGCTAGGGGCAGCATGGTCCATGAAGATTACTGTTTGGGTCGGCTCAGCCAGAGTCTGGAAACCACTTTCCTTGAACTGCCTGATGGTCAGCGGCCCGGTAGTATCCTGAACGAACGCCAGGTCGACTCCACAGATAACGATGTCCCCGGCTTTGGCATCACTGTGCGATCTAAGACTCAAGATCTTTTCGGCTAATGTCTTCCCCACGGTCGCTATTTTAATTGCTTTGTTCTGCTATAATCAATAACATGCTGGACTACAAGCCAAGCCAGCTAGGTTCCACTCGATGTGGCAGGAGCGTATTTCGCTGGGGTGAGCGAACCTATATCATGGGCGTGATAAACGTCTCCCCGGATTCTTTTTCTGGCGATGGCCTGCGAGACGCCGAAGGAGCAGTGAGCAAGGCAAGACGCCTAGTTGCTGAAGGGGCAGACATAATTGACGTCGGAGGCGAGTCCACCCGGCCTGACTCACCTCCGATTCCGATCGACGAAGAACTGAGGAGAGTCATTCCTGTTATGGAGAAGCTGGCTCAAGACATATCGACACCCCTTAGTGTAGACACCTACAAACTGGAAGTAGCCCGTCAAGCACTGAACGCCGGAGCCAACATGATAAACGACATCTGGGGGCTACAGAAGGAGCCCAGCCTAGCCGAGCTGGCAGCACAGACAGGTGTACCGCTCGCTTTGATGAGCAATCAGCGTGGCGCTCCCTGCCAGGACATTATCTCCACAGTTATCTCCGATTTAGACAGGGCTATCCGGCAAGCGTTGAGTGCAGGGGTGCCCTGGGAGAATATCATCGTTGACCCGGGGATCGGCTTTGGCAAGAAACAGCGACAGAGCCTAGAACTCCTGTGGCGATTGGACGAACTCAAGGCACTGGGCAGACCTATCCTTCTGGGTAGTTCGCGGAAGTCGTTCATCGGTTGGGTGCTTGACCTCACTCCTGAACAGCGCTCGAGGGAGAAGGCTTTCGTTCCACCTAGCGACCAGCGGTTAGGAGGAACAGCAGCCACCGTAGCCATCGGCATTGTGAAAGGCGCCGATATAGTTCGAGTACACGATGTCAAGGAGATGGCGAACGTGTGCAAGATGAGCGATGCCATTGTCAGGGGTGTGTGAGCAAATTGGGCATCGCCTATCTTGGTCTGGGCTCAAACCTGGGAGACCGGGAGGAAAACCTCTGCCAGGCTCTGACCCTGCTTTCCCACAAGTTGAATGTTGAGAAGGTCTCATCAATCTATGAAACCGAACCGGTGGGCTACAAGCAGCAGCCGTTATTTCTCAACATGGTGTGCCGCATTGCTACCACACTGCTTCCCGAAGAACTCCTCCAGTTCGCTAAAGACATCGAAGCCAAAATGGGCAGGGTATCCAGTTTCGTCAACGCACCCCGTCCCATAGACATAGATATCCTGTTGTACGACAACAAGACCATGAAAACCCGGAGGCTGAATATTCCCCATCCCCGCCTGCAGCACCGGGCTTTCGTGCTCATACCGCTGGCTGAAATCGCCCCCGAGCTGGTTCATCCCAAGCTGGGCAAGAGCATTGCCCAGCTAGCCGACGGTGTTCAGGGGCGACAAGGGGTGCGCAAATACGCAGGAGGTTTCGATGTATCAGTTATTTGTGGAAGAGCATTTTGATGCCGCACACTATCTCCCCAATTACCAGGGCAAGTGTGAGAATTTGCATGGCCACCGCTTCAAAGTAGTAGCTCGTTTAGAAGCAACCGGACTCGATGAGACCGGGCTGGCTTATGATTTTGCCCAGCTCAAGCAGCACCTTAGAGAGACCCTGACTCGCTTCGACCATACCTGTCTGAACGATGTGCCCCCCTTTGACAAGATCGGCCCTTCCAGTGAAAATATCGCCGCCACGATATATGACTTGCTCCAGGCCCGTTTCTCCGACCCCGGCGTGAAGCTAGTGGGGGTAGAAGTCTGGGAATCGCCCACAGCAGGCGTGGCGTATACGCCTTGAGTCAGCTTTGCTGCTCCGGAGGCAACAAATTGGGAATTGTATCTACGATAGGATAGGAATGGTTGCACTTAGGGCAATACAGGGAACCCGTGACTATCTCTTCCCCTTCCTCTCTGTCCACTTTCAGCTCGAGCTCCCCTTTGCATACGGGACAGACCAGGATTTGCATTGATTCTCTTTTCATTTCAGACCAGATTTCAAATTATACCACGTTGAGAAGCCGAACCAAACAAGAAAGTGCTATAATATTCGGCAGGAGAATATGATGACAACCCAGATTGAGAAGAGTTATAGAGGCCTAAATCCGGGGATGCTACGGGATGAACTGCAGGGCTTGCTGGAGAAACAAGGGATTATGGCTGTTGAGACTGAATCACAGACATATGCTCTTTCCAGCGGCGCCACCCAATCTCGCATCACGCTGGCATTGAAGACGCAGGAAAAGGGCGAGCAAGACCGCAAAGAATGCGGCAGCGTGCACGTACTGGGCTCACCCCGGGACGAGACAAGGATGCTCCTTAATATAGATGAGACTGCTCTACCCCCTGAAAAGCTCTCTGCTTTCCAGGAAGACCTCGATTTTGTTCTCGGCTCATGGGAAATGAAGTGGTGAAGGAACAACTCCCAAACCAAGACGAACTTGCCAGGAGAACCAAACAAGAAAGAAGAGAAAGGCGCCGAGCCAAGAAGAAGGCCAAACTACCTCAACATGGCAAGAGCCTGGCAAAGGTGTATAGAGACGCCGTATCCAAGAGAGCCAAGACCACCAAATCCAGCAAGCAGTCAGACTGAAGCCTTGACCCTTTCTATGATGAAGAAATTCCTTCTCAGAGGCCCCATCTTAGTCTTACTTTGCCTGGCAATCGGCTTCGCCATAGTCTACGGCGGCGGGTGGCTGCTCCAGCAATTGGGGTGCTTTAGGCCCTAACTATTCTGGCTCTGAGTGCTCCTGAACTGCCCCTAGTCTTCGTCCTCCTGGTCGGCTCGTCGTTTCGAACAGATTGCAGAACACCCTTCGCAGTTGCCATCGCACGGCTCTACGTGGATGGTTACGCTTGCTCCTGGGAGTGCGCTTCGTATTTCACTCTCAACCTGGTCGCATATCTGGTGAGAGTGCTCCAATGTAATCTCCCTGGCCATCACCAAATGAAGGTCTATATAGACCTGGCTTCCAGCGCGACGTGTCCGCAGTGCGTGAAAGCCAGCTACCTTGTGGCTGTATTTCCTTAGAATGGCTTCGATGACTGCTTCTTCGGAAGGAGGCAGCTTTTCATCCAGCAGCCCGGATACAGGCTTACGGACAGTGTCAATAGCTACCCTCAGGATGTATACAGCAACTCCGATAGCAATTATAGGGTCAACAATATAGAGTCCGGTGAATCGCACTATTGCCAATCCCACCAGCACGGCCGAGGCTGAGTAGATATCAGTGGCAATATGGCGGGCATTAGCCTCCAGGGCAACGGAGCCAGTAGCCCGGGATACGCGGAGTAGATGCCGAGACAGAAAGATACTAGCTACTATGGAGACCGCCATCACAGCCATTCCAGCTTCAGCCAGTTCAATGGTGGAGCCCTCTATTATCCGGCCTATTGCCGAATAAATTATCAGTCCGCCAGCGACAAAAATGAGAACTCCCTGCGCAACGCCAGCAATGTCCTCTGCTTTCCCATGACCGTACGGATGTGTGGCATCAGCAGGCTTAGCCGCAATCCGGATAGCAAAGAAGGTAATTACTGCCGCAAACAAATCGAACAAACTGTCGGCTGCCTGGGCCAGTATGCTGATACTCCCTGTGGCCCAGCTGACAACTACCTTGAAGACTATCAACCCCACCACTACAGCAATCAATAGCTTGGTAGCCCCGGCCTTTGTTGAAAACATTTTTGGACTCGCCTGCATTCCCTGGTACAGAACTAGGGACAACCAGAAGTCTATAGCGATATTCGAGCTAAGGCAACTGTTCCCCGGTGTTTTCCAACCTCACCACCCTGCAGTGCAAATCGTTTGAAGAGTGTCGTTCAGTACTAGAAGACCTGCCAGCAAATAGGTTAAACTGGCTGATTATGGATGACCCTGCGGGGCAAGGTACCGGCAAGAACCTGGTCCTTGTGGTTGCCACCATGGCTTCCTTCGTCTTTCCCTTCATGGCTTCCGCCGTCAATATTGCTCTGCCGAGACTCGGCAGAGAGCTTTCACTGGATGCAATCACCTTGAGCTGGGTTGCCACCGCCTACCTCTTGTCCTCGGCAGCTGTTCTGGTTCCCTTCGGCAGAATAGCAGACATACATGGCAGGAAGAAGATTTTCAGCATTGGCGTAGTCATCTTCACGCTGTCATCTTTCTTTTCAGGAATGGCCAACTCTGCCCCGGTGCTCATTTCCTGCCGGGTTTTTCAGGGAATCGGCGGCGCTATGCTCGCCGGAACCGCGGTAGCACTGGTTACTACGGTATTTCCCGCCAACCA
>CAYSBO010000027.1:0-1711 GCA_964429285.1 uncultured Dehalococcoidales bacterium | reverse complement strand
ATGGGAGATGAGAACAAGGAGCCCGGTCCTGGATGTTAAGCTCTTCAGAGACAGCAGACCATTTACCCTGTCCAACCTGGCAGCGTTGATCCATTACAGTGCTACGTTCGCTATTACCTTCCTCATGAGCCTCTACTTGCAGTATGTGAAGGGATTCAATCCTGAAACCGCCGGCTTGATCCTGGTCGCCATGCCGGCCATGCAGGCTATCTTTTCTCCCCTTGCCGGTAGGCTTTCAGACAGGATTGAACCAAGGATAATTGCTTCAGCGGGAATGGCGTTGACCACCGTGGGACTGGTAATCTTCATCTTCATGAATGAAGCAACTCCCTTGAAGTTCATTGTCGGCAACTTGATTCTGGTTGGTTGCGGCTACGCTTTTTTCTCGTCTCCGAACACCAATGCGGTGATGACCTCCGCGCCCAATACCGCCTATGGCGTAGCCTCGGCGACGCTGGCAACTATGCGGCAGGTTGGCATGTCCCTCAGCATGGGAATCGCTATGCTGATGTTTGCTCTATACAACATAGCAAAAGTTGAAATCACACCCGAGTACTATCCGCTTTTCCAAGCAAGTATGAGAACCTCCTTCATCATCTTTGCTGCACTCTGCTTTGGCGGCGTATTTGCCTCCCTTGCGAGGGGGAGGGTGCGGTAGGCGCTTCTGGCAGTCCCGCTACACAAATCGCACGAAATCCCGGATTGCTGGCTAAACCATAGCCTGGGTGCTTGTAGGAGGGGCTACTTGCCCTTAGATGACTTGCCTATCTGTAAATACTCAGCAAGAGAGGCAAACTCAATGCCAAAGCTCCAATCGGTCATTTGGTTAAGCCTTCTAGCGCCACCTGGCAGCAGTACCCCGGACCGGGTCTTGAATGCCACATTAACGACCCTTTTACCATAGTCTTTCAACACCTCGACGGCAGGCACATAATCCTGATCCCCAGACACTATGACCGCTATGTCATAGATATCTCGAAGTATAATCATATCGCATGCCAACTTTACATCTACTGCTTTTTCGGCACCCAGTGATTTATCGAAGAGATTGTATGTCACAGCACCAGCCCGGCGAAACTCAATACCCTTGTGCTTTGTTGCTATGCCATTTTGCACTGCAATCCAGCCATCGAACCGATCTCGCATAGTATCGTTACGCTGCTTTAGTTCGCTAACAATCTCTGCCATACGAGTAACACGATCCTCGGGAGCGAGAGCATCCAGTTCCTTTCGATACGGTTCATAATGCGACAGAACCCTGTATAATTGTTTCTGCGCTCTTACAGGGTCAGGAAAGCGGTATGGGAAAAAATCCAGGGACTCGATAACGTACCAGTAGGTCCTGATGCGTTCCCCATCCTCGACCACCCTTTTCACTATCCAGTCGAACAAGTCTGTCCATCTCGCCGATTTAGGCAGATAGCTTTCCTGACGAAACCGCGGAAACAATTCGACTATCGAGTGCCGAAAGTTTTCTCCGTCTACGAAAATGCAGACTCTCATACGCTACTCGAAATAAAATAGCGGCAGACACGCAGTCCACCGCCCGCTCAACTATCACTCAGGACGCACCCAAGCTTAATTTTAATTGTCACATGACAAGCATAATTTGTCAATAGGTTGTACTCGAACCATCGTATCACCTGCATGTGATCGTAAAAGGAAAGAGGCTGTGCTTCACGGGAGACGGGTTATCTCAGAGGGTGGTCTT
>CAYSBO010000026.1:4500-13026 GCA_964429285.1 uncultured Dehalococcoidales bacterium | reverse complement strand
GGCTGGTCTGCGAGGGGATTGCCAGGATTCTACAGGAAGCCGGCTTCCGCGTTGTGGGACAGGCGGACAGCGAGCAAAGCCTCTTCCAGCAAACGGTTGAGCACGACCCGGACATCTTGCTGGTAGATTGGGAGGTCTCCGAGGCTGTCCCTGATACAGTCCGTGAACTTACTGAGAAGCTACCACATATGGCTGTCGTGGTCCTGACGCGCCCGCATTCCACAGAGGCTTTCCTGCCAATACTGCAGGCAGGAGCGAGAGGCTACCTTTCGGTAAACCTCTCGTCTCAAGAGTTCGTGCAAGCATTGAGTATGCTCGCGAAGGGGGACATTGTGGTCTCCCAGGAAATGGCCAACGGGATCAAGGTGGAACTGGCCGCTGAACAGGCCTCCAAGAGCAAGGATGACGTAAGCGGCCGCGAACGAGAGGTGCTGCAACTGGTGTGCCAGGGCGCGACTAACCGTGAAATCGCTGAAAGGCTCATCGTGTCGGAGCACACAGTTAAGGTGCACCTGCGAAACATCCTGGGCAAACTGAATCTCCGCAACCGTCAGCAAATTGCTGCCTACGCAGTTCAAGAGGGCCTGGTTACGGACATCAGATCTGAAGACAGCTGACGCCCTTCCTATTGAAGGGCCGTCCCTGCTCTATGACCGAACTAGTTACCCCTTGATAATCCTTTCGGTGGCCCGGTTTATCCGAACAGGCGATGTCCAGGTTTCCCCCAAGTGCTAAACTTGCGATATTCCATGTTCGCCCACCCTGAATACAATCGGCAAAGCCATGGGAATGCTAGTTGAAAGGAGGCAGAAATGATTGAAGTTAGTAATCTGGCAGCAAACGCGTTAGTGCAGAGCCTGGAGGCAAGCGGTGTAGAGCCAGATAAGGGGTTTCGGCTGACAAAGCAAGAGGACAGGTTTGCCCTGGAAATTGACAGCCCTGCCCAGGACGATCGAGTGATCAGGCATGAAGGAGCCATCGCTTTGATTGTCGACCAGGGCATCGAGGAAGAAGTCGGCGACGCACTCATTGACGTGGAGGACAGGCCAGAAGGGCCCGAGTTGATGATGCGCACCAGGCCCTCTCCGGAGTAGTGGACATGTGAGACAGAACCAGCAAGCGTAGCCGAAGTCAGAGGTTGCGACTTTACCACAAGGAACCAATCTTGCAGATCCTGCGAATGACAAGACACTTGGCACCCGTAAGGGGAATGAGAAACGTTTCCTTTGGGAGAGGAGAGCAATGGAGATAAAACCGGGAGTTCCGGTAGTAGATAAGAATGGCAAAGAAGTGGGCTCCGTGACGCATCTGGCGCGCGATGGTTGGAGTGGCGAGGTTAAGAAATTCATAATTAGTAGGCCTGACAAAGACCTTTTCTTCACACCGGAGGACGTAATGGAGGCAACAGATACCATTGTTAAGCTGACAGTTGCCGTTGATGAATCCGGCGTAGATACATAATTCGCCAAATTGCTTCTTCATTGCTCTGGTGCCCCGAACAGACATAGTCCTTGCTGGCAACGGGCTACCTGCCCACTCAGAAGCACCTCAAGTGCTACTCGCAAAATTGAAGGGAGGCGGCGGTGTGTCACTAAGATGCTGAACGAGGACAAAGTCTTGACCGAATTGATTGAATGGGCTATCTTCTGGTTACCCCCAGGGCCGATTTAGTCTGCCCCCAGCGGCCTTTTGAGTGCTCGATGACAGTCAGATGAAAGACATAGTATCCAGGGAAGTACTGGCCAAATTCCCCGACTATATTCGAGGAGTGGTTATCGCCAGAGAGGTCAGTAACCGTGGGGAAAACCAGCGGCTGATCGGACTGTTAAAGGAGGTGGTGGAATACGCCAGCCGGGACGAGTCCCTGCAGGATCTCAAGAACCACCCCCGAATATCTCCGTGGCGGCAGGCTTACGCCGACTTCGGTACCAACCCCAACAAGTTCTACTGCTCCATTGAGTCGCTGGCCAGGCGCGCCCGCCGGGGCGACCAGCTACCCTATATCAACACTCTGGTGGCCCTGTTCAACTACTTTTCCCTCAAACACATGGTGCCCAGCGGCGGGGATGACCTGGATTCGGCTGACGGCGACCTTCATCTCACCCTGGCCAGGGGTGATGAGCAATTCACTCCACTGGGTGGGGATACCATCGAGAATCCCGCGCCGGGCGAGGTGATCTATGTCGATAACTCCAAGGTGATGTGCCGGCGCTGGAACTGGAGACAGAGCGACCAGACCAAGATCTTGCCAGCAACCACCAGAGTGGCCATAAATGTGGACTGCCTGCCACCCATGTCCGGCAGTGAAGCTGAAGCCATTACAGCTGAACTGGCTGACCTGGTGCGGCAGTTCTGCGGAGGCGACGTGGAGTACCTGCTTCTCGACGGCGCTCATAACGAGACACAGATATAGACATAAGCTGAAACCCCGATGTTTCCTTGACAGTGTGGCTGGCGGCTGATATATTATGGCGGAGATTTCCAGGACAACTCCACTGATACCAGCGAGGGTGACGAAGATGCTCGAGGTGAATGGTCGAGTTTCGCCTCTTGGACTTATCAGCAAATTGTAGAGTAAGGAGGGAGTATTATGGCAAAAGTACCGGACAAAATCCAAACCTGGCAGATGGTGGAGCCGGGCAAGCTGGAGAGGACAAGTGTTGACGTCCCTGAGCTTAACCCCGGCGAGGTGCTGGTTGAAATTGCTGGCTGCGGCGTCTGCCATACCGACCTGGGCTATTTCTATGATGGCGTGCCCACGGTCAACAAACCGCCGCTTACCCTGGGGCATGAAATCAGCGGCACGGTGATAGCTGGCGATGATAAGTGGATAGGCAAGGAGGTAATCATACCGGCAGTTATGCCGTGTAACAATTGTCCCATTTGTGCTGCTGGTAGGGGCAATCGCTGCCTGGCCCAGAAGATGCCCGGCAACAGCATGGGTATTTACGGAGGCTTCTCCAGCCACATCGTCGTCCCCGCCCAGGACTTGTGCATCATCCCGGACAAGAAAGGATTTCCTCTGTCTCACTTTGCCGTGATTGCCGATGCCGGAACCTCACCCTATCAGGCAGCAATCAAGGCTGAAGTCAAACCAGGCGACCTGACTGTGATTATCGGGACTACTGGAGGCCTGGGGGTATACGCCACCCAGATTTGCTCAGCGCTGGGTGCCAAAGAGGTCATCGGTATCGCTCGAAATCCGGAGAAGCTAAAGCGAGCTCTAGACTACGGCGCTACCCATGTCATAAGCTCGGTAGACAAATCTCCCCGGGATATCAGGGACGAGTTTCGCGCTTACTGCAAGGAAAAGGGCGTTCCCGGAAACTACGGCTGGAAGATTTTCGAGTGGACGGGCACGGGTACCGGTCAGGCCATCGGCCTGGAGTTGCTGTCCTTCATTGGGAAGCTGATGATTTGCGGCTTCGGCATGCAGAAGAACGAGTATTCTCTATCACGTTTGATGGCATTTGACGCTGACATTATGGGCTCCTGGGGCTGTCTGCCCAAGTACTACAACGAGGTCCTGAAGATGGTCCTGGACGGCAGGATACAGATAGAGCCGTTTGTTGAGACCAGGCCGATGAGCCAGATCCAGCAGGCGTTTGAAGAGGCTCACAAGGGCGGACTGGAGAAGAGGATAGTACTGACCCCCGATTTCTAGAGCCTTTGATGGTGTGTCAAATAGCTGACATTCGCTTGGGGTCTTTCCCTGAGACATGTCACCCCAAACTGACACCGCCAGGAATTGCAAGCAACACCGCATTGGCAGGTTCGCTGTCACTGCGGTGTTGTCGTACGAGCACACTACCCGATATAACCACCGTCAACGCATAGCACCTGTCCGGTGATATACCGCGCATCATCAGATGCCAGAAAGACGAAGGCCGGCACTACTTCTTCGGGTTCCCCAAACCGTCTCAATTGTATTCTAGCCAGGTAAGTCTGCTGCAACTTCTCATCCCCTCTTATCTTGTCCGTCATCTCCGTCGAAATGACTCCCATAGATACGGCATTAACATTGATCCCATATCTGGCCAGCTCCCTGCATGCGGATTTGGTGAACCCTATGATTCCCGCTTTGGCTGAGGCATAGTTTATCTGCCCTGTTGTCCCATACAATCCGGCAGTGGAGATAACATTAACGATCCTCCCGTAGTTCTCCTCCTTCATATAGTTAGCCGCAGCCTGTGTGCAGTTGAAGGTGCCCTTGAGATGGATATCAACAACCCGGTCCCACGTCTCTTCGTCCATACTCAGCAGCATAGCGGGCCTGGACAGCCCAGCGTTGTTCACCAGGATATCCACCCCTCCCAACACCTCCACAGCCTGGTCCACCATCGACTTCGCATCCTGATAACTACCCACATCTGCTTTCACCGCCAACACCTTCCGGCCCAGCGCCTGTATTTCGTCTACCACCTCCTTGGCGGCAGCATCATTGCTACGGTAGTTTATGACTACGTCAGCCCCTTCCTTGGCAAAACCCAGGGCCACAGCCCTGCCAATCCCTCTTCCCCCGCCGGTAACAATTGCCTTCTTATCCTGCAGTCTCATAGTCCTCCTCTCGCCAGTACGGTTACCTGTTCTTCCACTCAGGCTTGCGCTTATCCAGATATGACTGCAGACCTTCCTGCCCGTCGTGGGTCTGCCAGCTCTTGATGCCGTGCTCCACTCCCTTTTTCAGCGAGGCCTCGAGCGACGGCGTTTCCGCACAGTCATACAGCGCATCTCTGACAAGTTTTACGCTCAGTGCGCTCTTTTCCACGAACCTGCGTGCAAACGCCTCCGCAGTCTGGTCCAGCTCTTCTTCTGGAACAACCTTATTGACCAGACCAATTCGTTCCGCTTCCTGGGCGCTGACATTTTCCCCCATTACCAGCAGCTCGAATGCCCTCTTTTCTCCCATTATCCTGGGGAACAAAGGCGCAGCCGCCGGCGCCAGTCCTCCCAGTTTTATCTCGGGTTGACCGAGCTGGGCCTTCTCCGAGGCAATTGCCATGTCACAGCCGGCAACCAGCTCGCATCCACCTCCCAGTGCTACTCCGTTAACTACAGCAATACTCGGCTTACCAAGGTCCCTCAGAAGGTGAAAGATGCGGCCGAACTCCTTCATCATCTTGGGCATCTGGTCTCCGATATGGTCTTTCACTTCCACACCGGCACTGAAAGCCTTGTTCCCGGAGCCGCGAAGTAGCAATACCTTGACTTCATCATCCTTTGCCAACTGCTCCAGGGCAGTATTCAACTCCACCAACGTATCATAGTCCATTACGTTCACCGGCGGGCGGTTAAGCAAAAGGGTTGCCATTCCCTCCTTCTTTTCCAGACTGATGTTTTGAAATTCCATGTTGCCTCCCTTCACGATGTGCTTCTCCCTCCCTATCTGGTCAGGTGCACATTCCATCAAGATGCGAAAGCCCACGGTCTATCGCCCGGGGCTTTCGCGTCTAAGTTGTTTCTTAATAGACTACTGCTTCGGCTTCGCCATGACCTGGTCCGCAAAGTCATCGTCGAAACTATGACCCTGGGCAACCAGCTGGCGGTACTTGATGAAGTCTATCCTGCGCTGACCTGTCATCTCCTCCGTATTGAAGGCATTGAATCCAAGATAGGCTTCCATATTCATGTTCGCCCCCAGCCAGTACTTGGCGCTTATCTTGTTGGTGTCCCAGAAGTACTTCTTCTTCCACCTGATAGTCTCAATGGCCTTCATGAGACACAAAGGCATGAGATTGGCAAGAGTCCAGACAATTTCGTTTATCCTCTGGTCGAGAAGCGAGAAATCGGTCTCCGCCTTCTTTATGATCTCCCTGGCCTCCTTGGCCTCTTCACCGGTCTTGGGGTCACCATAGACGATCTTCCCGTTCTCTATGTACTTGTCGGTAATCACCCCGGGGTTCCTGATCCACTTACCATCGAGCTTCTTCACGGGCAGCACATCGGTTATATGGCCCAGTCTGTGCATTTTGTAGGCACTCCACAGCTCGTTGGCGACGCAGTTCCAGATGGCCAGCTCTGTAGTAGGTAGCTGCCAGGGCAGAAAATCGGTTGAGCCCCCATCCGGCGTTGAGCCAACCGCAGTGCCAGCCTGACCAAAATTAGCAAGGTCAGAGGCTATAGTCAGATCGCAGGCCTGACCGATCTCCTGTCCCCCGGCTACGGCCATCCCATTGGCGCGACGAATGACCGGGGCCCCGGTGTCCAGGATGGCGTCCACCATGCCGGCAAACAGATTGATGTAGTCCCTGTATTCCCTCGGCCTGAGGGTATAGTACTCGGCGTATTCCTTGGTATTGCCGCCGGTACAAAAGGCCCTGTCTCCAGCACCGGTAAAGATTACGGCCACGACATCTCTCTCAGCCGAGGCCTTCTTCATTCCAGCTATGACGCCTTTGACCATCTGGGTGGTGTAGGAATTGAACTGGCCGGGATTATTGAGGGTAACCCACGCTGTGTAGAGCCCATCTACGGTTTCGCCCGTCTTGGGGTTGACCAGAGGTTTCTTCTCGTACATGGTGCAAGGCGGCGTCGTTCCAAAGTGCTCGTCTCCAACAAGCTGGTGATCCTTTAGTGTATTATCTCTGGGTAACCAATCCATCGGCATTTTGTCTACCTCCTGTCTGTTTTTTGTTGCATGTCAAAGAACCGATGTTCTTTTCTTGGATCTCTTTGACGTAGGAGCATACGTTTTCCAGCACGTTACTACATCATATATCACCCCCCGCACTATCAAGCGTTCTTTTGAGACTGTTCGAGATTCCTATCCGACCGATAGAGGGTCAGCAAACTTGGCGACTGCATTCAACATTAGTTCTCATACCAACAGGTGACAACAAGCTAGAAAGTCCTTCAGGGTCTTCGTGATGCAATCTACCCGCTACACCTTGACAGGCAACCAACTTCAGGCCGTATGATACCTTGTCTCGGAGACTTTGTCAATGTGGTGTGCCTCCGTCCTCGTTCGCGTATGACTGTGAACTTCATACGTGAATAACGGGCAACTTTCACCAAATTTCAGTAGTTCTACGGATGGCCTTCCCTGTTTGGTGTGAGTGATGATAATATCAGAAGCCATGATCGGGCCGTCTTGTCCGCGCCGTGCTTTCGGAGGAGGCAAATGTTGTTCCACCGTATAGAAGCTGAAGGTTTATCTCACTATTCCTATCTATTTGGCAGCGGGATCGAGGCAGCGGTCATTGATCCCAGACGCGATGTCGGTATATATCTGGACCTGGCCCAGAAAAACGGTTGTCACATAAAGTACGTCCTGGAGACCCACCGTAATGAAGACTACCTCATTGGCTCCCTGGAGCTGGCTGAGCAAAGCGGGGCTGAAATATGGCACGCCGACGAACAACTACCGTACGAATACGGTAAGGCAGCAAGAGACGGACAAGAGTGGAAGCTCGGCAGCCATACCCTCCGCGCCATCAGCACACCGGGTCACACCCCCGGTTCGATGAGCTACCTGTTGAGCGACGCCAGTGACACACCGTTCATGGTATTTACCGGGGACACCCTGTTTGCGGGCGAGGTCGGCAGGACAGACCTTGCAGGGGAAGGACAGATTCCGGAAATGACAGCCAGGCTATACGACTCCATCTTCCAAAAGCTGTTGCCTCTGGGCGACGGCGTTATGGTCTGTCCTGCGCACGGGTCTGGCTCTGTATGTGGCCATTCAATCAGTGATCGTGCCTGGACGACCATAGGGACCGAGCGCCTGAGTAACCAGCGGTTACAAGTCAGCGGACGAGCTGAGTTCCTCGGCACGGTCGGGGTGAAGCTGGAAAGGCCTCCCTATTTCCGGAGTATGGAACAGTGGAATCTGTCGGGCCCTTCAAGATGGAGTTCCCTTCCGCATCCCGGACCTCTGGCCCCGACGGAGTTTGCTGAACTGACACGAGAATCGGTTGTTCTTGATGCCAGGTTCGATGGTTTCGGGGCTGCCCACATTCCTGGCTCGATATGCATCTGGCTCGGTGGGATATCCAGTTTCGCAGGCTGGTTCCTTCCCTATGACCGACCTATTCTGCTCGTTTGCGATACCTCCCAGTTAGAGACGCTGGTCAGCCAGCTAAGAAGAATGGGCTACGACCGGATAGAGGGCTACCTGGCAGGTGGGGGCGTTCTGGCCTGGCATCGGGCTGGCCTGGACACCGAATCAGTGGCCACAGTTACCGTACCGGAACTCTGTCATCTGCTGGACACAGGTGACGATACGTGGGTGCTGGATGTTCGCAGCCAGGGAGAACTTGAACACGATGGCGAAATTCCCGGTGCTCATCATATTCATCTTACCCAGATTCCGGAGCGCAGCCGGGAGGTGCCCACAGACAGCCCTATCTTCATCTTCTGCGGCAGTGGACTGCGTTCTATGGTGGCGGCAAGCCTGCTGAAAAAAGAGGGCTGGCAGAACCTGACGGTTGTTCTGGGAGGGTTCAGTGCCTGGAAGTCGGTTAGCTGTCCCTTGAAAAGAAACGAATAACCGCATGAACTCAATGAATAAGAATCAGACATCTTGCC
>CAYSBO010000026.1:0-4400 GCA_964429285.1 uncultured Dehalococcoidales bacterium | reverse complement strand
CAAAGGCCTCTGTGGAATATGTCCGGCCGGCTGCTGGGTAGAAGTGGGCCTGGATAACGGCAGGCTGGTAGACATCAAAGCGGATAGCGGTCATACCCTGGGCATGATTTGCCGGCGAGGAAAGCACGCTCCGGAAATAGTCTATTCCCAACATCGTATCCAGTATCCGCTCCGACGGACAGGCGCTAAAGGCTCCTATCAATTTGAGCGTATTTCGTGGGATGAAGCATATGACCTCATTGTAGCCAACCTGAACCGGATAAAACAGGAGGCAGGACCGGAAGCAGTAGCAATATATACCGGACGAGGTGCTCAAGAACAATCACTGTGTGATACGTTTCAACCCAAGGGCATCGAGGTCTCGTCCGCGTCCAACGTTTTGTTCCCTTTCGGCTCACCTAACAGCACGGGGGTGGGGGCCCTTTGTTACGTGTCGCTTCACATGATAGCCCCACACGCGACCATGGGGCGGATGCAAACCAATATGTTCACGGACATAGAAAACGCAGAGACGGTGATAGTATGGGGCACTAATCCGGCCACTGACTCGCCACCTGTGGATATGCACCGTCTTGAAGACGCGGTCCGGCGCGGTGCTGACGTAGTAGTTATTGACCCCCGCCGTACAGAGACTGCTATCAGGACTAACGCACAATGGGTACCCATACGACCGGGTACCGATGGCGCCCTGGCCCTCAGCATGATTGAAGTGATGATCGACGAAGACCTGTATGACGAGGACTTCGCTGAAAACTGGTGTTATGGCTTCGAGGCGCTGCAGACCTATGTGCAGCACTTCCGCCCCGAAGTAGCGTCGGTTATCACCGGAGTACCGGAAGAGACTATACGAGATCTCAGCCGTCGTATCTGTAACGCCAACGGTGCCGCACTGCTCATGTATACTGGGCTGGAGTATTCCAACAGCGGGGTCCAGTCTGCCCGGGCTGCATTAATCGTATTCGCTTTGGCTGGTCAACTTGATGTACCGGGAGGCATCGGGCTAAGCATGCTGGACAGCAGCTTTCCCATAAACCGTTCCTGTAATCAGGAAAACCCAGACCTGGCCCTGGCCATTGGCCGCAAGGAGTTCCCAATCTACAGCAACTATCGTGGCGAATCACACGCTATAGCTCTGGTGAATTCAGTGCTGCAAGGAGAGCCATACCCGATTCGTGGATTGCTCATCCAGGGTGCCTCTCTACTTACTTCCTGGCCGCAATCCTCTCTCTGGCGACAAGTGCTTTCCAAACTCGATTTTCTGGTCTGTATTGACCGCCAGTTTACCGCCGACGCCGCCTATGCCGATATAGTGCTACCCGCCACAACCATGTTTGAAAACTATTCATACATGGTCTACGGCCCAATGTTCCGCTTGCGGGAGAGAATCATTGAACCTGTAGGAGAGGCGCGTAACGATTACCTCATTATGGCCGAGCTGGCCGGGCACCTCGGTTACGGTCACCTGTTTCCACAGACCGAGGAGGAGCTAGTCCGGTTGGCTCTTGAAGGCTCAGGCTATGCACTTGACGATGTGAAGGCAGCCGGCGGGTGGGTGAGGATCCCGACACCCATGATGGAATACAAGAAATGGCAGAAGGGCGGCTTGCGAAAGGACGGCAAACCCGGGTTTGAGACTCCGAGCGGCAAATTCGAACTATGGTCCACCGTCCTCGAAGAATATGGTTATGAACCGCTTCCCAAATATATCGAGCCTACCGAAGGCCCACTGGGCAATCCGGAAGCGTCGAAACGGTACCCGCTGGTATTCAACTCTGGCGCCCGGCCTCAAACCGACTTCAGATCCCAACATCATGGTATCGAAGGACTGGTGAAGGATACTCCCGAGCCCCTGGCAGAGATCAACGTGGAGGATGCTCAAGCACGAGGGATCAGCAATGGGGATCTGATACGCGTAACCACTCCCAGGGGCAGCGTTCCGTTCAGAGCCAGAGTCACCGCTGATATTGCAGAGGGAGCCATTGAATGCATGTTCGGCGGGGGCACCCCGGTGGGACCAAAGGCCTGGCAAGAGTGGAACGTCAATGAACTCACCGACCTGAACAACTACGATAGGGTTTCTGGCTTCCCGGTGTATAAGGCACTCCTTTGCGATGTGGAGAAGGTCGAGTCTGGCAGCGGCGAGTACTGCGCGACAGGTGTACCCTCGTCATCTTGCGATTCTGGGCTATCGGTCACCGAGATACTGACAACAAGTCCGAAGAAACATATATATCTCGATAACAATGCTACCACTCAAATGGCCGATGCAGTGCGAGAGGCCATGGCTCCATACTTGAGCACAGCCTACGGTAACCCATCCAGTATCCACAACGCAGGGCGGAATGCCCGAGAGGCCATAGAGAAAGCCCGACGAGAGGTGGCCAGGTTGATAAACGCGCAGCCACGGAGGATCATCTTCACGGGTGGCGGATCTGAGGCAGATAATCTGGCCCTCAAGGGCGTGGCGTTTGCCATGCGTGATAGCGGAAATCACATCGTTACCACCGCAATAGAGCATCCGGCAATAGTCAGTACCTGTGAGTTCCTGAGCAGGCTTGGCTACAGGATTACCTACCTTAGCGTAGATAAGAACGGCTGGCTGGCTCCTGACCGGCTACGGGATACTATCACAGGTGAGACTGTCCTCGTTTCTATTATAATGGCCAACAACGAGGTGGGGACGATCCTGCCGATCAAGGATTTGTGCGCTGTCGCTCATGAACGTGGCGTGCTGTTCCATACCGACGCGGTTCAAGCAGTCGGTAAGATTAAGGTAGATATACAGGAGCTCGGCGTTGATATGCTCAGCATCTCCGGTCACAAATTCCACGGTCCGAAGGGCATTGGAGCGCTGTACGTCAAGAAAGGAATCCAAATCGAGCCGCTCATCCACGGTGGCAAGCAGGAAAGCGGCGTGCGAGCCGGTACGGAGAACCTGCCGGCTATCGTTGGCCTCGGCAAAGCAGCCGAACTGGTGACACATGCTCTCCACGACTCCCATACGTTGTCCGCCTTGCGAGATCAACTGGAACAAGGCATCAGGAGTTTGATACCCGACGCTAGCTTGAACGGACATCCGGAGCACAGGTTACCAAATACGCTCAATCTAACCCTCCCCGGGCTGCGTGGCGAATCAATTGTCATCGCCCTTGACCACCACGGGGTCTCACTGTCTTCAGGTTCGGCATGTAAGTCAGGGTCGCCCGAACCTACCCATGTGCTTATTGCCATGGGGAGGACCGAACAAGACGCGCACTGTTCGGTCAGGTTCTCACTATCTCGTTACACGACCGAGGAGGATATCAAAGACACCATATCGGCCCTTACGCAAGTACTGGAAGAAAAGAACACTCTGAGGCTCATGCCCTGCAAGTAACTTAACAATGGTGCCCAGTCTTCCTCTGGGCAAAATGAACTGCCGCCCGCGGAATGGGTGAAAGCCATTGCTTCTCAGCTTTCTGTTGGTTCTAGTATGCGGCTAATTTGCCTGTGGTCATCAGGTATTGCACACTGAACCACTGGCGCTCGTCGGTCCATACCTGCTGTACCTTGAATCCGGCTGCCGCAGCCAGCTGTGCAAACTCATCAAGATCGAACTTGTAAGAGCTCTCTGTCCAGATAGTCTCACCTTCGGCAAAATGAATGGTGGTATTATCCAGGTGCACATCCTGTTCTCTCCGGCTTATCAGATGCATCTCGATACGGCCTTCGTCGCGATTATAGAATGCACAATGCTCAAACCAATCAAGCTGGAAGTCACCATCTAGTTCATAATTGATTCTCTGTAGCAGATTAAGATTGAACGCAGCGGTTACGCCCTCGCTGTCATTGTAGGCACGGTGTAGCACATTATCGTCCTTCTTCAGGTCTATCCCTATTAACAGTGCACCGCCTGAGCCACATACCGTGGCGACATGCCGAAGAAACTTCTCCGCAGAAACCGGGTCAAAGTTGCCGATTGTTGACCCGGGAAAGTAAGTGACTACGTGGCTATAACTCCTCTCAGGCTTGGGAAGTCTGAAGTCACTCATATAGTCGGCGCAGACAGGCAGTATTTCTAGCGTAGGATAATCCAGTGCAAGCTCCTGGGCTACATGTGCTAATTGTTCCCGGGAAATATCAACGGGCAAATAAGCCGCCGGGTCGCTAAGGTTATCCAGCAGAATACGCACCTTTCTGCAATTCCCGCTTCCATATTCAACAAGAAGCGCGCGAGGCCCAACCAGCTCGACCATTTCCTCAATGTGGGCTTGCATAATCAAGGCCTCAGTACGGGGAATATAGTATTCGTCCAGCGCGCAGATGCGTTCAAATAGACCAGAGCCCCGTTCATCGTACAGGTACTTGGGGGGCAGTTCTTTCTGGGGTTTCTGAAGTCCGCTCAGCACCTCGGCAAGAAA
>CAYSBO010000025.1:7160-14138 GCA_964429285.1 uncultured Dehalococcoidales bacterium | reverse complement strand
GGCTCGCCGATATCACCGGAGAAAATTAGCCTGTGGTTCTCGCCGTCCTTCTTGATATTCACGTTTATAACTGCAGCCCCGAGCACATGACCCGCCTCATAGTAACAGCCTTCCACACTGTTGCCGATGCTCGAACAACTCAGATATTCCACCGCGGAGAAATGCGGTGTAACCGCTTCGGCATCCTCTGCAGTGTAGAGGGGCACCTCGGGATAAGGACCACGTCGCCCTTCCTTTCTATGACGCTTTGCCTTGAACGCAGCGTCTTCCTCCTGTAGGTGTGCAGCATCAAGAAGGATAATCTGGGCTATATCGGCCGTCGCCTGAGTGCAGTATATCTTGCCTCTGTAGCCTTCACGCACCAGTTTGGGCAGAAGCCCGCAATGGTCGAGATGCGCGTGGGTTAGAAAAACGGCGTCTATTGACCCGGGGTCAAACGGAAATGACTGCCAGTTTCTGTCCTGATATTTTCGCTCCTGGTAGAGCCCGCAGTCTACAAGCACCCGGGTATCCTGAGTTTCCAGCAGATAGCAGGAACCCGTTACATTCCGCGCTGCACCCAGAAATGTCAGTTTACCCAGCATAGATGATTACGCTCCTTGGTAGTTGCTTGCAGCCTCCCTGGCTCTGGCTACGATTTGCTCGTCAGATACCCCATACGACTTTATTGCAAAAGAGCTCACCACATTGCCCCGGCTTTTCTTGATCTTGGCCGTTATGTTCGCCAGAGCTTTCTCTGCATCGTCGCCACCCATGGTAAAGAACGGAATGACATTCCGGCCCTCAAAATTGGTCTGGTAAATAAATGAATTGATAGCCGGTACGGGTCTTGAGGCCCAGGATGGAGATCCGATGAATATCCTTTCATACTGTTTCAGATCCACATCTACGGGACTTATTTTACTCCCCCTGTTCGTTATGGCCCCGAAGCCACCGACCAAATAGAGCAGGGGGCCTGGCTTTCTGGGTTTTTTCTCCTTAATCTCCACCAGGGTGGCGTTCAGGGCCTCGGCGATTACCTGAGATACCAGCTTCGTTTTGCCTGTCAAAGAATAATAGACTACCAACGATTTCATGCACCCTCCAGATATTCTGTTCCCCGAATTCTACCTCACCGGTGTGTTGTGAAGAAACCCGACGCGTTACCCCTCACTCTCAAGCACTTGCACCTACCGTGCCTTCACCCCTCCCCATTCTGGTAAATCCCTCTGTGCTCGAAGTCTTCCCTCACATAATCAAGGCCTAACTCCTCTAAGGTCACTTTGTGGGGAATACCTTCCTTGTCCCAGCCTCTGAATTTGTAATACTCGTCCTGGAGCTCGGCTTCAAACTCAGGGAGCCTCTTCCTCCAGTGGTCTTCCGGTGGACGCTCGTCCTTTCTCCTCAGCCCTCTGCTTACGTTGATGGCTCTGATTAGAATCCTGTTCCTCCTGGCTATTTGCCATAGATCGGCTTCACCAAGATCAATTCCTGTCGCCGCGGAGATCAAACGCGGCAAATTATGTATATGGTAAGGGGGCTTGTACGCGAACGCTGATAGGCCGGTACAGATCCCCGTACAGTCATCAATGTAGTGCATTGTCTCCTGCCATTCGACAAGCTCACAGATCAAGTCAACGGACGGCCAGAACGGGAGTCTCTTGTCTCCATCTCCCCACTCCAGAATGAATTGTCTGAACTTCTCTTCCTTGCCTGTCGGAATCTGGACCCAGTCCTCCACGAATTCCTCCCTCAGCTCTCTGGTGGGAAAAGGCCCCTGGGGTATCTGGCCTTCGATCTGAGTAACGTTTATCTTCTCGCCTGTGGACCACATCAGATAGTAAATAGGGTTCACCGTCCCTAGTTTTATGGGTATCTGCTCCAGTTTCTTAATAGTATTGTGGTCGTACTCTTCAGCCCCCTTGCCGATCTGACGGGCCGCGTGATAGACGCCATTGGCCAGAAGATCGCCAATCCCCTCACGCCGGGCGATCCTGTCGAGGAGCCAGAAAAACCTTCCTTCGATATCGGGGGGCATTCCGGGCATATCTTCATCGGTCAAAATGCCCGCTTCATAAAGCTCGAGGGCAAAAGCCATTACCTGGGGGGTGGAGTATGCGTCCACTCCGTATTCCTGGGCCACACCCGCGATTCTGAAACCGAAATCCAGGTCTGAAAAGGCTGCCATGGTATAGGTGAGTTTGGAAAAGCATTTCATCATATATCTTTTGAGTTTCGGATGGACTATTATCGCTCCGCATTTGAGCGGACAGTTGTAGCAGCTTATCAGCCGCTCCACCGCCTGTCCCTGCATCTTCTCCCATTTCTTTCTTGTCTGGTTGGTCCAGAAGTCTTTTCTTCTGACACGGGCATTCCCCCAGGCAAAATTGCTGGTATGCCATTCCTCATTGGTTATCGCCATCTCCTGCGGGGCTCCAAGCGTGGCGTGAATGGGCATTACTCCTTTGATCGGATTGTCCAGTCGGTGCTGGATAAACTTCAGCACTTCCCGGCAAAGCTCCATGAATTCGTCCGGTCGGGCAATATTGAGATCCAGTGTTCCGCGCACGGCTACCGCCTTCAGATTTTTGTCTCCCATGACGGCCCCTATTCCTCCCCGGCTGGCGCTGGACCTGCCGTGCTCAATGGAAGCAAAATAGACTCTGTTTTCGCCGGCCAGGCCGATGGAGACCACCTGGGCTTTCGGCTCTCTCAATTCTTGTTTGATAAGCTCGGCAGTTTCACCGGCGCCTTTACCCTGCAGGTGAGAGGCATCGCGTATTTCCACTTTGCCGTCGTTTATCCACAAATACACCAGGTTGGGAGACTTGCCACGGATTATCACTTTGTCATAGCCAGCATGTTTCAGTTCCGGTGCGAAGAACCCTCCCATCATCGAAAACGCCATCAACGAAGTCTGGGGAGAAAAAGTAGAAACAATGGTGCGGTTGGCACCGGGGGCAGGTGTTCCAGCCAGAAGTCCGGTGCCGAATATCAGCAGGTTATCGGGAGAAAAGGGGTCAACCTCGGAAGGAACCCTGTCCCATAGTATCCGGACATTGGTACCCAGACCCCCGAGGTAAAGGTCCGTAAGTCCCGGGTCGCTTTCTTCCCTCTCGATACTTCCACGGGACAGGTCTATTTCCAGGTTGACTCCCGTCTCTGAGTACCTCGTTTTTCAATACCTCCTGACGTGTTGACGTTTTGCTACGAATAATTCGGGTTGTCCGGCATATCGCAATCGCCAACTGGCTCGAGCAGCCTCTATTTGCTCAATCCGAGACCACTCCTCATGTCTTCTTTCTGACGTTGCAGAGCAGGGCTTTCAGGCCCGGATATCCGATAATAGGATCGGCCGGCTCTTGACTGGTGAGAACATTCGCATTAGCTTCATCCCAGCCGTGAGGAATCGCAACCACATTGGGCAGAATATCGTCTGTCACTCTTGCCTTAATGTCAATGCTGCCCCTCTTCGTGCTCAACGTGACCATATCTCCGTCACGGATACCATACCCGGCTGCTGTCTGAGGATGAATGTCCGCCAGGGGCTCAGGAGCATCCCGCCGCAGTCTCGGTATATTACGGTGCTGAGAGTGGCAGAACTGCACTATTCTGGCACCCGTGGTCAGAATCAAGGGGTAATCAGGGTCCGGAGTAGCCACCGGACTTTCCAGCGGCTCTCTGAAGGTGGGCATGGGGTCATATCCCTGCTCCGCCAGAGCCTCCGAGTACAATTCCACCTTTCCCGAAGGAGTACGGAACCCATCCTTTTTGTATTCTTTTTCTGTGTATCTCGTCCTGGAATAAAGCATTCCCTGGGGAATCTCTTCCGTCAGCCTTTTCACTGTAAATCCCGAAGGCTCCAGAATGTGGTCAAAGGCCGCCTCCGGGTCCTTCCAGGGGAAATACTGCTCATAGCCCAGCCTGCGGGCAAGTTCGAACCAGAACTTCAGGTCGGGCCAGGCTTCTTCGTATTCGATAACCTTCTTCCGCAGCATAACATAGGGGTAGCCCCACAGGCTGTAATAGTCGCTCAGCTCTGTCCTTTCCAGGAAGGTAGCCGCCGGAAGCACTATGTCCGCCATTTGTGCCGTTTGGCTCATAAACTGGTCCATAACCACCAGGGAGTCCAGGTTGCCCAGGGCCCGGGCGACCTTCTGGGAGTCCGGCCAGGTACGCATGGGATTGGAGCCGGCAATAATCATCATTTTTATGGGGTAGGGCTCGCCGGTCAGAAGGGTATCGCTGAGAAGCATGGCCTGGCCTTCACCGAACTCCCGGCCAAGCACACTGTAGAAGACGGGAAACTCCCGCTGCCCGATCCCCCTTTCCTCTATTTTGCGCGGCATTTCCACGGGATTCTCACGGAGTCTCGGACTCCGGATGAAGCCGCCAGCGGTGTCCAGGTTCCCCGTGATTGCCTGCAGAATGGCAACACCCCTGCTATTCTGGATGCCGGTCGTATGCTGGTCCAGGGTATTGGTTCCCTGGGCGATACATGCCGGCTTCGTAGTAGCATAAACACGGGCGGCTTCTTCCACCATTTTCGCCGGTATTCCTGTTATCTCTTCCACACGAGCAGGCGTGTAAGGTTTTACATGTTCGGCCAGCCGGTCAAAACCAAACGTCCATTCGTCAACAAATTCCTTATCATAGAGCCCTTCGGAAATGATAATGTTGATTAAGCCCTCTATAAGGGCGCAGTCGGTGCCGGGTCGAATTTGCAGATGTATATCGGCCTCCCTGGCCAACCGGGTGCGCTTGGGGTCAACGACGATAAGCCTTGCCCCCTTGTCCCTGCCTTTCTGGACCGCTCTACCCAGCATAGGATTGGAATTATCGGGGTTATGTCCCCAGATGACAATGCATTTGGAGTTCTCAGGGTCGGCTACCCGGAACCTGCCGTAGGTCAATATGTAGGCGATAATCCGGCACCGATAGCACATACTCTCCACCGAAAAGAAGTTCGGGGAACCGAAGGCGTAGCAGAACCTCCGGATAAGCGCCGGCGTGGACGAGCCGGAAAGCAAAATGGACATGCCGATGGCGGCAGCAAACGCTTTCACTCCATGGGTCTCCTTAACCCTGGTCATCTGGTCGGCTATAGTGTCCAGGGCTTCATCCCAGGAGATTCGCTCCCACTCACTGCCGTTTCTTCTCATTGGATACTTGAGGCGGTCCGGAGCATAGACGTATTCTATGGCTGCTTCCCCTTTGGGGCAGAGGACACCTTCATTCAAGGGGTGTTCACGCATACCTTCAACTCGGACGATCTTGCCGTCCTCAACGTATACGTTCATACCACAAGAGAGATGGCATAGCTGGCACGAAGTCTTGACCACCTGGGTTCCTTCTTTCATTCTTCCTCCCTTCTCACAGTCACTTGCATAAATAGGACAAAGCCAAGGAGACTACTGGTATTATCTGAAAGAGCCGAGGTTTCCTGAGATATTGCTGACACAAGGACTGCCTTTCAGCCTATATGATAGCCCATGTTTGGAGTATATGTCATATTGTCCCCACCTAGTCAGGGTAATTTACAGACCTGCCTATATCTAAATTAGTAACCACCACCTGTCGAGCTTCTTCGGTTCCTCTGACATCGGCTTTGCACTTCGAAGAGAAGCCTTCGGTCACTGGTTCACGTCCAGCTGTGGCCGACCCTTATTCTGAGGGCGCAGGACTGAGAGGTTGGCATCGGAGGCAGAAGCAGGTGCCGCGGTTTTGTATCGCCACCCGCTCGATGGTGCTGCCGCAGACGGGGCAGGGCATACCTTTCTTATGAGCGACCTTGAAATCGAAATGGGCTGTGCCCAGCTCACCCTCTGGGCGGACGTATGTATCTACACTGGCGCCCTTGCTGCCAATGCCTGCCTGAAGGACTTTGCAGATGGAATTATGTAAAGTCTGGACTTCTTCAAGTGACAGGGAGTCTGCTCTCCTCAGAGGGTTAATCCGGGCGGCAAACAGCACTTCATCGGCGTACATATTGCCGAGTCCGGCGACTGTACGCTGGTCGAGAAGCGCCGCTTTGATGGGAATACGATGCCGGCTTAGTCTCTGTCCCAGAATGTCCGGCGTGAAGCTTTGCTCCAGCGGCTCGGGGCCCAGCCTGCAGACCACTGTATCGGCATCGTCTACGAGCCATAACAGCCCCAGGCAGCGCCGGTCGGTGAACACCAGGCGGTGCCCACTGGAGAGGTGAAAAATCGCCCGGGCATAGCGGTCAACTTCTCCGGGATTCAACAGCAGGCTGCCGGTCATCCTGAAATGCAGAATCAGTGCCTTACCATTCGACAGGTGACAGACGAGATACTTTCCCCGGCGTTCCAGGCTTTCTACTTTCTGCCCGACTAACCCACCCCGGACTTCCTCACCAGAACCGCCGGCCAACAGCCTGGCATCAAGGACGTCAACTTCAGTGAAACTCTGCCCCAGGACCCAGGGCGAAAGCTCGTTCTTGATGGTCTCTACCTCAGGCAACTCAGGCATTGTCTAAGGTCCTTCTACCATAGTAGTTTATCGATATACTTCCCGTCGATGGCCTACAGCAAAGACTGTGACCACATGTTCCTTGTCATCCATAGTGTATAGGACCCTATAATCACCCGCTCTGAGACGATACTCTGCACGACGGCTAAGCTTCTTTGCGCCTCTCGGCCTAGGATTATCTTCCAGCGAGAGAATCTTTCTACAGATGCGTGCATGGATTGGTGCTGGAAGTTTGTCCATCTCCTTCTCAGCGGAAGGGATGACTCGGACCTGGTACTTCACGCCTTACGAGCCCGCTCTTTTCTTTCAGCTAGGTATTCCGTGAACGGCCTAGATGGCTCTCCCTGCCGTTGTCGGATAACGGCTAGATCCAGAATGTCTTCCCTTAGCTGCGGGTCGTCCAACAAACGAGTAATCACCGCTTCCCTTTCTGCTTCAGAGAGGGATTGCAGAGCCATCAAATAGACTTCAGCCCTTGATTCAACAGTCCTCACTTGACTACCTCCT
>CAYSBO010000025.1:0-7060 GCA_964429285.1 uncultured Dehalococcoidales bacterium | reverse complement strand
TGCTACAATCTGCCATACTATTTCTACCCGGGCCCGCGTATAGAGGGCTCATTCTGAGCGATGATGTCAAATGCATTTGGGTTGCCTGCCGATGCATTGACATTTGCCTACTTCTCGATGGAGTTTGGCATCGACCCGGCCATGTCCACCTATAGCGGTGGGCTGGGCATACTGGCCGGTGACACCATCCGCGCGGCTGCCGACCGGGGCATCAGTGCGGCCGGCGTGACACTCCTCCATCGCAAGGGCTACTTCCGCCAGCACCTGGACGACTACGGCAACCAGTCGGAGAGTGACGTAGATTGGAGTCCTGAGCAGTTCCTGGAACCGCTCCCCCAGCGAGTCATGGTAACGATAGAAGGCCGCCAGGTACAGGTCGGGGTATGGCGATACCTGCTGCACGGTGTGTCCGGGCACGCTGCGCCGGTGTACTTTCTAGACACGGCTATTCCCGAAAACACTCCCTGGGACCAGACCCTGACCGACCGCCTGTACGGCGGTGACGACCACTATCGTTTCTGCCAGCAAGTTATCCTGGGTCTGGGCGGAGTGGCAATGCTGCGCGCCCTGGGATACCACAGGGTCCACGCCTATCACATGAACGAGGGGCACTCGGCACTCGTCATTCTGGCATTGCTGGAAGAACAGACATGGGGAAGCGGACTTCACACCGCCGGCAGCGCACAGATAGAGGCAGTGCGCCAGCGCTGCGTTTTTACCACACACACTCCGGTGCCGGCAGGCCATGGCTACGTCACCATTGACCTGGTACGGAATGTCCTGGGTGAGGAGCCAGCCGGTTTCCTGGGGGCAACTGACTGCTGCTGCAACGGCGTTTTGAACGTGACTGCTCTTGCCCTTAGCTTTTCGCGCTACATCAACGGCGTGTCAATGCGCCACGAAGAGACCTCCCGCTCCATGTTCAATAATCATCCCATTAATTCAGTTACCAACGGTGTGCACGCGGCGACCTGGACGTCGGAGCCCTTTCGGCGTATTTATGACCGCTACATACCCGAATGGCGCCGCGACAATCTCTACCTGAGGTATGCGGCCAAGATCCCCCTGGGCGAAATCCGGCAGTCCCACGCCGAGGCCAAACAAGAGCTCCTCGCGCAGGTGGAACAGCGGACAGGAGTGCGGCTGGACCCAACAGCAATGACCCTCGGCTTCGCACGGCGCGCTACTTCGTACAAGCGCACCGACCTCCTGTTCTCCGACCTGGACCGGCTCAGAAAGATAGCTCAGCAGGTCGGGCCGCTCCAGGTGCTCTGCGGGGGGAAGGCGCACCGGAGAGACGAAGGAGGTAAGGCGCTCATCCGCCGTATCTTTGAGGCAGCAGCCGCCTTGAAGGACGTCGTGCCCGTAGTGTACCTGGAAGAGTACGATATCGCGCTGGCGAAGTACCTGTGCTCCGGGGTAGACGTATGGCTCAACACCCCGCAGAAACCGCTGGAGGCATCCGGCACCAGCGGCATGAAAGCCGCACTCAACGGCGTACCGAGCTTCAGTATACTCGACGGCTGGTGGATAGAGGGACATGTGGAAGGTGCCAGCGGATGGGCTATCGGTGACGGCTGGCAATCTGAAGCCAATCCAGACGTAGAAGTTGCCTCTATGTACGATAAACTCGAACACGTCATCCTTCCCATGTTCTACCGGGAGCCCGACGCCTTCGCCAGCATCATGCGCTCGGCTATTGCCCTCAACGGTTCGCACTTCAATGCACAAAGAATGCTCGCCCAATATGTGCAGAATGCTTACATGGCTACAGGTAGTCCCTGAGACCTGCCGTATTTGATCAAACGCTCCGCAAGGGATAGCAGTAGTTCCCAGTCCTGAATCGGTCGAGATTTCCGCCAGTTTCTCGCTTGCCGGTCAAATTGGAATGGTTCAGCGAGGTCACCTATAATATTGCTTAATGGCCAGCGAAGGACAATCTATAGACCTTTCCGGTTTGCTTCCTCTGCTCACAGAAATTCCCGCCTACAGACAACTGGCGGAGGAGCTTTCCACGTCGGAAGGTGAGCATAAGGCAACCGTACTTGATGCCGCCAAGCCTTATCTGGTCGCCGCCATTTACCAGGAGCTCGACCTGCCCATTATGGTGGTAACCGCTCAGCCCGAGAGCGCCAGAAAGCTCCACGAGCAGCTTCGGGCCTGGTGTCGGCCTGCCGCCGAGTTGCACCGTCTGCCCGAACCCGACCTGCTGCCCTACGATAGCTACCGACCGTCGTCTTTCAGCTATCAAGGGCTGGACAGGTTGAAGGCGTTAGCTACTCTGGCGCTTCGTCAACAGGGTGATAAGCCTCCCTTGATAGTGACCTCAGCCCTGGCAATCATAAGCAAGACCATCCCCCGTGAGGATTTTGACGCTGCCTGCCACGTTCTAAAGCCAGGCATGGATGCCGACCCGTTGGAGCTGCTACGCCGATGGCAAAGCATGGGCTATGACGTAGAGGATGTGGTCGAGATGCCCGATCAGGTGAGCAGACGCGGCGGCATTGTTGACATCTTTGCCCCCAGCAGCGAATTGCCGGTGCGAATAGAGTTCTTTGGCAACCGGATAGAGAGCATGAGGTGCTTCGACCCGGAAACTCAGCGCTCAACCACCCTCATATCCTCGTTGATTATCACGCCGGCCAAAGAGACTATGCCAGCAGCCGGTAACTTCGGGCTGGTGACGGGTAGCGTCTTTGATTACCTCGCCGGTGATGCCCTGCTGGTTCTCGACGACCCTGGAGGAATCGAGCTCGCCGTAGCCAGGTTAAGCGAGGAAGCACAGGAATTGAAATCTACCAGAGTAGAAAGGGGCGAACTACCCGAGGACTCGCCCCTCCCTTATCTGACCTGGGAAGAACTGGAGTCGCAGGTGAAAAAGAGGCGCCGCCTGGCGCTGGAAACGTGGGACAGTGCCCGGCGCCACGGACAGGCTCTGCCCTTCATGAGGGCGCCGAACTTCGGCAGCCATCTGGAAAGGTTCCTCAAAGCGGCCAGACAAATGGTGGAACGAAGACAGCGCGTGCTTCTGGTCAGTCACCAGGCAAACCGTCTGGCTGAACTTCTCCAGGGAGAGGACATTCATACTTCGCCCACATCACAGGTGGAACAGATACCTCCACCCGGTTCGATCACCGTGCTACACGGCTCGCTGGAGGGAGGCTGGTTACTGGATGACAGGCTAAACGTTATTACCGACGCCGAGCTGTTCGGGTTTGTGAAGCAGCCACGGGCAGGGAAGAAAAAGCCGGTACCTCGCCAGTGGTTTCTGCCTCAGCTAACTCCCGGTGATTATGTCGTCCACATTGACCATGGCATCGCCAGATTCCACGGTCTGGCCAGGATGTCCTCAGACGGGATGGAGAAAGAATACCTTGTTCTGGAATACGCTGCCGGTGACAGGCTCTATGTGCCCGTTGAGCGGATCGACCGGGTTAGCCGCTATATAGGTGCTGGAGACCAGGCCCCCCCCTTGAATCGCCTCAGGGGACGGGAATGGCAGAGGACGAAGAAGAGGGTCAAAGAATCGGTGGCAGAAATTGCCCGGGAACTGCTTGACCTCTACGCTGCCCGGGAAGTAGCTCCCGGCTTCGCTTTCTCCGCAGATTCGCTGTGGCAGCAGGAGCTGGAGGCGTCATTTCCCTACATGGAAACACCGGACCAGGTCGAGGCGATCATGACGGTCAAAGAGGACATGGAAAAAGCTAAACCCATGGACCGCCTCATCTGCGGAGACGTGGGCTATGGCAAAACCGAGATAGGACTGCGCGCTGCCTTCAAGGCGGTAATGAATAATAAGCAGGTAGCTATTCTGGTCCCCACCACCGTTCTTGCCCAGCAGCATTTCATTACCTTCACCGAGAGGTTGCAGACCTTTCCCATAAGAATAGAAATGCTCAGCCGGTTCTGTCCCCCGGAAAAAGAAAGGGAAATCCTGGAAGGCTTGGGCAACGGTACGGTGGACATATGCATTGGCACTCACCGCCTGCTTCAGAAAGACGTCACATTCAAGGACCTGGGAGTGGTGATAATCGACGAGGAACAGCAGTTCGGCGTGGTGCAGAAGGAAAAACTCAAACAGATAAGGAAAGAGGTGGATACCCTGGCCCTCAGCGCTACTCCCATCCCCCGCACCCTACATATGTCCTTGACAGGAATCAGGGATATGAGCATCGTGGAAACCCCGCCTGAGGAACGCCTGTCCGTCCAGACCTATGTCGGTGTTTACGATGACGCTCTGGTCAGGCAGGTGATACTGCGTGAACTGGAGAGAAACGGCCAGGCCTTCTTTGTCCACAACCGTATTCAGAGTATTGCCATGGCTGCCGGTAAGCTACAGGACCTGGTGCCGGAAGCCCGAATCGCCACAGCCCATGGGCAAATGCCCGAAGAACAACTGGAGAAGGTGATGACCGATTTCATTGCCGGTAAGTACGACGTCCTGGTGACCACCACCATTATCCAGCTAGGGCTGGATATGCCTAATGTCAATACACTGATTGTCGACCGGGCCGACAGGCTCGGTCTGGCCCAGCTTTACCAGTTGAGGGGCAGGGTGGGCCGCGGAGTCAACCAGGCATATGCCTATTTCTTCTTCGATCAGGAGAGACGCTTGACCCCTCAGGCCCACAAGAGGCTCAGGACTATATTCGAGGCTACCGAGCTGGGTTCAGGGTTCGGTATCGCTATGAAGGACCTGGAAATCCGGGGTGCTGGCAATCTGCTCGGTGTAAGGCAGAGCGGGCACATCGCTGCCCTGGGCTTCGACCTTTATTGCCAGTTGCTTGCTGAAGCAGTGGAGGAGTTGAAAGCGAAGCGCACTGGTGAAGCGAGGAAGAGTGTCGCTGTGGCGGAAGCGAAGGAATTGCCCAGCATATCGCTGCCGCTGGACGCTCATATACCGGAGGAGTATGTTTCCAATCTAAGCACTCGACTAACCCTTTACCACAGACTGGCCAGGGTGCAGCATACTGAGGAAGTCGAGGACATGGCCCGGGAATTGGAGGATAGATTTGGTCCTTTGCCTCAGCCTGTGAAGAACCTTCTCTACGCGGTGAGAATCAAGGTTCTGGCTGCAAAGGCCGGGGTAAGTTCTGTTTACCCGCAGGGAAGGCAAATCGTGATTAAGCCCCGGAGTGGCGATTCCCCTCTTAAGATAATAGGGGCCAGGCCTGCCCGCCGAACAAATTCTTTGGCAGGCGGGGGAGTTATGAGTAAATATCACGATGCCGCAGTCAAAATAGGCCCTACACGAATCAGGCTGGACACCAGGCTCCTGGGCGACCGGTGGATGGAGGCACTCGAGGAGATATTGCAGCCTTGCTGCGCCCAGTTAGTATCAGAAGGGGCTTCGAACGCAGAATAGGTTGCGTTCTCAGGCTTAGATATGCTCCTTCATGTTTCATCAGAGCCTCGGCGTAGCAGGAAGCGTACTCTGGCAAGCAGTTCCCCCGGGCTTAACGGAGAAGTCAGGTACGAATCAGCGCCCATTTCCAGAAACTCAACCCCGGCGGCTGCCCCCTCTTGCTTTTGGCCGAGAACGATAATAGGAATACTGTACAGCTCCCGAATGCGGACACAGAGCTCTTCCCCGTTGAGTCTGCGGTTGTTTTCACACATCACAACGAGGTCAGGAGCACTTCTACCCAGCTCGGCCAGAGCCTGCTCGCTTTCGACAGCATTCACAATTCGGAAACCGCTATGCCGTAACAGAAAGGTCAAGTTATCTTTCAGCGCCAGGTCGGGGCAAACAAGCAAAATCTTCTCCATGTCCAGTCCGCTCTCAAGTAGTGCGCAGGGTGTTTCCCTCCCTCCGCATAGATTCTCCGCAGCATAACATGTCTGCGAATAACTAATAGTAGAACAATACTCCCTAGAAGTAAGGTTAACCTTGATTCGACAGGAAGTCAATATACCGGACTTGACCTTTCTTACCGAAAAGTGCTTTTATCCGCAACTATCTTCTCACCGGGTTAGTGCCTTCTCGCTGTAATCATTATCCCGGTATTAATCGTTGACATTCGGCTAGCCCGAGGTTAAGCTTATCTGAAGCAACAGAAACCCCTTCCATGTGAGATGACCATGGGCGAAGAAAAGAAGAGAGTACTTATCCTGGGCGCGGGGGCGGCGGGGATCAGTGCTGCACTGGAATTGAAGAAGGCTGCCGCCCATCTACCGGGGCTGGAGGTAACATTGGTGGACCAGCGGAATTATCATCATCCTCTGCCCTTTATATGGCACGTAGTCAGCGGCAGCGTTGAGCCCAGCCATATCCGTTTCCCCCTGAATGTTTTGCTGAACGGACAGGGTGTTGCAGGGCACGTCGAATGCAGGCAGAGTCGCATACAGGGCATAGACGTGCAGAAAAAGGCAGTCAGCACTGATGATGGAGAGCTTGAGTGGGACTATCTGGTGGTGGCTCTCGGCAGCGCCACCAATTTCTTCGGGATGAAGGATGTCGAGGAAAATTCGCTGAAGTTCAAATCCCTGGAAGATGCCATCCGTATTCATAACCACATCCTGGACAACTACGAGGCGGCGTTGCGCGAAGAAGACGAGCAACGTCGGCGCGAACTGCTCACGTTTATGGTGGTGGGAGGCGGGCCCACCGGAATAGAGCTGGTAGCGTCGCTTCAGGACTTCGTGCGCAAGGCACTGGCACGGAACTACCCTTCACTGATGTCCCAGACCAGGGTGCTCCTGGTTGAGGCACAGGATACTCTCCTATCCGGCCTGGGAGCTAAGGTGTCGGACCTGGCTCTGAGCCGGCTGCGCTCTCGAGGAATTGAAGTGTTGCTCAAAACCCGCATCAGCAAAGCCTGGCCGGGTGGTGTCCAGACTGCTGATGGGCAGACGATAGCAACTGATACCGTTATCTGGGTTGCAGGGGTGAAGCCGGTGGCGACTGTGGCTGCGCTGCCTTTTGACAAGGCGAAGGACGGGCGCGTCATAGTCAACCAGCATCTGGAAGTCCCGGAGTCACCCGGGGTTTACGTACTCGGAGACTGTGCCTATTCACTACAACCGGATGGCTCGAGACCATATCCCCCAACCCAGCAGG
>CAYSBO010000024.1:0-15125 GCA_964429285.1 uncultured Dehalococcoidales bacterium | reverse complement strand
CACCAATTCTCGTTCGGCTACTTGGGGTAAACTTCATATTATCACACCCGTCAGTGTTTTGTCAACTTTTTGTTCTTAAGTCTCCAAAATAGCCTGGGTTAGCATCTAAGCATCCGCTTGCATTGTCACCTCCCGGTTTCGATGTATAATGACAACGCTGGAAATACGTACGGGCATCTGCGCCGCTTCAAAGCAAAGCTAATCTCCCTTTAGCAGCATTGCAGACGAAGTGGCGGCGACCTAGAATAAGGATGGAACACATACCAAGATGATAGTCGTCACTGGGTCTACTGGTCACATTGGCAACGTCCTGGTTCGCGAACTGCTCGCGCGAGGACATGTGGTCCGTGCCCTGGTTATGCCTGCCGAGGACCTTCGCCCACTGCAAGACCTCGACGTGGAGCTTGTTTACGGCGACGTCACCGACCGGCTGATCGTGAAGGCTGCGTTTGCCGGGGCTGAACTTGCTTTCCACCTTGCCGGTGTCGTTACCATCATGCCCAGCATGAGGTCGTTGCTTGAAGAGGTAAATGTGGGGGGCACGCATAACGTGATTGACGCTTGTCGAGCCGCCGGTGTTCGCCGACTCATCTATACCAGCTCCGTTCACGCTATTGCCGAGCCACCTCATGGTCAGGTTATCGATGAGTCACAACCTTTCGACCCTGATCAAGTGCTCGGCGACTATGCCCGTAGCAAGGCTCGCGCTACGCTACTCCTTCTTAAGGAAGCAAGAAAGGGGGGGCTTGATGCGGTAGTCTGTTGCCCCACAGGCGTTATTGGTCCCTGGGATTACAGGATCTCCAATATCGGCCAACTCATGCTTGACTTCGCCAGCGGCCATCTCAGGTCATGGGTCAGGGGAGCTTATGATTTCGTTGACGTGCGGGATGTTGCGGTAGGTCTTATCTCGGCTGCGGAGAGAGGAGAATCAGGGCGCCATTATATTTTCTCAGGTGCACAGATCCAGGTCCCGGAACTCATGAAAGAACTCGAGCGGAATATCGGTTACCCGGCTCCAACTTACGAAATCCCAGCTGGGATAGCTCGCGCTGCCGGAGTGCTCGCCAGCCTATATTATCGACTTATGCGGAGACGTCCCGTTTTTACCGCCTATTCTATCGACGTGTTGAAAAGTAATTCTCAGGTGAGTTCAGCCAGAGCCCGGGAGGAACTCGGCTTCACAACCAGGCCATGGCAAGACTCAATACGCGATCAGGTCGAATGGTTCCGCTCCCAGGGGTTGCTTCCTACCCGGCGCTAATTCTCATATTGAGGTGGACGAGTTTCCAGTGCAGCCTTTCCCGGACGAAGAATAAGTAATCCTAAAGCAGGACCAACGGACTCTACCAACAAAGACCGGCACTTTACTAGCGCCACTCTACTGTGGGCATTATTCTGTATACCGTTAACCTCGGCTTCTCCTTCAAGGAGGTTTCAGCTTGGCGGAGCAGATCTTGCGTTATCCTGGACTTCGTCCATGTCCTCCAGTTCTCGATCGTCTCCCACGTAATTATCATTATGACCACGGAGGAATCGACCTCGCTGACCAGGTTCTCAGCACTAACGTAGCCGGGATACTGCATGGCATGGGATCTCAGCTTCATTAGTATGGGCTCCAGATCCTTCTGAGTCCCAAGCTTGTAACCTATAATGCCTTTTACCATTGCCGCCTCCTTTCTCCTCTCATCTGCCGTTCTCTTTCCCCCTCATACCTCAGGCCTATATGATAGGATATCTCTCGCTACGCGCCAGCAGCAGTCTAACTGTCCAATGGGTAATTGTCAACGTGCATAGCCTTTGAAGCTCCGTCGGAACCAAGCAATTAGCCCGTTCGCCAGGCCTCTCCAAAACTCGCCAATCTCAGGCATGAAGCAGGAAGATAGAGACCAGAATATGTTATACTGTAGCGGATCAGCACTGTTAGCGGGTGGCACTCAAGGCTCTGTGATGTCCCATATCTTTGTCATAGAATGTGCCGTTCTTGTACACTGTACGTCACGGGCAGCTTCTGCTGAAATCAGCATCAGGCCATCACCGCTAACGGGATAGCACGATAAGGAGGCATTCAACATGAACGAAGTTGGTCTACCCCTCTCTTTGTGGGCAATTACCTTAATATGGCTGACCAAGGTTGTTTTGCTGGTCTTTGTCTCCGTTCTTCTGGCGTGGCTCGGAGTAAGAGCACTGGATGCTCTTACTCCCCACATCCCTCATCGTGACCGCATAGGCGAGAATCCGGTGGCCGTTGGGTTCTTTCTGGCCGGCTTCTTCATCCTGATTGGGCTTGTCATTCATGGCGCTATTACGGCACTGACTGCAGTCACAGCTCCGATAGCCTGGTACATCTTCGATTTCAGGACGTGGGGATTACTGGCTGTGAGCTTTGTAATAAGCTTACTTCTAGGTGTAGCCCTATTTTATATCGTGGATAAACTAACACCCAGAATACCGTTTGGCAGTATCAGGGAAAACCCTGTGGCAGCGGGTGCGCATATGTTTGGCTATCTCGTCTTCTTCGGCCTAATACTCCACGCGGCACTCACTGGACCGTTATGAAGACAGCAAGAGTTTTGTTGTATTTGGTAGTCATCCTGGTCGCGCTGGTAGCGACTACCAGTCATGCCTGGGCATTCCCGTCCAAGGGTTTCTACGAGAGAGACAACAATATCTTTGATGACTGGGAGATATGTAGAACCAGGGCCTTCGGCGAGGATGGCTTTTATCAAATAACCCAGACAGGGTTCCGTCCTGTCATCGCCTTCCAGAGTCTGGGGGAAAATGCTGATGTGGCCCATAGCCTTGGTGAGCAGATCGCCGATCAATATCCGGACCCACACCGAAGGGCAGAAGAGGTATTCAATTTTGTTCGTGACCGGGTGACATATACGCCTGACGTAGAACGAACTGGAAATGAAGAGCGCGCCGAGAATGCGGACGAACTGGCCATAGATATTGTGGAGGATGGAATTGGCTACGGCGACTGTGAAGACATGACCATCTTGTTGGCGGTTATGTACCAGGGTGCTGGATTTCGCTGTGCCATAGTCCTTGTCACCGGTCATACAGCGCTATTAGTTCATCTGCCAACCTATAACGAGGCAACCGCTTTTTTTGAGCTAGACGGTGAAACAGGCTGGATCTGGGCCGAGGCTACGGGCAAGAACAACCCGCTGGGTTGGGCACCTAAACAGTACCTCAATGAGGAAATAGCTACCTATGAAATCTCTGCCGAGGTGCCCCCATACGAAATACCTGCCGAAACGGTAGCTCCGTTAACACCACCCCCAACCCCAGCTGTAGCCGCTACTGCAACCGGCCAGGGAGTCAGCTACCGACCATTTTCCTTTTTTGGAGTAATCGGTCTATTGTGGTTCATATCCTTGTTCAGACGCAGGCGAAGACATTGATGACAGGCATATCAAGAGACTTTCCTCAAAGCTTGCTCACAAGGAAAACGGGCGTTATAATCAAGCAGATTTTGCTGGCTCGCGGGGATACGAGGCATGGCTGTTCAGTTGGAGTTTCTAAAGAGCATTGCATACTTTTCCGGCCTTGCCCTTGCTGATCTCGAATCGATCAGGAAGCTCATCTTCGAGAAGGCTGCTGACAGAGCAGAGATGGTCCTGCTTGAGGGTGAACCAGCTGCGAACCTCTACTTTGTCGCTTCCGGGGCAGTGAAGGTATTCAAGACCTCGGCCGAAGGAAAGGAGCAAATCCTGAGCATCGTGCGGCCCGGGGAGCCCCTGAATGATGTGCCCGTGTTCGACGGCGGTCCAAATCCTGTCAGTGCCCGCACTATGGGGCCTGTTCTTCTTTATGGGATAAAGAAGAGCGACGTGGAAGCCGTTCTCAAGGGCTATCCACAAGTAGCGTTGAATGTGATCAAAACGCTGGCGACGCGAGTGCGTCATCTCGTTTCTCTGGTTGAGGACCTGTCTTTCAAGCATGTCATCGGCAGGGTAGCCAAGATACTCCTTGAACACCTTGGAGGTGAAATGGACGGCGGGCCACGGCTTACACAGCAAGAAATGGCGGCCATGGCAGGTACCGCCCGGGAGGTGGTGGGAAGATCATTAAAGGCATTGGAGGAGGAAGGGGCGATCAAGTTGGATCGCCATCGCATAGTAATTATGGATAGAGAAGCGCTCCAGAAGGTAATGGAGGCGCCTTCTTGAGACAAAGGTCACAGACAAATGGCAACCTTTGAGTCTAAAATAATAACAATGATGGGGAGTCACGTCCTTGGTTGAAATGCCCGTTATAGACCCTCAGAAATGTGATGGGTGTGGGTTATGTGTCACTGTTTGCCACTGCCATGCTCTGGCAATAGTAAACGATGTGGTCACCATCATTGAGACGGTGGAATGCGACTGGTGTACGGACTGCGAAGCCGTCTGTCGCACCGGGGCTATAAGTTGCCCTTTCCAGATAGTTGTCCTGGAGAGTGAACTATGAACAAAGGCAAGAAAAGGGACATTCCAGTGCATATCGGTAACTGTGCTAACCCAGAACTATGTGAGCACCTAAGCCACAATGACGTTTTGTGTCAGAAGTGCAGTAACTATCGGAAAAGGATGTCAAAAAACCGGCTGGAGCCCTAGAGACCGACTAAGACATTCCATACAACATTTGTGCCCGCCCGTTCGATCAATCTCTCAATATCGCTTGTTCACGCGGCTTCTCGCCACGACCCCGTGAGACAAAAGTCGCATACAGGGATTGCCTCCATAGATATAATGATTTTGGTTGAAGACCAGGATAGGTGAAACGAAGACTGTAAAGGGGGTGGCAGATGATAATGGTTTCGGAAAAAGTCAAAGATAGAGAAAACACTCTTTCCCCACAAGAAGAGTTGGATTTAATTGACAAGGAGGTTGACCAAGAGAATGAGGCTTCTGACCCCAAGATCGCTGTTCCAAAGCGGGAAGCTGAACTTGGTGAGGATTCCTTGAATCTATACCTCGCAGAAGTGGGGCAAACTCCTCTCCTCGACGTCGAGGAGACAACTGTGCTGGCCAGCCATATAGAGGAGGGAAAGTATCTTGAACGGCTTGCGCAGGACTGGCATGCTGAGCACAGTTCTCAACCTTCAGCAATCGATTTATTGATGGTGTTGATAGAGCGCTTCAGTCGGGCGGATGTGCTGTTCGCAAATCTCTGTCAGTATCTGGGCCTTCCTTCCCACGGCAGAATAGCAGAGAAGGTATTACATCCGGACTTGCGCCACGCAATTGACGGCAAAATCGAGGAAAATTTGATAAGCGCCTTGGCTGGAATCATCGGGGAAAGCCAAACTACAATCGAGAAAGCTCTGATTGGACTGTCTTTGGACAGCCGGCTGATACCTTGGCACATTGTAGAAGCGGCAGGCCAGAAAAGTTGCCCCGCCAAATTCGAGGAGCCGCTACAGTCGCCGGAATTCCGCGAGAAACTGGAAGCACATCATTCAGAAATTGCCGATCACCTTGAACAAACAAGAGAAAGGTCACGTCAGGCAGCCAACCATATGATTCAAGCCAATTTGCGCCTGGTGGTAAGTGTCGCCAAGGGACACACTGGATGGAACGTACCTTTGCCTGACCTCATCCAGGAAGGCAACATCGGGCTAATGCAGGCAGTGCAGAAATTCGACCGTCGCAGAGGAACTAAGTTCAGTACCTATGCTATTCCCTGGATCTGGCAGGCAATCAACAGGGCAGTCAATGATCAATCGCGCACTGTGCGACTACCGGGCCATTTAATCGATGACCTGACCAAGCTATCCCGGGCAAAGAACAACCTGGCCCAGGAGCTTGGCCGCCAGCCGACCCATGAGGAATTAGCTTCTGAGACGGGGCTATTGCCCAAAAAGGTAGAATTGCTGCTTGAGCTCAGCTCCCGTGGGTCCGTTCCTTATGAGACGCCCGTGGGAGATGGGGCGACTCAATTTGGTGATTTCATCCCAGACCAAACGGTCGTTCAGCCCGAGGAACAGTCCAACGAAAGTCTTCTCCGGGAAGAACTGGGCAGATTGCTAGAGTCACTAACGCCCCGAGAACGACGGGTAATCGAGTTGCGGTTTGGGCTGGACAATGAGTACTGTCGAACCCTGGCAGAGGTTGGTACAGAGCTGGGTCTCAGCAAGGAGCGAATACGCCAGCTTGAAAAGCAAGCACTGGCTAAGCTACGTCATCCGAGTCACAGTCGCGAGTTGATAGGGTATCTGGGATGAACAGTGTGTTGGCCAGTAAACGCACAACCTTCTGCAACCTAGTTTCTATTGCATCGCACTACGCGCCAAATAGTCAGCCATCAAATTCAGGTTCCCAGGGTCTCGGCAGTCTAGATTCTACTTAGAAGTTCCCGGTACTTCTCCATTCTTACCAGGCTCCCCTCCGACTGAATCAGCCAGGTCATCCAGCATATTTCGATGGGTCTGTACCCCGAATTCATCGCCATACGATCAATTGTACTGATGAGTTCCATATCACCGTTCGTTGGCATATCCACCTCCGCTTCGTCAAGGATTTGCCTCACCACCCTTCTCACTATTTTGTCAGGCATGGCGGTATCTGTCCCACCCATCATCCTTAGATATTGAAACGTGGTGAGGCCGACTCCACTGATCTTACCTATGGGATCCTCCCTCCAGTTCTCAAGGGAACAGGAGGTTGCCCAGTAACGCAATGCTTCTCTGTCATCCAAGCCCTGTGCCAACGCCAGGCTGTGAAGGAAGGACGCTACTTCTTTTGCCACTTTCCAGGACCTCCTATTCTTCCAGATGGACTGTACTTGATCCACTTGAACAATACTCAGATCCTTTAGTGTCCGAGTCCCCTTGTTGACCATCAGTTCTCTCTCGAACTTCATCACCTTGGGGACTACAGCTGTGAAGTAGTTGAGCCCTATAGAAGTAAACGCGGCATCTACGACCATAAGCAGGACACTCCCATTCCACCTCTTAGTCTTCAGACAGCGCTCACAGTGCTCCCTCAAGCCGGTTGTTCTGGACATGTATTCGTCTATGACCTGTGACAATCTTGTGTGGGAATCTGGCAATCGATCTCCTTTACTGGGTTGCACCCGATACCGCTGCCTTTCAGCAAATGCTAACTCCAGTCACCCATAATACCAAGGGCTATTTCACTTCCACCGCATGTCCTAAGAGCGTTAGTTCTCGCTGGTCGTGCTTTTCTTGTGGGAAGGTCAGGTTCCATACTGCGCAATAGCACGTATGCGCCGGAGCAGCGGCGGGTGAGAATAGTTCAGAAAAACATAAAAGGGATGGGGCGTCAGGTTGGAGAAATTACCCGCATGGAGTTTCTTCAACGCCTCTATCAAATGCTGTGGACGCTGGATAGTTTCGGCCGCGAAGCGATCGGCCTCATACTCATTTCTCCGGGATATGGCATGCATTATGACGGAAAGCACCATCTCCAGTGGCGTGTACAGCAAGCCGAAAAACAAAATCCCGCTGTAAATGGACTGCTGCTCCATGAAGAACGCGTCGTAAAGGCCCGGGCTCCTCAAAAAGATAGATAGTACGAAGAAGAGTATTCCTGTATGAAGAATATTGATTATAGTGCCCTGTAGTATGTGCTTCTTCTTGTGGTGACCGATTTCGTGCGCGAGCACCGCTATCAGTTCAGGAACTGTGTGCTTCTCAACTAAGGTATCAAACAGAGCAATGCGCTTGTTACGGCCAAACCCGGTGAAGAAAGCATTTGACCTGCTGGTGCGCTTTGAGCCATCAATCACGAAAACATTCTTGACGGGGAAGTCAACCGAGCGGGCATAGTCCAGAATAGCCTCTTTCAATTGCCCGGGTTCCAGCGGAGTGAACTTGTTGAAGAGTGGCATAATCCAGGTTGGAGCCACGTACTGCAAACCCAGGGAGAATACGGTCACGCCAATCCAGCAGTACACCCAGGCGTGATAGCCCGTATACTCAAACAAGGCGAGAATACCACCTAGTAACACACCACCCAGCAAGGTCACAAGCCCCACACCCTTGACCCTGTCCACCGCGAAGGTGCGAGGACTCATTCGGTTAAAGCCGAATCTCTCCTCAATTACAAAGGTGCGATAGATGCTCAAGGGCAGCATAAGGAGGCTATACCCCGCCGCCAGGATGCCGATGTACAACAACCCGGTCAGGATAGATCCAAAGCCCCAAGATCTGACTATCTGGTCAAGACAGTTGAAGCCACCACTGAACCAGAAAGAGAGAAGCACAGCCAGGCTGAATGTACTGGTCACGAAATCAAAATGAATATTGGCGCGAATATATTTTTGGGACTTCCGATACTCCTCCAAGCTGTACACCCCTTCAAGCATGGAGGGCGGTTCCGGTCTCAGCGACTTGAGATTGAACAGGTTTGCCGCCACTCCTATCGCATACTCGAGAAGGACGGCGACAAGAATGACAAGGGAAAAGGCATTCATCATTGGTCAATCAGCTGGACACCTGTCAGGCAATAGTTTATTACAGACTCATACAACCATCAACAGGCTATGCTCCCGCAAGAGCGGTGGGACGAGTCTCTCGATGATAGCAGAATTGACTGATTGACCCTCATTCTCCTGCCTCAAGTTGTACCGTTATCGGTACCTCTCTTTTCAACTTGCTCAGGACAGCTTCGGCTTCCCCTGCCGGACGGCGAGAATCACGAGTCTGCCCAGTCTACTGTGGATTGTATAATGATGTGCAATATTGTATGCTACTAGATAGAGGAGGTGGTAACAGCAGTGAGGTTTGAGAGCAGTATCGATATCAACGCGCCTGCTGAGAAAGTCTGGAGCCTGATAGACAGGCTCGAGGAGTGGCCACAGTGGATGCCCTCTATAAAGAAGATTGAGAGGGTCTCTGATGGGCCTTTGACAGTAGGTTCACAGCTTTCTGTCACCGCTAAGGTAAGCGGTCTACCAGTAAGACTGCTGATGACGATTACCGAGTTCGTCCCAGAACGGACCGTTGTCATGCGGGGAAGAGCACTGGGTACCAATCTGACGCGCTTCTACACCCTCGAACCCCTGAACGGTAAGACAAGGATCACTGTCGGGGGCGAAGTTACCGGGGTTCTGGCGTGGCTGGCGCGCCGCGGCGGAGAGGCGATTTCAGCCGAGATTGCGCAGGCAGCAAAGAAGAGGGTCGAGCAATCGGAGTAGTACTTAGTTGCCCCACTTGACAGGGCTATTGCGCTCGCTGAATCGGGCAACTGTGAAGGCTCGCTTGGCCCACGCCGGTCCCAGACCGTCATGCGAAGAAAAACGGAATACTTCCCCGACTCAATCCCGCTGAATTGCGTCGACAAGTGTCTGTTGGCGCTCGATGGCATAGACGAACCCATGCTTATTCACACGGTTGTGAGCCTGCAGGGCGAAGTCGACCATGCCAGACTGAATCAAGCAGTCGCCTCGGCGCAGCAGGCCTATCCCGTTATGAGGACCATTTTGCGCGCCAGACATCTCAAACTGCGTCGTGAAATACAAGAGGACCTTGGAAAAGGAGTCCTGAGCGTTGCACGGCAGACTCAACTTCAGGATACCAACCACGAAAGCTATCTTTCGTTATGGATGAACCAGCCCTTTGATATCGGAAAGGAGTCCCCGGTGAGGGTTCTTCTGTTAAGGAAGAACCAACAGGAATCCTCGCTGGTTTTCACTTTTCATCATTCGGCGACAGATGGGCTCCGTGCTCTTCTGTTCATTAAGAAGGTCATCGAGAGTTATAACAATGGGCTTTCTCAAAATTCTAAATCTCCCCGGGATATTCGCATAAATCGTAAAGGAGATGAATTGCTGGAATTTGCCCACAGCCAAAGACCAAAAATAGAACATTACTATACTAAAATGATTTACAGCCTTTTTCATCGCTTTGTTTTGTCTGCCCTCCCTCCCCCAACAAGGGTGTTCCATCACCAGTCGGGACGGTCCAGGGAACTACGTTTTTGTTTCAAAACCATGAGCCCAAAGCAACTCGAGCAAATTCAATCTAAAGCAAGGGCAGCCGGGGTTGAGCTAAACGATATTTTGCTGGCAGCCTGTTACATCGCGGTGGAAAAATGGAACAGTATCCATAGCAAGCCCAGCAAAAATATCCGCATAATGGCCCCGGTGAATATAAGCCCAAAGGGCTTTCGCTACGCCGTTTCCAATCAGGCATCCTGGTTCTCCCTACCCACCACAGCCAGAGATAGAGCTGATCCAGTGAAGCTACTGCGAAAGGTGAGGGCGGATACTGTTGCTTCGACTACGAATCGAATCGCCTTCTCCCTGGTTTATTTCTTCTACTTCTGCTCTCGCTTCCCCCTATTCATTATGAGAGGGATATGCCGATTCTTGATGATTACCCGGACATACGTTGATACTATTCTCATTACTAACGTGGGCTTCATCTGGCCGAAACCGGGCTCTGAACAGCCGGCAGTGAGCAACATGGGTAATGCCAAAATACTCAATGTTACTGGCTCAGCACCCGTAGTAACTCCGATGGGACTGAGCTTGGCAGCCGGCATCTACAGCAAGAACCTGAATCTCTCTCTAACCTATAGGCCCGCTCTATTCTCCGAAGAGAAAGCCAAGCAGTTCCTGGATCTGTATGTCGAAGAGATTGAAGAGTATCGACATAGGCAGGGTATATGACGGTATCGCTGGTAAGATTTGATGGCTCACTGGATTCGCTTCGTGAGGCTGTCGAACTGTGTGACGGATTCGAGAAACTGGGCAGAAATGACAGAGTCCTGATAAAACCCAATAATTGTTTCCGACACAAAATCATGCCTCCCTATGGAATGGTAACTACCTCGAAGATCATTGACTGGGTCGTGCAGTTGTTGCTCGAATATGGTTGCACAGACATCACTATCGGGGAGGGAGCCATCATCAACATATTTGACGAGCTTCAGCCATATACCAAACGGGGCTTCAAGGGCACAGGCATTGACAAAGTGGCAGCAAAATATGGGGTTAGACTGGTTGACTTCAACCAGGGCTCCTTCCGTGAGATAAACCTAGAAGGAACACAGGACAGGGTTTCTGAAACAGCCCTGGAGACAGATTTTCTCATCAATATTCCTGTGCTGAAAACCCACTTTCAAACGAAGGTCTCGCTAGGTTTCAAGAATCTGAAGGGCTGTCTTAGTCCGGAATCAAAAAAGAGGTTTCACACCAGTAAACGACTGGATACCCTGATCTGCCTTTTGAACGAAGTCATCAAAAGCAGCCTGGTCATAATTGATGGGATATACATGTTGGAAAAGGGCCCGGAAACTCTTGCCGGTACGGCCTACCGCAAAGACTTGATCATAGCCAGTCCCGATATACTCGAAAGCGATGTTGTGGGGGCGACAATCCTGGGAATTGATCCTGCGCAAGTTGACTACCTCAATGAATTTGCCAGAAGGCATGATCGCTCTTTCGATATCGGCAGAATTCAGATCAAAGGGGAAGACATAGAATCTCTAAGGGAATCCCTCGAATGGCGATTCGAGCCCGACACCGAACTGCTCAGCCCGGCAAGAATAACTGGGCTGTCCGCTCCTCACCCTGGACAGACTGTTTGTTCCGCTTGTGGCGCCACGCTTGCTCTAGCACTATCGATACTGGGCAAAGACAATCCTGCTACGGACTTCAGCCCTGCAGAGCTGTATTATGGGCTGTCATTAAGACCGGAAAGAGGCAAAACGGAGAGCACAACAGCTTCCCCCGCAAAAATCGTCCTTTACGGCGACTGCGCCATCAGGAGCAACAGAAACCTGAAGCTAGATGACAACCGTCAGCGATCAGTTACCAGCATAGAGGGCTGCCCGCCTACCCTAACCAGAACCCTTTTTCTCCTGATGAAAGCGCTTCTGAGTAGACCCAGGATGTTCAGAATGCTGTTGCTGAGGACGATTAAGCTAATCGGTATACGGCTGCGGCTCTACGGGGAGGTCTTTCCCGGGTGGGAGAGATACCATTCAAAAGAATTTGACAGAAGCCATTTCGCTTGAAGGGAACCGCGACCGGGCTAAGGGAGCGTCACCCATTCAATTTCATTATCGCCCTTGACCACGGCGACAACGTGGTTCTTGTACCTCAACTGTTCAACTACAAAAAAATGGCCGTCATATTCCAGCACGATGTTACTTTCGTCGGGGACTGACACTACATGACAGGCCTTCAGGCCCCCTATACCGATTCCGATAACCTTGAGAGTTGCTTCTTTAGCCGTCCAATAACGGAAGAAAGTATCCCAGGACTTATCCTGTAGTTCCCATTCCTCGTCACGTGCCACATAAGAGAAGAGCAATTCGTTCCGCGGCCTCACTTCCTCCACATCGATCCCCACCTTTTCTTTGCTGACTACTGCCGCCACGCACTCAGGTTTATGGGATAGAGACCAGTAAGCGCCGGAGGCCGGAGTCGGGCTCCCGTTTTCGTCTTTCAGCAATTCTCCAAGCCTGAGCTGGCTCTTTTCGGCACTCACTATTAATGCCTCCCGCGCAAGTTGGCTTAGACGAGCTACTTCTTCTTGTCCAGATAGCCCCTGTCCGATCCACACAACTGGCATTACCACGGGAAATAGAGTCATTGGCTTGCTAGACCCTGGTCGCCTTCCTGATGATATCTTTGTCGAAGTAGTTGACCGACATTCCGCAATCGATAACGATACGTTGGGCATTAATGCCACTGGCGCGCTCGCTCAAGAGGAATGCTACGGTATTGGCTACCTCTTTCGTAGTTAGGGCTTTCTTGCGCAGAGTCAACTGCTCTGCGAATAGGTAATAATCCAAATATCCCGGTATACCCGCCGACGCCGAGGTTTTCAACAACCCGGGGTTAACAGAGTTAAATCGAATTTGGGAAAAGGAACTGAATGACTTGGCCAGAAAGCATATGGTTGAGTCCAGGGCAGCCTTTACCGGAGCCATAAAACCATAGGGTTCGGCCGCCATCTTGGTAGCTGAGATGGAAATAGTGACTACGGACGCTTTCTTATCCAACAGGTCCTTGAACGCATTGGCGATAGCGACCAGAGAATAACAGGAGATATCGACTGACTGCAGGAAGTCTTTCTTTCTGGTTTCGTGAAATGGCTTAAGGCCGCCTTCATAATTGGCAAAAGCTATGGAATGGACTATACCGTGAATTTTGGGATACTTTTTGGAAATGTTTTCAGTAAGTTCCTTGATTTCGTACTCCCGTTCCACATCACACACGAAGATATCGGCCTCGGGAAGGAATTTGGAAACACTCTCTTTTCTAGCTGCAGAGCGAACGCTGTAGACTACCTTGGCTTCTGCCTCGGAAAGAACCTCTCCAACGGCGAAGGCGATGCTCTTCTTATTGGCCACCCCAAAAACAAGGAAAGTCTTATCTGCAATATCTAAGAAATCCATATGTAACTCCTCATCTTTTCTGTTTTCCACACCTGCCCAAGGAGATGCGACAGAGAAAGGCACTCCATAGGTCTTCCGCGAAGAGGACCAGCCGAATGGGGCGGAGCAGCACGTTGACCAGGTTTGCCCTTTCCTTCCCGTAGGTCTCTTCCAGCCTGTGAATAGCTTCAGGGTCAGGCTGGGCGTTGGACTCGGCCCAGTGCTGGGCGTAGAGCACCGCGATGCTGTACTCTTCAGGGCAGCCTTCCATGACACCGCCAACGAGGGCGGCTAACTCTTCTCTATCAACACCTACTCTTAGCGCTTCTCTGGCGTGAAGCCAGGAACAAAAACGGCAACCGTATACTGCCGCGGCTGCAACCATAAGCCTTTCTCTAAGGGCGGGGGGCAGTGCTCCCCTATAGACCCTTGTAAGCCGCACCGTATTTGCTAACATGAACAGCAAATCAGGAAAAACCTCTCTCCAGCTTCCGTATACTCTCCTGTTGGATCCTCTGTCCGTTACCATTCTTCAAACTCAAGATGCCTCTTTAGCCAGGGTGACGGTGAACTCGACCGTGACCGAGGTCTTGCCACCAACCGATGCTTTGCCCTTCATGAAATACGCGTTACTGACTTTGTCCACCAGCTCCGCCTCAATATCCATAGTGTTGCCCGGCTTGACTATGTTTCTGAATTTCGCATTATTGATCCGAGTCAAAACAGGAATACCTTCACCCATCCCACCCATCATCTTGGAGAGCAAGATCGCGCCTGTTTGGAAGATGGATTCACAGATAAGCGCTCCAGGCATAATCGGTTGTCCGGGGTAATGGCCTTCGAACACCGGTTCGTCGGACCTTATCTCTTTCGTCGTTCTGATTCTGGCTCCACTGAACTCCGTAATCCTATCGACAAACAAGAATGGCGGACGATGTGGTATGGCATTCAAAACCTCCTCCATATCACAGCCCTCCCGCCACTTCAAGATTGGAACCGGTAACATAAGACGCCTCTTTGGAAGCGAGGAAAAGCACGCAGGCGGCTACCTCTTCGGTGCTGCCGAACCTCTTTAGGGGAATCCGGGCCAGATAGCTTTCACGCAACTTGTCGGGAAGGTCCTCAAGCAATTCGGTGGCGATAAACCCGGGTGACACGCAATTGACCGTGATTCCCCGAGTGGCGACCTCCTTGGATAGAGACTTCGTCAATGCAATCAGACCCGCCTTTGATGCTGCATAATTCGCCTGGCCCTCAAAACTGTACCTTTCCATCACGGAGGCAATGTTGATAATTCGTCCATATCGTCTGCGCATCAGGCTCATAACAGCAAATTTGCACATGTAGAAGACCCCGGCAAGGTTGACGTTCATCACATCATGCCAGTCCGATTCCTTCATCATAGCCAGCACCGAATCCTTGCGGACCCCGGCGTTATTCACCAGGACTTCGAAGCTCCCGTATTTCGTGTCAATGTCTCCGAAAAACTCCTCCACTTCTTCATATTTGGTCACATCACACTTCCGGATATCAATGTTTTCGGCCCACTGGCGGTTGTCCTGTCTGAACTGCTCCGCTGCAGCTTCATTCGCCGAATAGGTGACAATAACCCTCCCACCTGCGTTCAGGAAGCCCTCACCAATACTTTTGCCTATCCCTCTGGTTCCGCCAGTGACAATGGCGGTCTGCCCTTTGAAATCATACATTTCGTGCACCTTGTGAAAGAAATTTATCCACGTCATTAGCGACAATTACTCCGTAGTTAGCTGCACCCAGCCAACC
>CAYSBO010000023.1:2647-15281 GCA_964429285.1 uncultured Dehalococcoidales bacterium | reverse complement strand
AGGAGAGAACGTCTTTAAGATCCGTGCCTATCAGAAGGCAGCCCGGGCTATCGAGTACTACCCCCGAGAATTGCAGATCATGATTGGCGAAGGCGAGGACTTGCAGAGTATTCCCGGCGTGGGCGAGGCAATAGGCAAGAAGGCCGCCGATCTGGTGATCACCGGGGAGCTGCCTTACTATGAAGGCCTGAAGGCCGAGTTTCCTCCAGGGGTGACCAAACTGCTCACCATACCGGGGATCGGGCCCAAGACCGCTAGCAAGCTTTCCAAAGAACTAGGGGTAAGTTCGGTAGATGATTTGGAACGAGCAATCAGCGACGGACGGGTGGCCAGGCTGTTCCGCCTCGGCGAGAAGACCGCTGACAATATTCTTCACCAGATTCAGGCATTGCGCCGCAAAGACCAGCGCATCCCCATCGGCGAAGCTCTGCCAACTGTCGAGGACATGTTGAATGCCCTCCGGTCCATCCCCGGGGTGAGAAACCTTACTCCCGCCGGCAGTCTACGGCGCTTTCGGGAAACACTGGGGGATATCGACCTGATGGGCACTGCTGACAACCCCGGGGAGGTCATAGATGCTTTTGTCAGCCTGCCTCAGGTGGGGCAGGTGCTGGCCCAGGGGCCGACCAAGGCCAGCGCTATTGTCAGCGGAGGACTACAGGTCGATCTGAGGATGGTGGAGCATGACTCCTTCGGTTCCCTGCTTCAGTACTTTACCGGCAGCAAGCAGCATAACATTTCCCTCAGAGAAAGAGGCCATAGACAGGGGTTCAAGCTTAGCGAGTACGGGATAACTGTTATAGCTACAGATAAGCTGGAGAAATTCTCTACGGAAGAGGAGTTCTACCGTCGGCTGGGGCTCCAGTACATCCCCCCGGAACTCAGAGAGGCCCAGGGTGAAATAGAAAAGGCTGAGCAGGGAGCTATACCAAAGCTTGTGGACTCAACCGACATAAAGGGGAACCTTCATACGCATACAGAATGGAGCGACGGGCACGATTCCGTCGAGGAGATAGCCGTCGCTGCCCGAGACATGGGCTATCAATATATCGCCATCACGGAACATTCTGCCGGACGCGGTATTGCTCACGGTCTCGATGCGGAGAGGCTGAGGAAGCAGGTTGACGAAATCAGAGCTGTCAACGCCCGCTTAACCGGGATTCGAGTGCTTAGCGGCATCGAGGTCGACATTCGGGCGGATGGCACCCTCGACATGCCACATGAAGTCCTTTCTGAACTGGATATTGTGATTGCTGCGGTGCACTCCGCCATGAACCAGAGTGAGGAGAAGATGACCCGGAGGGTAATAGACGCCATAGAGAATCCCGATGTTGACATAATTGCCCATCCCACCTGCCGCCTCGTGGGCGAGCGCGAGCCCATAGCCATAGACCTGGACACCGTGTTCCGCACAGCAACCAGAAATAGCAAAATCATGGAGATCAACGCCATGCCCGACCGCCTCGATCTGAAGGACATTCACGCATTCCGGGCCAGGGGCCTGGGAGTGAAGCTCGCCATCGGCACCGACGCTCATAGCATCGCTCATCTGGACCTTATGCAATTCGGCATCGGCGTTGCACGGCGGGCCTGGTGTGAGCCGCAACACATACTGAACACCCTTCCCCTGGCAGAGGTGCTCGCCTTTTTGAATAGGAAAGAAGGGCGGAATTGATACAAGATTCCGCGTTATTCTGTTAACCTGCTCACTCACCCAGTATTTGAACCGTAAGCTTTCTGGACCTCGGGCGGTTGTCGAAGTCAACGAAGACTATCTGCTGCCAGGTGCCCAGAGTCAACCTCTTGTTCGCAAACGGTATTACCAGTGAAGCTCCCAGCGTGGAAGCACGCACGTGAGAATGACCGTTCCCGTCTCCCCAGGTCTTATTATGTTCGTAAGGAATATTCCGGGGGGCCACTCTGTCCCACATATTCTGGAAATCGGAAACCAGGTTCGGCTCGTACTCTATGGTGGTTATTCCGGCCGTTGAACCCACTATGAACAAAGTGACCATTCCGTTATCAACCCCGGATTCCTCCACATTCCTGGCCACCCGAGAGGTTATGTCGATAACCTCGCAGTTACCTTTTGATTGAAGGGTTATATCCTTGGTGACTACCGTCATATCCTTACCTCCTGCCATATGATCTCATCTAACTCAAATACAGGGCCGTCACGGCACACCTGTTTCAAGCCTTTGTGTGTACTTATTGTGCAGCCATAGCAAGCGCCGAAACCACACCCCATCCTCACCTCAAGGGAAACCTGACATTTCCCCAGTTTGAGCTTGTTTTGCCGCCCTGCCCCTGACATCTCCGCCATCGACTTATACATATCCACCGGCCCGCAGGCATACACCTGGTCAGCCCAGTCCAGGAAATCAGGCAGAATGTCCGTGGCCATGCCTTTCTTACCGGCGCTGCCATCCTCGGTGACAGGAACAAATCGAACTTCTTCCGATAAGGGCGAGAGTTCGTTCCTGTTCCTAGCCGCGGAAGAAGAGCCTGTGCCGGGCATTGCCCCGGGATAGAGCTGAGCGGCAGTGCTGGCTCCATGTATCAAAGTCACCACGTGCTGTGAAGAAGCACACTGCATCAAGAAGAACAGCGGCGCAATGCCAATACCTCCAGCCACCAGCAGTAGATGCTCTGATTGCCCTGCGATGACAGAAGGCATGCTGAATCCCTGACCCAAGGGGCCAAGAATGTCTATCTTTTCACCTGGTTGTCGGCGTGACAGCCAGGTGGTGCCTCTGCCCGCTACCCTGTACAGGAGGGCAATTTCACCCTTACCGGAATCCTGGCCCATCGCGGGAGAGGATTGATGGACGCTGAAAGGACGACGTAATGTAAGACCGTCGCAACGCACTGTGATGAACTGCCCCGGCTGAGCCGCCGCTGCTATACCCGGTGCTTGAATCCACATCAGGTATACGCCGGGTATGACCTCCACATTGGAGTTTATGGTGCCCAACGTTTGCTCCATGCTAGAACCTAAACAATATCAAAGTTCAAAAACCAAACAGCAAAATGACAGAGCAAAGACAAGAAACGGAACACTTTCCATTTTGAACTGCAAATCTGATCTCTAACTTTTGCCTTCTGGTTTTCTTAAGTAGTCTCTGAGCGGCTGAACGTTGAAGACATGGCTGCTATCTGTAATCGCTGCTATAGCTACCCGCGCGGTATCCAATGAGGTGAAACAGGGTATCCTTTTTTCCGCGGCGGCGCGCCTGATAGCCAATCCGTCTCGCAGTGGCACGCGTCCGCCGGTGATGGTATTGATCACGCCACTTACAGAGTTGTTCTGAATGATGTCAATGACGTTAGGGTGTCCCTCGCTTAGCTTCTTGGTCACCATTTTCACCGGGAGCCCCATTGACTCAATCATAGCTGCCGTCCCCTCCGTGGCATAGAGTTCGTGTTGGAGGGAATGCAATTGCTTGATCAGAGGCAACGACTCAGCTTTGTCCCTGTCTGCTATACTGAGCAACAGGCTGACTCCTTGAGACAGCATCAATCCAGCAGCAAGAAGAGCCTTGATCAAGGCTGCCTCAAAGCTGTAATCAATGCCCATAACCTCGCCCGTGGATTTCATTTCGGGGCCAAGGTAGCTATCTACTCCGGTCAATTTGGACATCGAGAAAACGGGAGCCTTTATACCGACCAGGTTCTGTCTCCTCCATAGACCCCCTTCATAGCCCTGCTCCTCGAGGCTAACCCCGGCCATTATTTTGGTGGCGATTCTTACCATGGGTATTCCGGTCACCTTGGACATGAAGGGCACAGTCCGGCTGGCGCGAGGATTGACCTCAAAGACATATACCGTTGAACGACCACTTTCCCTCATGATCACCATCTGGACGTTCACCAGTCCCTTGATCTCCAGAGCGAGTCCAATCCTGGTGGTGTATTCCACCATGGCATTCACTTCTTTCTGGGTGAGGTTGATTCCCGGGTAGATAGCCAGGGCGTCACCACTATGCACACCGGCTCTTTCAATGTGCTCCATTACCCCGGGAATAAGAACCTTCTGTCCGTCACAAATGGCGTCTACCTCCACTTCTATACCCTGCAGGTACTTGTCAATGAGCACGGGATGCTGGCTATCCATTTCCAGAGCCAGCGTCAGATAACGAATCAGTTCAGTTTCGTTATGGACAATCTCCATGGCCCTGCCACCCAGCACATAGCTGGGACGCACCAGCACGGGATAGCCCAGTGTCTTGGCGATGTTCAGCGCCTCTTCTACGGATGTCACCCCGGCTCCCGGGGGCTGGGGAATACCGAGGCGGTCCAGGAAGTCTTCAAAGCGGCGGCGGTCTTCAGCTATATCTATGGTTTCGGCACTTGAGCCCATTATGGGCAAATTGTTATGGGCCAGAACTCCAACCAGGTTGAGCGGTGTTTGTCCGCCAAGCTGGACGATAGAAGGTGGAGCTCCGACGGAACCGGAGTTACCGCTCTCATTTTCCAGTATATCCCGGATGCTTTCCTCGTCCAGGGCTTCGAAGTATAGTCGGTCGCTGGTGTCGAAATCGGTGGAGACTGTTTCAGGGTTAGAATTGACCAGGATGCTCTTTATTCCCGCTTCTTGGAGTGCCCAGGCCGAATGGACGCAGCAGTAGTCAAACTCAATTCCCTGCCCGATTCGTATAGGCCCGCTGCTGATAACCATGGCTTTCTCTCCCGTCAAAGGCTCGGCTTCGTTTTCTTCGTCATAAGTGCTGTAGAAATAAGGAGTCTCCGCATCAAATTCGGCGGCACAGGTGTCCACCATCTTGTATACCGGCCGGATCTGCCATTCATGGCGAAGGCGCCTGACCTGCTCCGGCAGTCTATCGGCCAGAGTACCTACTTGCTCGTCGGAAAAACCCAGCCTCTTCGCCTCCCATAACAGCTCCGGCGTCAAGGATTCGGAAAGAAGCCGCCTCTCCATAGCCACAATATTCTGGAACTTGTAAGTAAACCAGGGGTCTATTCCAGTGACCCGGGAAAGCTCTTCAGGTGTACCTTCCCTTCGCAGCACCGCCATAATTGCCCACAACCTCAGATCGTTGGGGTGGAGGGGGAAGGAATCAATTCCTTCCCCTTTCTTCCAACTCAGGTCTTCCCAGAGCAGGGTGCGTTTGGCAAATTCCAGTGAGCGCACTGCCTTCTGCAGGGCAGCTTCAAAAGACCTGTCAATCGCCATTACCTCACCGGTGGCTTTCATCTGACTGCCCAGTTTCCTGTCACCCAGAGCAAATTTGTCGAAGGGCCATCTGGGGATTTTGACCACGCAGTAGTCCAGGGCTGGCTCGAAAGAGGCCAACGTCTTACCCGTAACCTTGTTGGGTATTTCGTCAAGCCTCTTGCCTATAGCTATCTTGGCAGAGACCCGGGCAATAGGGTAGCCTGTAGCCTTACTGGCCAGGGCCGAGCTACGACTGACACGGGGGTTAACTTCAATTACATAATACTCGCTTCGGGTAACTGCCTTCTGGTCGGGGGCCCATTTCTCCGCCACTATCGGACTGGGGGTCAAGGCAAACTGTATGTTGCAGCCACCCTCGATTTTCAGCGCTCTTATGATTCTCAAACTCGCTGACCTGAGCATCTGGTATTCCTTATCGTTGAGAGTCTGGCTGGGGGCTACGACGATGCTATCCCCGGTATGCACGCCCATAGCATCAATATTCTCCATGCAACAGACAGCAATGCAGTTGTCAGCAGCATCCCGCATCACTTCATATTCAATTTCCTTCCAGCCTAGAACGCACTGCTCCACCAGGACCTCATGGCTCATGCTGGAATCCAGGCCGTTGGCAACCATCTGTTCAAGCTCTTCCATAGTATGGGCGATGCCGCCGCCGGTGCCGCCCAGGGTATAGGAAGGGCGGACAATGAGAGGCAAACCAATGGCCCTTGCCAGTTCTTTTGCCTCCGCCACCGACCTCACTGTGGCGCTTGCTGGTACAGGCTCACCAATATCAACCAGAAGCTGCTTGAATAGAGACCGTTCCTCGGCCTTCTTTATTGTATCTATGGGTGTTCCCAGGGACTGCACATTGTACTTATCGAGTATGCCGCTGTCGGCCAGCTCCACCGCCAGGTTGAGCCCCGTCTGGCCGCCCAGGGTAGGCAACAACCCATCGGGGCGTTCCCTCTCAATTATGCGGGCCAGGACTTCAACGGTGAGCGGCTCGATATAGACGGTATCCGCAATGCCCTCGTCGGTCATGATGGTGGCCGGGTTCGAATTCACCAGAACTGTGGTTATGCCCTCCTCCCGTAGAGCGCGGCACGCCTGCGTCCCTGAATAGTCGAACTCCGCGGCCTGCCCGATGATTATCGGCCCCGAGCCAATTACCAAGACTTTAGATACTTCAGACATGCTTTTCTTTTCTATTCCAGCCTTTCACCATCTCCAGGAATCGCTCAAATAGATACATATTGTCCAGTGGACCGGGGGAAGCTTCAGAGTGGTATTGAATTGACAGTATGGGCAGCTCCCGGTGGCGAAGACCTTCCACCGTACCGTCGTTCAGGTTTATGTGGCTGATCTCGAGTCCTTCCTTCAAGCTATCTCCATCTATGGCATAGCCGTGGTTCTGAGCGGTGATATAGACCCTGCCGGTAGCGAGTTCCCGCACCGGGTGGTTGCCACCCCGATGTCCAAACTTCAATTTGAATGTCTGCGCTCCAAGCGCCCTCCCTAAGAACTGATGACCCAGGCATATGCCCATTACTGGCTTTCGGCCAATAAGTTCCTTTACCGTGTGCGTTAGGTCGTCAAGGAGAACAGGGTTGCTTGGGCCCGGGGATAAGACTATGCCATCGGGATTCAGGGCCAAGACTTCCTCTGCCGAAGCAGTGCAGGGGATAGCAATTGCCTGGCACCCAAGCTGATTCAAGATACGCAGTATGTTGTATTTCAATCCATAGTCGATAACCAGGATTTTGAGGGGTTGCTTCGTCGCCGACTTTGGTGGTGATGACAGGGAAGGCAGGTTCACAGCGACAGGCGCATTGGACTGCCACTCATAAGGCTTTCCGGTGCTCACCGGGTGAACGAAGTCGGTGGCATCGTACCTGGGTAATGTCTTTAGCTCTTCTAAGGCCTCCCCGGCTGTCATTTCCGAACTCACCATCCCCATCATGGCTCCCTGCAGGCGTAAGTGGCGGGTCAGAGCACGGGTATCTATGCCACTGATCCCGGGGATGCCATAAGCCAGTAGAAATTCGTGCAGGGTCCGGGTGCTTTGCCAGTGGCTGGGCTGGGAGCAATACTCCCGAACACCCAAGCCCCTCACCTGAATTTGCCTGGATTCGGAATCGGACTCGTTGATCCCGTAGTTGCCAATCAAAGGATAGGTAGCCACCAGGATTTGACCGGCGAAGGACGGGTCGGTGAGCATTTCCTGATACCCGGTCATGCTGGTGTCGAATACCACCTCACCATAGGTAGTGGTCCCGGCACCAAAGGAAAGGCCCTCGTAAACAGACCCATCCTCCAGAATCAGAATTGCTTTGCTAGCCATCAGGTCCCTCGCTTCGCTCAGAATGACGGGGGGCGGGCTTGGAATCAAAGGGGGTGGAGTCAAAGCGACGCTCTAACCAGTTATCCATGTACGCCATGGTGCCATTGGCTATGGTTGCCATTACTTTGCCTTTGAACTGGTAATCATCGTAAGGGGTATTCTTACCTTTAGAGGCAAATTTGCGGCTATCCACTATCCATTCCCGGTCAGGATCAAGTATGGTGACATTGGCCGGGGTACCCGGCTTCAAGGTGCCCAGTTCATCATTCCTACCGATGATTCTTGCCGGCTCATGGGTCAGCTTAGAGAGTAGCCGCGTAAGACTTATTTCTTCCCGGTGCACCAGGTCCATGAGACAGCCAAAAGCCGTTTCGAAACCGCTGATACCGAAGGCAGCTAGCTCTATTTCGCAGTCTTTGTCCGCCAGGGTATGGGGCGCATGGTCAGTGGCAATAGCATCAATGACGTCGTCTCTAAGCCCTTCGATCAGGGCTTCAACATCTGCTTCAGTGCGCAGGGGCGGATTCACTTTGGCATTGGTATCAAAGGGTTTGTCCGGGGACCCGCTTACGATTCTTTCCTCGGTCAAGGTCAGATGATGGGGTGTGACCTCCGCGGTTACAGAGATTCCTTTTTCCTTGGCGTCGCGAATAAGCTGTACCGAGCCTTCGGTGCTGGCATGGGCAATGTGAACCTTAGCCCCAGTCGCCCTGGCCAGAACCAGGTCGCGAGCTACCATGACTTCCTCGGCTACCGCAGGAATCCCCTTCAACCCTGTTTCAGTAGATACACGCCCTTCATTTATCACTCCCTCATGACTCAGCGCCCTGTCCTCGCAATGGTCAATAATGGGCAGGCCCAGGTCTCGACTGCACTCCATGGCACGACGCATCAATCGGGAGCTTGCCACCGGGTCGCCGTCGTCACTGAAAGCAACCGCTCCAGCTCCAGCCAGTCCAGCCATATCGGTAAGTTCCTCGCCTTTTCTGCCTCCACTGACACAGCCTATGGGAAGAACGGTAATCAAGCTATCCCTGCTTGTTCTTTCCTTCACCCAATCCGCAGCGGTCACAGCATCTAAAGGAGGCTGCGTATTTGCCATGCAACACACAGTGGCAAAACCACCTATGGCGGCTGCTTTCGTCCCCGTAGCAATTGTCTCCTTGTACTCAAAACCTGGCTCCCGCAGATGGCAGTGAAGATCTACAAAGCCAGGGCAGACCACCAGGCCCGCGGCATCCAGGTTCTTTGCTTTGCTCAGAATGGCAGCAACCGGAGGCGCCTCCGCAATGGTGTCTCCTATCTGCACGATCCTCCCTTCAGCAATAAGCAAGTCCCCAACCCGGTCTACGCCCTGGCCGGGATCAATTATACGGCCGCCACGGATAAGCAGAAAGATAGCTTCTCTATTCATTGCTGACATACCTGCTGGGCTTGAACTGCCGGGCCCGGGCTTCCTCTTCCGAAGCAAAGGCGATCAAATTCTCCGGTTTGATCTTGCGAGCCCAGTGGCTATCGGCGCTGTGATACTTCTTATTCTCCAGCTTTCCCTGGTGCCACTCGGAGCTGGCCACATATCGAGGTCGAACCTCATGGTCGCAATAAATACAGCGCAAAATCAAAGGGTCGAGACTCACTATTTTGAACTCAGGCTTTATGTACTTGACTTCCGTTTCCTGGTTTGAGACACAGTTCTTGTTAGGGCACCTGATACCTGAATCCCGGTTATAGACTGGATAGCCTCCCTTCCCGACAGATAGATCCTCCTGTTCAGGAGCGGGGATTTCTTTGGCGCCCAATAGAAACGATAGGAGCGCCATTCTGATGGGCACCCCGTAAGCCGCCTGCTTGAAGTACATGCTCCTGGGGTCAGAATCCACTTCACAAGCCAACTCATCAACACGGGGCAGCGGATGCATAACCAGCGTTTTCTCAAATTCCTTCCCCCTCAGCAGTTTTCTGTCTACCACCGGATAGTCTTTTCCCGACTCTCGTTGCTCCGTTGTGGGTGCTTGCCTTTCCTTTTGAAGTCTGGTGACATAAAGAGCGTCAACCCCTGCTTTCAGTTCTACCTGGATGCTTATGTCAGGCATCATGGCAAGCTGATGCGGGCTGCTTGGAGTCACGTAAACGGCATCTATAGGGACAAACTTCCTTTTGGCTCCCCGGTCCAGGTCCTCACTCCTTTTCAATTCACCTCTATACTCGGTGCTTAACCTTCTTATCACGTGCTCCGGCAACTCCAGCCCCGGGCCAGGATAGAAGAGGATAGTGGCACCAAACCTGGCTAAGGCATAGATCAGGGAATGTACTGTGCGCCCGTGCTTCAAGTCTCCCCACAGAGCAATCCTGAGTCCCCTGAGAGTCTGCCTCTCTTTTCTGATGGTGTAAAGGTCACACAAGGTCTGGGTAGGATGTTCGTGGCCACCGTCGCCGGCATTTATCACAGGGACGCCAGCGTAGTCGGCAACCACTCTGGCTGCTCCTTCCCAGGGATGCCTGATAACGATTATATCGGCATAGCTTCCGACCACTCTGGCCATGTCAGCAATGCTTTCGCCTTTGGCTAGAGAAGTCGCGCCGACGTCAACCGCACTTATGACACGACCTCCAAGCCTGTGCATGGCTGCCTCGAAAGAAAGCCTGGTCCTTGTGCTTGGCTCAAAAAACAGGCTGGCCATGATCCTTCCCTGACACAGCCCGGCCTGTGTATTTGTGGAGTCAGCCATTTCGTCTGCCAGGGAAAAGAGCGCTTCGATTTCCCTATTGGACAAATCGTCTATGGTCGCCAGATTTCTAGTTCCCGGGTTCATGATCGCTTCCCCTTCAGTTTCTCCGGAACAACCCCTCGGCCAGACTTCCGATTACCACCTCATCCACGCCATCAACCTCGTCCAGTTGAACCTGTATCTCCTCGTCTCTAGAGCTGGGTATGTTCTTACCTACATAGTCCGCCCGAACAGGAATTTCTCGATGGCCACGGTCGATAAGCACAGCCAGCTGGATAGAGCTTGGGCGCCCCAGGTCAGTCAGGGCATCCATAGCAGCGCGAATGCTCCGCCCGGTATAGAGCACGTCGTCAACCAGGATCACCTGCTTGTCGGTGATACTGGCGGGTATATCAGTGTGGCTTTCATTGGGCGGGGTCAATTCCGAAGGTGCAACGTCGTCACGATAAAGGCCGATGTCCAGGGCACCGACAGGGATTGGAATCCCTTCAAAACCTTCGACTATTTCAGCTATGCGCTTTGCTAAAGGAACCCCCCGGGTCCGCATCCCCACGAGTACAATACCCTCCGCACCTTTGTTCTTCTCTACAATCTCGTGCGCAATACGAGCTAGCGCCCGCGCTATCTCCCTGGAGGTCAGGACAACCTTTTCAGGCATCAAAAAACCTCCTGCCTTCAAACTGGCAAGAGGTCCCGGTCGGTGCGTTTACTGTAGCTGAGTCTCGCATATTTCCCCTTACCAGCCTCACTGGACTGATTTAAAGGTCTATCCTATTATGCCACAAGGGCAGGAAGAATGCAACTTCTGGCCGGCATACATCAACTACCAATTCTCTGTCTGCAATCCTGCACCCCGGGCACATCAAAGATGAAGGTAGGGCACCAGGCCTTCACACCTGGGAGGAATCTCTCGTTCTGGCAATCAGGCCAGGTTTCTTGATAAGGATAATTAGTGGAATCGAAGCGGCGCAAAGCACGCTAATAGTAACGAGAATGGGACTGTAGGCACCGGTGTGGTCATAAACGAGGCCAACCATCAGTGGCCCAACCGCCTCCCCCAGCATGAAAACCAGGTGGATGCTTCCCAGTATCGCTCCGTACTGCTTCAGACCGAAGTAATTTCCCGCCAACATCGCCATGTTTGGTGCCCAGCCGCCCATCGCCAGACCGAGAAATATGCCATAGAGCCACAGATGGTACATAGATGCCGCCAGTGTCAGGGCAGCCAATGATCCCGCGGCGAAGGCATAAGCCATAGCAGTCGTGTATTTGGGGTCAATCCTGTCGCAGAGATAACCGAAGCCAAATTTAGCCGCCGCGCTAGCTAAGCCGACGATGCTAACCGCAAGCGTGGCGTCTGCAACAGTAAAACCTCGCCCCGGCTGCGTCAGTATATCAACCTGGTTCTGCAACCCTCCGGTCAGACCCATCCCGTAGACTGCCGCAGTCAAGGCTATCAGCCAGAATGCGGATGTCCCCAGTGCCTCTTTCAATCCCAGCCCCGGTGTCTTTAGCAGCTCAGGTTCACGGCCACCCGCTGTCCGGGCTGCTTCTGATCCGTAGGGAGAAAGTCCCTTCTGCTGAGGACGGTCTCTGACCAGAAACAATATCACCAGCGCCATTATGACCAACGACAGCAAGCCCATAACCAGGTAGGTACTCTGCCATCCAAGATTCGGGATGAGGTAATTGCCAATGACAGGGCCAAAAACGAACCCCCCGAAGCCAATACCGATGAAAGCCAGGCCCTGCATTGTACCCTGCAAACGGTGGAACCAACTGCGGATGAGAACGCTTACCGGAATAGCTCCCAGGAGTGTCATCCCCATGCCCAGACCGGCATGAAGTAAACAGTAGCTCCAGAGGGACGAGGTCTTGCTTAACAGGGCCAGGGAAAGAGACAGTACGATGGTGCCGATAATCAAGACCTGGCGTGGACCACGGCTGTCGGTGAGCCGCCCTACAACAGGAGAAGTAACCGCCATTGCAACCATGAGACACGTGAAGCCAAGAGTCACCTCGCCGCGGCTCCAGTCGAACCAATCTGCCACGGGCGCGTTCATAATACTGAAGCCGTAATAGGCCAAACCGCAAGATAGGGTGAGGGTGAGAAACCCCGCCAGGACTATCCAGTAGCCATAGAAGAATCTCCTCATAAGAGCAAGATCAGAGACTCGTCAGGGTAGCAGGATCGTATTCAAATGTATGGTCGTTCGCAAGAACGAGCACAATCGGGATCGAGGAATTCACTGAGCCGGGCACTGGCACGAGTGCTCTTTTGCCAAGCCAGCTAGACGCTTCATTCATCATTGAGGACTGCAGAATTGATTGCCCGACTCTCCGGCCGCTATGATTATCGTCTAGATTAACGGAAACGTCAAG
>CAYSBO010000023.1:0-2547 GCA_964429285.1 uncultured Dehalococcoidales bacterium | reverse complement strand
CAGTGTGGTCAGAGAAAAGGGGCAGCTGTTGCTACCCCTTTTCTCTAATGAGGCTTAGGTTTACTGTCGGGATATTTTGGTCGGCTGCGGAGCCACCGAACTACCGGTTTTGGAGGTATCCTCCAGATGGGAGACAGGCATTTTCTGACCACGGCGCAGGAAAGAGGGCACATCGAGCGCATCGCTGCCGCCTTTTATCAGGCGCCGCAACTCCTCGGCGCTGTACATTCCCTTCCCCTCTGCCTTGGCGAAGCCCGTGGCGATAACGGTAATTCGAACCTCGCTATCCATCTTGGGGTCGAATACCACCCCAAACACTATATTGGCACTGGGATCCACTGCCTGGCTAATGACCTGGGCAGCCTCGTTGCACTCGAACAGAGTGAGACTGGGGCCGCCGGTAATATTGAATAGCACCCCGCTCGCTCCGTTTACAGATACGTCGAGCAAGGGGCTGGCCAGAGCAGCCTTAGCCGCTTCAGTAGCACGACTTTGCCCGCCAGCTCTACCGACCGACATCCAGGCTGGACCAGCATCTTTCATCACCGACTTGATATCGGCGAAGTCCAGGTTGATCAAACCCGGGATGGTGACTACTTCCGAAATAGCCTGAACTCCTAACAAAAGAGCATCGTCTGCCAGCCTGAAGGCGCTGTCCACGGTAGTCTTGGCATCGCAGAGCTGAAGAAGACGGTCATTAGGTATGATGATAAGAGTATCAACCTTGTGGGACAGTTCAATCAGTCCTTCCTCGGCTACTTCCGCTCTATGTGATCCCTCGAAAGTGAATGGTTTGGTCACCACCGCAATAGTGAGAGCACCAGTCTCCTTAGCCACCTCGGCCACCACAGGAATGCCACCTGTCCCTGTGCCACCCCCCATCCCCGCGGCAATAAACACCATATCGGCACCCTGGACCAGGTCTTCGACTACGTCGCGGCTTTCTTCCGCCGCTTTGGTTCCAACCTTATGGTCGCCACCGGCACCCAATCCCCGGGTCAATTTCTCACCCAGTTGAATTCGGGTAGGGGCTTCAGCCAGAGCCAACGCCTGGCCATCGGTATTCATGGCTATGAAGTCAACGCCTTTTATACCTTCCCGAACCATACGGGTAATGGCATTGCTACCGGCGCCGCCAATGCCTATAGATTTGATTCTTGCTGGAGTTGGAGTATAAATTTGCTTTGCCATTCTAACCTCCTTTCACAAATCAGGCACGAAGCAGCTTTCTAAGTAAGCGCAGAAAGCCGCCCCAATTGCCAGCCCTTTTCTCTCGAAAAGTTGATGCTTCTTTGCCTCGCACCTGCCACAGGGCAAGTCCCAGGGTAGTAGCATAAGACGGGTCATGAAGGATATCGGAAATGCCGTAGATGCCCGTGTTCAAGGGCCGGCCTTTACGCACCGGCATTTGCAACATTTGCTGCCCTAGCTCATCAAGCCCGGATAGGTTGGCTGTGCCACCTGTGAGCACCATGCCACATGGTGCCAGATTATGGTAATCGCTGGTGGGCATCTCCAGCAGTATGAGCTGCAATAATTCCTCCATCCGCGCCCGGACAATACTACACAGGTCCTTGTAAGACGCGCTATGGCCGTTCTCGACGCCCACCTGGACTGTTTGGTCCATCTCTGTATCAGGCATGACGTTGCCATATCGCTTCTTCATCTTCTCCGCAATAGCGAAAGGCAGGCCCAGACCTATGGAAAGATCGCTGGTTACCTGATATCCGGCTACCGGAATGATGGAGGTATGATAGATGCTGCCGTTCTTGAATACCGCTATGTCCGTAGTGCCACCGCCCATGTCAGCCATAATGACACCAGTGTCTCTTTCTTCAGGAGTCAATACTGCTTCTCCAGCAGCCAGTGGCTCAAGGATAAGGTCTTCAACGTCAACACCGACAGCACGCACGCACTTGGCCAGGTTTTGTATCGAAGTTACTGAAGCAGTAATGATATGGGTTTCCACGTCCAGTCTGGACCCGTGCATACCCACCGGCTGTCTGACTCCTTCCTGTCCATCCAGGGCATAGTACCGAGGAATAGCATGGAGCACCTTCTTTCCTTCAGCGACGGGGATATTGCGAGCCGCAGATAGTACCCGTTTCAGGTCATCAGTGCGTACTAACCGATCATCTCGGGGAATAGCTATTACCCCCCGATTATTCAGACTACTCACATGTCTGCCGGTAACCCCAACATAAGCAGAATCTATACGTATGCCGCTGATTCTTTGAGCTTCTTTCAACGATGCGGCGATGGACTGTTTGGCTTCTTCTATATTGACGACAACGCCTTTGTGCAGGCCACGACTGGGAACGACTCCCACTCCCAATACCTCGATGTCATCTTTCGCTTTGACACTAGCTACGATAGTGGCTATTTTGGTTGTGCCTACATCAATAGCTGAAATGATTCTTCTTGCCATTTTCACCTCCTTTTTTGCTGAGAATACTGCCTAGTTGAGTCGCTCTGCTATCCTCAATTTGGCGCTACGGCTGCGTGGGTTGGATTCTATCTCCAATGAGGCAGGTCTAATAACCTTCC
>CAYSBO010000022.1:0-15891 GCA_964429285.1 uncultured Dehalococcoidales bacterium | reverse complement strand
CAACCAGATAATTTAGGATCTTGGGGAAAATCATAACAATAACGCCAAAAATAAGGCTTGCTATCCCCATCCATAGACCTAAAGCTGGAAACGTAATTGCTGGCATTGATTTCTACCTCCTTTCTAAAGTCAATAGTGTTAGCGCTGCTGTTTCTTGCCCAAGATTGTGAAAATGCCCCAAGCTATAAGGAGAATCCCGACTATCCACCTCAGTAAATCAGGAAATATGAGTATGAGTAAACCGGCAACAACTGCTATGACACCTAAAACTATTTTACTCAAACCAAACATGCCGCCTTTGTTCTTTAGATTCAAAAATATTGGTCCCCTTCAAATTATACTAAAGCCCCCCCAAAAAATGTCAAGACTTAGCGCAGGGATTTAAATCTCGATTACTTATGCAGCTTGTATTATATTCCCACTTTCCTGTTTAAAGGCAGGCTGAAATAGTGAATTGTGACTTATATTGGCGACTAAGTCTTCCCTGCCAAGTAGTTCGGCTTTGCGTCGCATCTTATAGCGCTTGTTACCACAGCAATAAGCTTGTCTCTCTCTTTCCCACCACAATGAGTAGGAGTTCAACGCCAGGAGTTCACCATTCCTGCAGTGTTCATTGACAGGGACATACGAATGAGGCACAATCTTTTTGGCAGGTAGTTGGGGGTGTGAAAAGCATCTCCAACCGTGAAAGAAAGGGTCTTCGATTGAGGCTGTTCAAAAGTGTAGTTGCCCAATTCATCGGGCTCGCTGATAACGGGCAAGTTTGTCTACAGGTTACCCCTTTTTAAGATAAGAGGGGGACTGGCCCGCCTGAGCCCTTGGCGTCGGCGGCTAGGGGAGTTATGAAGAGTGCAATGGATGCCGAGCAAAGCAGCAACAGGGTGCTGGAAATAACCAAGGTAAGATTCACCATTTAGGGACTCCCCTCTTTAGGATAAGAGGGGCAAGAGGAGTTACGAAAGAGAGCACTATGCCCCGATTCCATCGGGGCGACTACGAAAAATCTGGAGAAAGATGAGCCGTTTAAATAAACACGTAGTTGCCCGATTTATCGGGCACAGGAAGTCGGAGGGGCAGGACCTCGGTGCAATCTTGATGAATCAAGCAACTACAAAAATAACCAGAATCAATCAACATTGAACAGCCCATGAAATGAATATGAAAGAGACGACAGGGCAAGCACGGGTAGTGATCGAAGGACTGAAGCCCGAAATCGACGGCGGCCGCTTCCCGATCAAGCGGGTCATTGGAGAGAAGGTAGTGGTGGAAGCCGACATTTTCGTCGATGGCTATGACGTGATATCGGCTTTGCTCCTCTACCGCAAGGAAAATGATCCTGAATGGGCTGAAAGTGCTATGGAACCGCTAATCAATGACCGCTGGCGTGGCTCGTTTGTGGTGACCGAGGTCGGGCGTTATGTTTACACCATCCTGGCCTGGGTTGACCAGTTCAAGTCATGGAGGCGAGACCTGGCAAAGAAGTCCCAGGCAGGCCAGGAGGTCTCGGTGGAGCTTCTGGTGGGGGCCCGGTTGATTACGGAAGCTAGCCAGCGTGCCCCCGAGCCTCAGGCGCAAAGGATGAAGGAATGGGTAAGTACCCTGCAATCTCCACAGGTAACCGAGCAGGTGAAGGTGCAGTTGGTCCTGAGCCAGGAGCTTTCAGGTTCTATGGATAACTACCCCGACCGGCGATTTGCCACTACTTATCCCAAAGAGCTTGTGGTGGTGGTTGACAGGCAGAAAGCTCGCTTCAGCGCCTGGTACGAGATGTTTCCCCGTTCTTGCGCCGGTGAGCCCGGACGCCACGGGACTTTCAAGGACTGCGAGGCTCGCCTTCCCTATGTTGCAGCCATGGGCTTTGATGTGCTTTATTTTCCCCCCATCCACCCTATCGGCCAGGCGCACCGTAAGGGGAAAAACAACAGTCCTGTGGCCGGCCCGAATGACCCCGGGACTCCCTGGGCCATCGGCTCGAAAGCAGGAGGGCACAAATCGGTGCACCCCCAGCTTGGCACGCTGGAGGATTTCCAGAGCTTTGTGGCTCAGGCTCGTGAATACGGCATGGAAATAGCCCTGGATGTTGCCTTCCACTGTACTCCTGATCACCCGTACGTGGAGGAGCATCCAGAATGGTTCCGGTGGCGACCCGACAACACTGTCCAGTATGCAGAAAACCCGCCCAAGAAATATGAGGACATCTATCCTTTCGAGTTCGAGACCGAGAACTGGCAGGAGCTGTGGGAAGAGCTGAGAAGCATTGTGCTGTTCTGGATAGAACAGGGCATCCGCATTTTCCGGGTAGATAACCCTCATACCAAGCCCTTCGGTTTCTGGGAATGGCTGATAGCCGATATCAAAGCGTCATATCCCGATGTTGTTTTCCTCTCGGAAGCATTCACCCGTCCCAAGGTGATGTACCAGCTGGCCAAGTTGGGTTTTACCCAGTCCTACACCTACTTCGCATGGCGGAACACCAAATGGGAACTGATTCAATACTTCATCGAGCTGACTCAAACGGAGGTCCGGGAATATTTCCGTCCCAACCTCTGGCCGAATACGCCGGACATTCTGACCGAGTATCTCCAGTTTGGCGGACGTCCGGCATTTATGGCCCGGCTGGTCCTGGCATCTACGCTTGCAGCCAGCTATGGCATCTACGGACCGGCTTTTGAGCTCTGTGAAAATCGCCCCAGGGAACCGGGCAGCGAAGAATACCTCGACTCAGAGAAGTACGAGATAAAGAACTGGGATATTGCTCGCCCCGATAGTCTGAAGGACTTCATAGGGCGAGTCAATCGGATTCGTCGCGATAATCCTGCCCTTCACAGCGACTGGAGCCTTCGTTTCCATGAAGTGGATAACGAGCAGCTAATCTGCTACAGCAAACGCACCGAGGATCTCTCCAATGTTGTCCTGGTGGTGGTCAACCTGGATCCGCACCATACGCAGTCTGGCTGGATAGAGTTCTCCCTGGAGGAACTCGGTATCGACCCTCAACGACCCTATCAGATGCACGACCTGTTGAGTGATGCTCGCTATCTATGGCAGGGATCGCGTAACTATGTTGAACTCAACTCACAAATTGTGCCTGCCCACGTCTTCCGTATACGTCGGCGGGTGCGCACGGAGCAAGACTTTGACTATTATATGTAGAGAAGAGAATTCTATTAAGATGTTGTATTATACGTTACTCGAGGGGATTTGATTCGGGGCGGAAATATGCCTGATTAATGGGCAGGGAGGTGGACGTCAGTGCCGGGAAGGAGTTCGACTGAACCATGAGTGCTAAATCATCAATTTTAGTAGTGGATAGCAACCGCGGTAACCTGGATCTTCTGTCGCAGCAACTCGGGCAAGCAGGTTATGAGACGCTTACTGCTGCCAGTCTGGAGGAACTTGACCAGGCTATTCGAGGGAAGGAGAAAATCGCACTTGCCCTCATAGACATATCCGGGTTCGACCAGCATATCTGGGAACATTGTGAAGAGTTGCACAAGGCCAAGAGGCCTTACATCGTGATTTCACCCCACCGCAGTCCTGCGGTGCAACGGCACAGCATGGAACACGGGGCCAGCGGCCTGTTGGCTAGACCGCTTGACTTTAAGGATTTGCTGGAACATATACACACGGTGCTTGGTGACTAGGATATGAGGAAACGAACTCATAAGGACCGATCGTCGTTGGGGGATGATCCTCTTTGGTATAAGGACGCTATAATCTATGAGCTTCACATTCGCGCCTTCTCAGACAGCCAGGGGGATGGTGTGGGTGACTTTTTAGGTCTCATAGAGAAGCTCGACTACCTTGAAGATTTAGGGGTTACAGCCCTCTGGCTGCTGCCTTTTTATCCTTCACCCTTGAAGGATGATGGTTATGATATCTCCGACTATACCAGCATCCAGCCCATCTTTGGGAACATGCGCGATTTCAAGGCCTTTGTGGATGAAGCACACCAGCGCGGGCTGAGTGTCATCATAGAACTGGTCATCAATCACACTTCTGACCAGCACCCCTGGTTCCAGCGAGCCCGACGGGCAGCAGCAGGAAGCCGCTGGCGCGACTTTTATGTTTGGAGCAACACGCCAGAAAAGTACCGAGATGCCCGCATCATTTTTAAAGACAGTGAATACTCTAACTGGACATGGGACCACGTGGCCAAGGCATATTACTGGCACCGTTTTTATTCACACCAGCCTGACCTGAACTATGACAACCCTGCCGTCAGGCGGGCTATCCTGAGGGTTATGGATTTCTGGCTGAGGCTCGGAGTTGACGGGCTGCGGGTAGATGCGGTGCCTTACCTCTACGAGCGAGAGGGCACGAATTGTGAAAACTTGCCCGAAACACATGCTTTCCTGAAGGAGCTGCGTAAGCATATTGACGGAAAATTCAAGAATCGCATGCTCTTGGCAGAAGCCAACCAGTGGCCCGAAGATGCAGCTGCCTATCTTGGCGATGGTGATGAGTTTCATATGGCTTATCACTTCCCCCTTATGCCCCGTATGTTTATGGCTATCCGTATGGAGGACCGTTTTCCTATCATGGACATCCTCCAGCAGACTCCGGCAATTGCGGATAGCTGTCAATGGGCCGTTTTCCTCCGCAATCACGACGAGCTGACTCTTGAGATGGTCACCGATGAAGAGCGGGACTACATGTACAGGATGTATGCCAGCGATCCTGCTGCTCGACTGAACCTCGGTATCCGCCGACGCCTGGCACCGCTACTGAATAATGACCGCAAGAAGATCGAACTGATGAATGGCCTGCTCTTCTCCTTGCCGGGGACACCGGTGATCTACTACGGCGACGAAATCGGCATGGGAGACAATTTCTATCTCGGCGACCGTAACGGGGTCCGTACTCCGATGCAGTGGAGTCCTGACCGTAACGCCGGGTTTTCTCACGCCAATCCCCAGAAACTCTATCTTCCCCCCATTATTGATCCGGAGTACCACTATGAGTCCGTCAACGTAGAGAACCAGCAAAACAATCCCGATTCTCTTTTCTGGTGGATGAAGCGTACCATTGCGCTGAGAAAGCGGTTCAAGGCTTTCGGAAGAGGGACTCTTGAGTTCCTTCATCCGCAAAACCGTAAGATACTGGCCTTCCTTCGTCGCTACCAGGATGAGGCCATCTTGGTGGTGGCTAACCTGTCACATGCTGCTCAGCAGACTCAACTGGACCTTGCGGAATTTCAAGGAAGGGTTCCGGTCGAGCTTTTCGGACGGGCACAGTTTGCTCCTATTACTGAAGACAGGTACCCTTTTACTCTTAGTCCTCACGCTTTCTACTGGTTTTCACTGGAATCAGAGCTTGCCAGGCCGCATCGTCTCCGTGCTCTGCCTTCAGAAGACATTGGGGTTCTTCCTACACTGGCTGAGATGGAGCAAAACCTGTTCCAGAGGAAGAACTGGTTTGTCCTGGAAGCCGTCTTACTTGATTACATAAGGGGGCGTCGGTGGTTCCGTGGCAAAGCGCGAGAATCCTGGGGGGCACAGATTCTGGACGTTGTGCCGATATCCTGGGCAACCTCTATTGCCTACCTTGTGTTGATAGAAGTGGAATATACAGAAGGCGAGCCGGAAACCTATCTGCTCCCACTTATTACTATCCCTGTGGAACAGAGCGAACAGGTCCGCAGCGAATATCCCCACGCCCTTATTGCCCATCTGAAACCTGGGGGGAGGGTTAGTGATGGCGAGAAGCTACTGTTTGATGCCTTGTTCGACAAGGATTTCTGTAGTTATTTGCTGCGTGCCATAGGTGGGCGGAGACGGTTCAAGGGGCAGGCCGGGGAAATTTCCGCTCTGCCAACCAAGACCTTCCGCACAGGCCGCGGCCCTGCTGGCATTCCTCTGGAGCCGGCCCCAATTAAGGCAGAGCAAACCAATACGTCGGTAGTATATGGCGACAGGCTAATTCTCAAGCTGTTTCGGCGAATTGAGGATGGCATAAATCCCGATGTGGAGATGGGTCGCTTTCTTACCGAGAAAAAGCCTTTCCCCCACATTCCTCCTGTAGCTGGCACTATTGAGTATCGGAGAAAGAAGGGAAAGCCGGCAAGCCTGGCGCTCCTCCAGGGTTTCGTGCCCAACGAAGGAGATGCCTGGCAATATACTATGGACTCCCTGAACCATTATTTCCAGTATGTTCTGGTACATCCTACAGTGCAGGTGCCACCCATTTCTCAGAAACATCTGCTAGATTTGCTCAGGGAGCCGCCGGCGCTGGCACAGGATACTATCGGCCCCTACCTCGTTTCAGCACAACTGCTGGCAACACGCACCGCTGAACTTCACGTGGCCCTGGCCTCGGCACCGGACGATCCTGACTTCAGCCCTGAGCGATTCTCCATTATCTACCAGAATTCGCTCTGCCATGCTATGAGGAGCTTTGCTACCCAGACACTGCAACTGCTGAGAGACCAGTACGGAGGACTACCGGAGGAACTCAAGGAAGATGCCCAACAGGTCCTGGACCTGGAGGCGAGCATCATTAGCCGTTTTCGCTTGATTCGCAACCGAAAAATTGCAGCGGCACGGATACGTTGTCACGGGGATTATCATCTGGGGCAGGTGCTGTACACCGGGAAGGATTTCGTTATCATTGATTTTGAGGGCGAACCGGCACGGTCCTTGAGCGAGCGGAGGATCAAACGGTCACCTCTGAGGGATGTCGCAGGTATGATACGCTCCTTCCACTACGCGGCTCACAGTGCTCTGCTTCAACAAGCTTCGCTGGCGCTTAAACCGGAGGATCTGTCTGCCCTGGAACACTGGGCACAATTCTGGTACGTCTGGGTGTCGTCATCTTTCCTCACCTCCTATCTGGAGGGCGTGGAACAGGCACGATTATTGCCTGACGACCCGGAACAACTGAGGATTATCCTGGATGCCTATCTTTTGGAAAAAGCTACCTATGAAATTGGCTATGAATTGAATAATCGACCAGACTGGTTGAAGGTACCGCTCCAGGGCATATTACAACTACTGAAGGCGGAAGAATGAGCATCGGTTGTGGAGATATTCGTCGGCACGCTCAAGTATATGGTATACTCGGCTGAGTAGAGCAATCCCAATAGGAGTGATTAGCCAGAGATGACGGAAGGAAAGCGCCCGCGCAAGAAGGCATCTTCGCAGGATGAGACAAATGCTCAACCAGTGCGCCACGACGTCAGCATGCTGAGCGATGATGACCTTTTCCTCTTCAATGAAGGGTCGCATTACCGGCTGTATGAAAAACTTGGAGCTCGTCCCACGATTGTAGATGGAGTGGAAGGGACCCACTTCGCTGTGTGGGCACCCAATGCTCAGCAGGTCTGTGTCGTGGGTGACTTCAACGGCTGGAACAAGTCGAGCCATCCGCTGTCTCCAAAGGGACAGTCCGGCATCTGGGAAGGATTTATCCCTGGTGTGGGCAAGGGGACAATCTACAAGTATTATCTGGTCTCTCGTCACCGCGGCTATCGAGTGGAGAAAGCTGACCCATTTGCTTTCCATGCTGAGACACCTCCCAAAACAGCCTCCGTTATCTGGGACTTAGATTATGACTGGGGAGACCAGGCGTGGATGGAGAGGCGGGCCAACTGCAATGGCCTGGATGCCCCCATCTCTGTTTATGAAGTGCATCTGGGCTCCTGGCAGCGGGTGACCGAGGAGGGGAATCGCTACCTCAGCTACCGGGAATTGGCTCCCAGGCTGGCTGACTACGTCAAGCAGATGGGGTTCACTCATGTTGAGTTTCTACCGGTAATGGAGCACCCCTTCTACGGTTCCTGGGGCTATCAGGTGACCGGATACTTTGCCCCGACCAGTCGCTATGGCACCCCGCAGGACTTCATGTACCTGGTGGACTATCTGCATCAGCATGATATAGGCGTGATCCTGGACTGGGTGCCTTCTCATTTTCCCAATGATGAACACGGACTGGGATACTTCGACGGAACGCACCTCTACGAGCACGGTGATCCCAGACAGGGTATCCATCCCGACTGGAACACTTTCATTTTCAACTATGGTCGGCACGAAGTAAGGAGCTTTCTTCTCAGTAACGCACTGTTCTGGCTGGACAGGTACCATGTGGATGGGTTGCGTGTAGATGCAGTGGCTTCCATGCTTTACCTGGATTACGGTCGGAAAGAAGGGGAGTGGACGCCGAACCAGTACGGAGGGCGGGAGAACCTGGAAGCCATCGCTTTCTTGCGCCGCTTCAATGAGGCGATGTATCAGGAAACCCCTGATATGCAAACCGTTGCTGAGGAATCAACCGCCTGGCAGATGGTATCCCGCCCAACCTACGTGGGAGGTCTTGGATTTGGCCTCAAGTGGGACATGGGATGGATGCATGATACTCTGGATTACATAACCAGGAATCCTGTATATCGAAAATATCACCATAACAACCTGACCTTTCGCATGGTCTATGCCTTCTTTGAAAACTTTGTCCTGCCCCTTTCTCACGATGAAGTTGTCCATGGCAAGGCTTCACTGCTGGGAAAGATGCCAGGAGACGACTGGCAGAAGTTCGCCAACCTGAGGCTGCTACTGGGATATATGTATGCCCAGCCCGGGAAAAAGCTCCTGTTTATGGGAGGAGAGTTAGGGCAATGGCGGGAATGGACGCACGATGAGAGTCTGGAATGGCATCTTCTTGACTACCTGCCACATTCCAGTCTCAAGCGCTGGGTTGAAGAGCTGAACCATTTCTATCGCAGGCAGCCAGCCCTCTATGAGCTGGACTTCGAACCCGCTGGCTTCGAGTGGATCGACTGCAATGATGTTGAGCACAGTGTAGTCAGTCTCATACGCAAAGGGCGTTCGCCGGATGACCTTCTCGTGGTCGTCTGCAATTTCACCCCCACGACCCATTTCAACTATAGAATCGGGGTGCCACGGCCGGGCTTCTGGAAGGAGCTATTGAACAGCGACGCGAGGGAATACGGAGGCAGCGGTCAAGGTAATATGGGTGGGGTGGAATCAGCACCGGTTCCCCTGCACGGTCGGCCCTATTCCTTGACTATCACGCTGCCACCACTGTCTACCGTGTTTTTCCGATCATCACAAGGGGACCAGACACCTGTCTTGCAGGATGCGACAGCAATTTCACAGACACAATGACCACCGGGGCACGCCTAGTCGATATTCTGCACCTTCAGCAGGTTGGTGGAGCCGGCCTCCCCGACAGGAACGCCACCGGTGATCACTATCAAATCACCCGGCTTGGCCAGCCCCATTTCTTTACATAGCCTGGCTCCTGCGGCGAACAAGTCATCCACCGATGAGACTCTGGCTATCTGGAACGGGTAGACGCCCCAGCGCAGCATTAATCTCCCCAGGACAACGCCATCGGGGGTCATGGCCAGAACGGGCATTCTGGGGCGATGTTTGGAGAGTCGTCCGGCCGTACTGCCAGACTGCGTAAAGGCCACCAGAGCCACTGCTCCCAGACTCTCTGCCGTATGGCAGGCACTATAGCTTATAAGTTCGTCCGTCTTCTTCTCCAACCACCTGCCTCCTTCTGAGAGCATCTGCTCATAGGGCAATCCTTTTTCTGCTTCACGGGCAATCCTTGCCATCATTTTGACTGCTTGCACAGGGTACTTCCCGATGGAGGTCTCCGCCGAAAGCATGATGGCGTCCGTACCATCGAATATGGCAGTAGCCACGTCAGTGACCTCAGCCCGTGTTGGCCGGGCCGCATTGACCATTGATTCCAGCATCTGAGTAGCCGTGATTACTGGCTTACCTGCCTGATTGCATTTCCTGATGATTTCCTTCTGCACCAGTGGCACTTTCTCCAGAGGGATGTCTACGCCGAGGTCTCCCCGCGCGACCATTGTGCCGTCGCTGGCTGCCAGTATGCGATCAAAGTCCTCCACCGCCGCGCCTCTTTCAATCTTGGCAATAATTGGCACGTCTGAGCCGTTCTGGCGCAAGATAGCTCTTACGCTGGATACCTCCTCAGCATTGCTGACAAATGAGAGAGCAAGATAATCGGGGTGCTCCTTGATGGCAAAGGAGATGCATTCCTGCAAAGCGCCCGTCATGAAAGGGGCAGAGGTGCGCATACCGGGCACCACCAGTCCGCGTCCCTCGGTTAGTACCCCGCCAACGATGATGCGGCATCTCACCTCAGTGCCTTGCCTATCAAGTACCTTGAGCTGTATCGCCCCGTCATCAATCAGCACGACATCCCCTACCTTTATGTCCTGCGGAAGGGTAGGGAAGTTAACTGATATCACTCCGGCGTCTGCCTTTACTTGCCTTGTGGTGATGGTGACCTGTGTACCCTTCTTCAGCTTGACCTGACCCCCCTTTACCTTGCCCGTGCGGTACTTCGGCCCGGGCAAATCTATAAGAACGGCAACAGGGATTGCCAGACGGGAGGACAGCTTCCGTACATTCTGGATATGATGGGCATGTTCCCTGTAAGTGCCGTGGGAGAGGTTAAATCTGGCCACATTCATGCCAGCCTTTATCAATTGCTCAATTCTACTGGCTGAACTGGTAGAGGGACCGATAGTAACAACTATCTTGGTTCGCCTGTTGAAAAAGCTGGAACTTTTCATGTCGTCGACCAGTTCTGGCAGGATTTGTGCTCTACCTCACTGACTACGGAGTCTGCCCATCTCATGGAGGGCAAAGGCAGCCGCACCGATCACACCGGAATTGCGACCCAGTTCGGCAGAAGCAAAACGCACCGCCTGGAAAGACTGTTTGTATGCTCTCTCTCCAGCCACTCTGAAGGCTGGCTCAAGCAGCATGTCACCTATATTGGACAAACCGCCACCGATGACTATCAATTCAGGATTGAATATGTTTATCAAATTGGCCAGACCTATACCTATGTAGTAGCCGGTCCGAGCAATCAGTTCTTTGGCCAGACTGTCACCCTGCCGCGCCGCACTATGAATCGCCTCCGGGCTCACTTTCTCAATGTCACCCCCGGCATATTCCAGGATGGAAGTGGCGGCTCCTTCTTCAATTCGGTGCCTTGCCTCTCTGGCCAGGGCTGTGCCCGAAGCCAGCGTTTCCCAGCAGCCTTTATTTCCACAGTTGCAGATTGGTCCGTGGTCATCGATGGTCATATGTCCCACCTCCCCGGCGGCACCGATAGCCCCGGTGTAGATTCTGCCGTCAATGATAATGCCTCCACCGATACCTGTGCTGATGGTAATATAGATGAAGTTGCGAACGCCCCGGGCGGCGCCAAAGTGAAATTCTCCCAGGGCAGCGGCATTGGCGTCATTGATGAGAAAGCTCTTCTTGCCCAGTCTTTCCTCCATTATGTCTCTCAGGGGAATGTCTTGCCATCCAGGGAGATTCGGTGAGGTGAAAATAATGCCTGTCTCCGGATTTGAGATGCCGGGTGCCCCAACTCCCACAGCAGCAAGCGTGGAAAGGTCAACGTTTGCCTCTTGTAGAGCCCTGTGCACAGATTCCAGGATGGACTGGATAACCGCTTCATGCCCTTCTGGCGCTGGCGTTACGGTGTGGTCGCGCGACAGGATTTCGCCCTGAGAGCTGATCACTGCGCTAAGTATCTTGCTGCCCCCCAGGTCAATGCCGAGGACCAGGTCCTCCCCTTTCTTGCCCAATTTTGAACCCTGGTCGTGCGTTTGAGCCCGCTCTTTCAATAATCGGTTTTGTCGCAGTCTGCTGCTATTGTATACTAGGGTCGATAATAAGAAAAGACGACCGATTTTCCGTGGACAACCAGAAACAGGTACCCATCATCTACAACCTGTTCCCTCTGTTGGCGGGCACCATGCCTGACTGGGTCAAGCACGCATCCCGCGCGGCAGAAATGGGCTTCAACTGGCTGTACATTAACTCTATCCATTATCCGGGGTTCTCGGGCAGCCTCTATGCTGTGAAGGACTACTACCGTATCAATCCTGGGTTTCTGCCTCCCGATACGGAGGATGGTGGGCTGGTGGCCTTGGAGCAGACCCTTCGGCGATTCCGGGATTTGGGGCTCTGGCCCATGATGGACCTGGTAATCAACCACACGTCGCGGGACTGTCCTCTGGTTGATGAACACCCCGCCTGGTATGTTCACGATGAGCGTGGTGAAACCGCCAGCCCATTTGCAGTGGACCCCGACGATCCAGAAAAGGTAACCGTGTGGGGCGACCTGGCGGAAATAAACAACGAAGGCTCGAGCGATAGAGAAGGGCTCTGGGCTTACTGGGCCGAGCTTGTGAAGCGCTACCTCGGGCTGGGATTCAAAGGCTTCCGGTGTGATGCGGCGTACAAGGTACCTGCCGCCCTGTGGCGCTTTCTTGTTGACGAAGCAGCCAGTACTGACCCGGAGGCGGTGTTCTTTGCTGAAACCCTGGGATGCACCGAAGAGGAAGCCCTGGCACTGCACGACGCCGGGCTGCATTACCTCTTCAATAGTTCCAAGTGGTGGGACTTCACACAGCCGTGGTGCCTGGAACAGCATGAAAAGTTCGGCAGAATCGCTCCCTCCATCTCCTTCCCTGAGAGTCATGATACGACTCGCCTTGCTGCCGATGAGAATGGCAACGAGCCTGTACAGCGTCAGCGTTATGCCTTCGCCGCCGCATTCTCGGCCGGGCTTATGATGCCTATCGGCTACGAGTTCGGCTTCAAAAAGAAACTGGATGTTGTTTCCACCCGCCCTGCAGATTGGGAGACAGCCTCGTTCGATCTTCAAAGATTCATAACCAGGGCCAACAGACTTAAGATGGAACATCCTTTGCTCCATGGCGAAGGGAAACTGAAGGCGATGAGAAGTGACAATAATGTCCTTGTGCTCCAACGAGGTGCAGGACAAGCCCCCGGACGGCTAGGCTGGATCCTGGTAAACAAGGACAAGGGCCACCAGGTGAGAGCCTCGCTCGACGGTCTTGACCTACGCCCCGGGCATCGCCTGCATCGCATTTGCCGGGACGATGACTCCTCGCCCGAACCGCTGGTGTCGGGACAGCCGTTGGTACTTGACCCCGCCGAAGTAGGCCTGATCTTGGAATCTCGCTGAACCGATGCTAATATTTCTCGAGGAGAGCGTGCCGTGAGGTTCCCCAGAGCAAGTGGCGTATTGTTGCATCCAACCTCGTTACCGGGCCGATTCGGAATAGGAGACCTGGGCAGGGAAGCCTATCAGTTTGCTGATTCTCTGGCCGGCACCGGGCAAAGTCTCTGGCAAATCCTGCCTCTGGGCCCGACCGGCTATGGCAATTCTCCCTACAAGTGCCTCTCTGTGTTTGCCGGCAATCCGCTGCTGATAAGTCTGGAAAGGCTGGTTGAAAATGGGTTCCTGGAACCTGCTGACCTGGATGACGTACCGTCTTTCCCTGAAGGAAGAGTCGATTACAGCTCGGTTATTAAGTTCAAGATGCCGTTGCTGAAGAAGTCCTTTGAGGCTTTCCACAGTAAGGCGGCTTCAACTGAGCAGGAGCAATTTGACATTTTCTGTCAACAAAATGCCTCCTGGCTTGACACTTACTCGCTGTTCACGGCATTGAAAGATGCCCACGGCCTGGCCCCCTGGCACACCTGGGAGGACGATATCCGTACACGCCAGCCGAAAGCTCTCGAACGGTGGCACGAGAAGCTGGCCCATCAGGTCCGTTGCCACAAATATCAACAATACCAGTTCTTCAAGCAGTGGTCTGAACTGAAGAAATACTGCAATGAGCGTGGAATCAGGCTCATCGGCGATGTGCCTATATTCATCGCTCTCGATAGTGCCGAGGTCTGGTCACGTCCGGACATGTTCTATCTGGATGCCACCGGCAAGCCCACGGTGGTGGCTGGGGTGCCCCCTGACTACTTCAGCAAGACGGGGCAGTTATGGGGAAATCCCCTCTACCGCTGGGATGTAATGGCCAGGGAGGGCTATGCGTGGTGGATCGAGCGATTTCGGGCAACCCATGCGCTGGTGGACATTATGAGGTTGGACCATTTCCGGGGCTTCGAGAAGTACTGGGAGGTTCCGGGGACGGACACCACGGCCTTGAACGGGCGATGGGTGCTGGGACCCGGGGCAGAACTCTTTGACGCCGTGCAAGAAGCACTGGGCGTCCTGCCCATAATTGCCGAGGATCTGGGAGTAATCACGCCCGAAGTAGATGAACTTAGAGACCAGCTTGGCTTTCCGGGGATGAGGGTTCTTCAGTTTGCCTTCGGCGATGATCCCAAGGCCGATGATTACAAGCCTCACAACTATCCGCGAAACTGCGTGGTGTACACGGGCACCCACGATAACAATACAACTGTCGGTTGGTTCAAGGGCGGCGCAACCGAGGGCAGCACTCGAAGCGGCAAACAGATGGAGATGGAGAGGAATCTTGCCCTGAAGTATACCGGCACGGACGGACGCGAGGTCAATTGGGATTTCATCCGCCTGGCTTTGATGTCCGTCGCCGACACGGCTATCGTCCCTATGCAGGATGTCCTGGGATTGGGCGCCGAAGCCAGGATGAATCTTCCCGGCACGGCGGAGGGAAACTGGTGTTGGCGTTTGGTGCCCGTCATGTTGACCGAACCAATCAAGGACAGGCTCAGGAAGATGACTGTCCTCTACGGTAGGTATCCACAGCCTGGTGTTTCCCCTTCGGCAGCTTAGTGAGATTGAAGAGACCGGTTTGTAGCTGGCCGGAGTAAGCCCGCCTGATAGCAAAAGCACTTATCTGCGGCATCCCTTTGGCAAGGCCGCCACCGTGTCCGACAATCATTGATTATTGGAGTTCTTGATAGTATACTTTCACTAATCTACACGGTGGGAGGTATTTCATGAAACTGTCTTGTCTTCAAGAGAACTTGAACAAAGGACTGACCATTGTAGGAAGAGCTGTGGCCGCCAGGTCTACTCTGCCTATCACCCAGAATATCCTTCTATCCGCTGAGAAGTCGCATCTCAAGTTGGCAGCCACCAATTTGGAAATGGCTACCACCTGCTGGGTCGGAGCCAAGGTGGAAGAGAAGGGAAGCATAACCGTTCCTGCTCGCTTGCTCATCGACTTTGTTAGTTCCCTGCCCAACGACTTGATTGAAATAAACCTTCCCTCCGCCAGTCGTATCCTGGAACTCAAGAGCGGCCATTTCCAGGCCCGCATCAACGGTATTGATGCTGCAGACTTTCCCCCTGTTCCGGAGATAAAGGACGGTATAACTACTACCATTGAAGCAGCTAGCCTCAGGGAGGGAATCACACAGGTCGCTTTTGCCGCCGCTGCCGAAGAATCGCGCCCCGTGTTGACCGGAATTAACACCGAATTTGATGGCGACCAGCTTAACCTGGTGGCTGCTGATGGCTTCAGGCTGGCCGTCCACAACACGACTCTTGGCTCGCCGGTCGGCGAGAAGACTACGGTTATCATCCCTGCTCGGACCCTCAATGAACTGAATCGACTCCTCGCTGAACAGGAGGAACCCGTAGAAATCACCCTGAACCAGCAGAAGAGCCAGGTGCTCTTCCGCCTCAAGGATGCCGAGATAGTATCCCAGCTCCTTCAAGGCTCCTTCCCCAACTATTCCCAGGTCATTCCTCAGAGCTATACTACGCGGGCTGTAATCGACATCAATGAATTCCTACGCGTTACCAAGATATCCTCCGTATTTGCCCGCGATGCCAGTGGCATAGTCCGCCTGGTGATCAGCCCCGGGGCGGAGCTTGCTCCGGGGAAGGTGACTGTTTCTGCTCAGGCCGAGGAAGTCGGCGACAATGTTGGTGAAGTGGACGCTCTCATCGACGGAGAAGAGGCCAAAATCGCCTTCAATGTGAAATACCTTGCCGACGTTTTATCCGTCCTCCACCAGTCGCAGGTCGCTTTGGAAGTCACCACCCCCTCCAGTCCGGGAACAATCCGCCCCATCGGCGTGGACAACTATGTCCACGTAATCATGCCCATGTTCGTCC